>JAHBXY010000035.1 GCA_019636275.1 Planctomycetota bacterium | reverse complement strand
CGCCGCCACCTCAAGGTCGACCTGCCGCTGAGCGCGCCGCGCTGGCTGCGCTGGCTCGAGCGGCGCGAGGCGGCCGAGGCGCTCGCCGCGCGCGCCGCCGCCGCCGGCTACGAGGGCGTCGCCGACTACCTGCGTGACCACCCCGACGAGGCCGGGGACGACGACCACGACGAGGAGGTGTTCGGTGTCCGCTGACCTTCGCCGCCGGCGCGGCCACTCGCTGCTCGAGGTCGTGGTCGTCGTGACGATCACGGCGCTGCTGGTCCTCCTGGCCCTCTCGGCCCTCATGGCCGGGCAGCGGCCCTCGGTCGAGGGGTCGGTGCGCGCCCACGTGCTCGCCGTGGGCGAGGCGACCCTGCGGCGCGTCGAGCGCGAGCTGGCGTCGGCCGACTACGCGGGCGTGACGCAGGTCGTCGGCGCCTGGGACGGCGTCGCCTTCACGCCGACCGCCGCCGGCGCCGACCGCGCCATCCAGCTCTTCCCCGTCGTCGGCTGGTCGGGGCCGACCTCGACCGCGCTCACCGGGCCCGGCGTCGTCTACCAGTTCCGCCCGCGCCCCGGCGGCCCCGCCGACCGGCTGCAGCTCGTGCGGGTCGACACGGCCAGCGGGCTGGCCGTGCCGCTGCTCGACGACGTCGTCGGCGCGTCGGACGACCCGGCCGAGCTGCCCGCCTTCACGCAGGTGGGCGTCGCCGCCGCCCCGCCGCAGCGGGCGCGCCTCGAGGTGCGCTTCACGCTGGCCCGCCGCACGGGGCCCGAGGACTGGGTGCGCGTGACGTTCGCCAAGGTCGTGACGCTCAGGAACCTGCTGTAGGCCTCACTCCACGACCACGCGGTCGCTCCCGCTGCGGCCGAAGGTCTCCGGGGCGTACATTTCCTCCGCCTTGGCCGGCGGGGCGACGAAGGTCCCGGGCGTCGTGGCGCGCGCCGAGTAGCTGAACGTGTGCACGCCCTCCCACAGGAGCGACGTGAACGCCTCGGCGCGCTCGTCGCGCAGGCCCGAGTGCTCGTACCAGGTGCGCGTCCACCACCACCAGCCGCAGCCGGGGCCGGGCTGCGCGGTCACGGCCTCGGCGGAGAGGGCGCCGGTCGCGCGCAGGGCCGGGTCGAGCGGCTCGAGGCCGGCCGGGAGCGGGTCGACGAGGGCCACGTGGTGACGGCGCGCCTGGGCGATCATCGTCAGGTGCACGCGGACGCGCGCGCCGGCCTTGATCCGCCAGGTGCCGTCCGGGTCGCGGCGCACGTCGCCCGCGTCGTCGACCGCCTCGTAGCGGCGCTCGACCGAGAACCCGGCGTCGAGCGGCGCCAGGGCCAGGTCGCGCGGCGCGTAGCGCAGGCCGACGCGGTAGTAGAGGCGGCCCGGCCCGTCCTTGGCGAGCGTCAGGCGCGGCGGCGCGCCGTCGGCGGCGAAGGTCTGGAGCGTCGCCATGGGCACGTCGATCCGCGCGCGCTCGGTCGTGCGGCCGCGGAAGGCGTGCTCGCCGGCGAAGGCCTCGCCCAGCCAGGCGCGGGCGACGAAGTCGGGCGTGACCTTCTCGGCCGCGCGGAAGTAGGCGTCGAGGGCCAGGAGCACGAAGGCGTTCTCCTGCGTGTTCGTCCAGCGACCGCGCCGCCGGTGGCCGAGGAGGCCCTGCACGAGCTTGGGCGCGAGGTCGCCCGCGACCTCGGCCGGGTCGTCGAGGAGCGCCTCGAGGAGCACGCCGTCGACGCGGTGCGCCGAGTGGAGGAGCACGTGCGCGCCGTCGGTGTAGCCGGTGACGAAGTGCGCCGCGCCGGCCGTCTCGACGACGCGGTTGCCGAGGTGGCGGCGGAGCGCCTTCGCCTCGTCGGGCGCGCCCTGGCGCAAGAGCGGGTAGATCCAGCCGGCGGCCTCGAACGAGAGGCCCTGGCCCACGGCCGCCACGCCGCCGCTCTCGCGCAGGAGCGAGCGGGCGCGCGCCGGGTCGGCGTCGCCCAGGCGGGCGCGGACGTGGAGCGCGTAGGCGATCAGGGCGCGGCGCGACTCGACGGAGTAGTAGGACGGGATCCGCTTCTCGACCTGCCGCGCGTAGTCGTGCGCCCGGCGGAGCATGCCCGGCTCGACCGGGTAGCCCTTCTCCTTGGCGCGGGCGAGCGCGTGGAGCACGTGGAGCGACAGGTACGGCCAGCTCGGCTCGTCCGCGCGCCAGAAGCCCCAGCCGCCGTCCGACGGGTGCTGCAGCTCGCGCAGGCGCCCGAGGTCGGCGGCGACGGCCTCGGCGAGGCGCGCCTCGGACGGGAGCTGCGGGGCGGCGAAGGCCTGCAGGACGTCGCGCACGGCCACGAGGGCCAGCACGCGCGAGGCGACCTGCTCGGCGCAGCCGAAGGGGTACTCGACGAGGTAGATCACGGCGTCGGTGAGCGCCTGGAGCTGCGTCGACGAGGTCGTGACCTCGAGGCCGCCGAACTCGGGCCAGGCGTCCGTGGGCGGAGCGATCGGCTGGGCCATGGCCCCCTCGTCCACGACGCCGTAGGTGGCGAAGGCCTCGGACGTGGCCGGCGTCCAGACGGGGAGCGTCAGCTCCTGCGCGTCGGCCGTCGCGGGCGTTGCCGTGACCGCGGCCACGACCTGCAGGCGCGCGCGGCCGGCGCGATCGGCGGCGGCGGGGAAGCGCACCTCGCGGCGGTCGCGGGCGGGGATCGTCAGGCGGCGGCCCTGGCCCGCGGTGAGGGCCAGGTTCGAGGCGCGCACGGCCACGTCGACCTCGAGCGGCGCGTCGGTCTGGTTCTGGACGACGACCGGCAGCTCGAAGCGGTCGCCGAAGTTGAGGAAGCGCGGCGCCGACGGGCGGACCATGAGCGGCAGGCGGGCCGTGACGGTCTCCTCGCGGGCGCCGAAGCTGGCGTCGCCGGCGGCGGCGACGGCGACGAGGCGCCAGCGCGTGAGCGAGTCGGGCAGCTTCAGGTCGACCTTCGCCCGACCGGCGCCGTCGGTGCGCACGCGGGGCGACCAGTGGGCGATCGGACTCAGGTCCTTGCGCAGGGCGATCGGCGGGGCGGCGTCGCCGCCGCCGCCCACGCCGCCAGGCGCGCCGGCGCGCGCGCGCATGGCGGCGCCCGGCGGCGGGGCGCCGTCCATCGCCTCGGCGCCGAGCGCCTTGGCCTCCTCCGCGGCGGCGGCGAGGTCCGGCGCCTGCAGGCGCAGGAAGCGCCGGGCGCGCGCGTCGCCGGCGCCGGGGCCGCGGGGGGCGTAGAACACGCCCAGTGGGTCGGGGATCGCGTGGCCGGCGAGCATGAGGACGGCCTCGTCGACGACGGCGAGGCACACCTCGGCGTCGCGGACGGGCTCGCCCGCGTGATCGCGGACGACGAGGTCGACCGCCGTCGTGCCGCCGGGCTCCAGGTCGCGCCGGGCGGGGGCGACCTCGAGGGCGAGCGTGCGGCGGCGCGGCGGGACCGAGAGCGTCACCTGCCCGGCGGCGAAGGCGGGGCGCGTGGCGCCCGGGGCGTCCTCGCGCGGCGCCGCGCCGACGAGGGCCAGGTGCAGGGTGACGTCGGGGACGAGGGCGTCGTCGATCGGCACCTCGAGGACGTGCGTGGTCGTCTCGAGGCGCAGCCGCTCGTGGCGCACGAGGCCCGAGCGGCGCAGGGTCACGAGCGCCTCGGCCGGCGCGAACGGGGCGACGACCAGCACCTCGGCCGTGTCGCCGTGGGCGTAGGTCTCGCGATCGGGGACGAGGGTGACCTTGGCCTCCTCGACCTCGCGCGTGGCGGGCGCGGCGCCGCCGGCGACCCAGAGCTGGGTGGTGGTGCGTGCGACGCGGCCGGCCGCGTCGCGGGCGCGGGCGGTGATCCGCCACGTGCCGCCGGCGGGGCGCGCGTGCTCCAGCGAGACCGGGTCCGTGGCCGAGGTGAGCGCGTAGGCGTGCCGCTCGACGACCTTCTCGCGCAGCCCGCGGTGGTCCCAGTCCCACTCGAGGCGGGCGAGCTCGACGTGGACGGCGCGGCCGGCGACGGCCACGCCGTCGAGGCCGACGACGAGCAGGTCGAGCGCTAGCGGGTCGCCCTGGCGGAAGAAGGGGCGCCGCGGGCGCACGCCCACGTACTCGGCGGCCGGGTGGGCCAGGACGGTGCTCACGCCGGCGAAGGCCTGGCGGTTGACGTCCTGGACGGTGGCCTCGGCGGTGATCGCCAGCGGGCGCGCGAGGCGGTTGAGCGTCACCCGCAGGTGGTGCTTGCCCTGCGCGTCGGTCGTCCCCGCGAGGGTGGCCACGTCCTGGGACGCCGAGGGGCGGCCAGGCAGGCGGCGGCCCCGACGGGGGTGGTCTTCGATGTCGCCGGCGTCGGACCAGCCGCGGAGCCACCACGGGACGTGCTCGCCGAAGAGGAAGTCGCGCCGGTTGGGCGGGGTGAAGTGGGTCGGGCGCGCCGTCGCGCGCCAGGTGACCTTCGCGCCCGGGAGGGCGCCGCCCGCGAAGTAGGCGGCGGCGGCGGTGAAGACGGCGTCCTCGGTCGCCAGCGCCGGGCCGGCGCCGGCCGGGGAGACGGTGACCTCGAACTCGGGCCGGCGGAACTCGGCGATCTGGAAGGCGTGGTGGTGCCCGCGGTCGAACTCGACGACGGCCTGACCGACGTTGACGGTGTCGGGGAGGGTGAAGGCGAGGTCGAAGCCGCCGAGCGGGTCGAAGCGCGCCTCGCCCCTGGTGACCTCCTGCCAGCGCGCGTCGCGGACGACGAAGCGGGTGGTCGTGAGGTTCGCCGGCGCGGGGCGCACGTCGCCGCCGACGCGGTGGTCGACGTGGCGCACCCAGCCCTTCACGCGGACCTGCTCCCCCGGGCGGTAGAGGTGGCGGTCGTCGAAGGTGAACCAGCGCAGCTCGCTGCCGGGGTCGCGGCTGCTCCAGTCGCCGGGGAGGAGCGCGACGTCGGCGCCGAGGGTCGCCAGGAGGGCGCAGTCGGAGGAGGAGCGCGCGGGCGGCGGGAGGGTCAGCCGGGCGACGCCGTCGGCGCCGGCCTCGGCCCGGGCGTCGGCGGGGAGGAGGCGCACCTCCGCGCCGGCGGCGGGGGCGCCGTCGGCGAGCTGCGTGACCCAGGCGAGCAGGTGGGTGGCGTCGTGCTGCGCGTCGAGACCCAGGCGGGTCCCCTGGACCCACGCGGCGAGGCGCGGGCGGCGGCCGTAGTCGCGGGCGGGCCAGTCGACCGGCTCGACGAGCACGACGGCGTGGCCGAGCCCGTCCTTGAGGGCGGCCGACAGGTCGACCGTCGTCTCGGCCCAGGCCTCCTGGCTGCCCTTCACCGACACGTCGACGTCGCTCACCTTGCGGCCGGGCATGGGCGGCGTGGCGTCGCGCCAGAGGCCGCGGCGCCACTCCTGGTAGGCGGCCCAGTCCTTGGCGGGGTCGACGGCGTGGACGCGCGCGCGCAGCTTCTTCACGGAGATCGAGGTGAACGTCAGGCGCGGCTTGCCGGCGGGGTCGAGGATCACCATGTCGCCGGCCTGGCCGACGAGCGCCGGGTGGGGGGCGGTCGTGGCGAACCCGAGCGTGGCCGGGGCGCCGAGGGTCTGACCGAAGACGTCCTTGAGCGCCGGCGAGAGCGTCGCCTCGTAGCGCGTGTTGGCGGCGGTGGCGCCCTGGAGGTGCACGGTGCTGCCGTGGGCCGTGACGCGCAGGCCCGGCACCTCCGGCGCGAGGGTGATCATGTCGGGGGTCAGGGCGTCGGCGTCGATCGGGTTCGAGAACGTGATCATGAACGGCGCGCCGGGCGGGCAGTCGCCGCGGCCCCAGCCGGAGCGGTGCTCGGTGACGCGGAGCGGGCCGAAGGTGCGCAGCGAGAACGAGGCCGGCTCGGTCGTGCGGCGCGGGCCCTCGGCCGACGGCGTCCCCGGGCCGAAGGTGACGGTGACGGTCGCGTCGGCGGGTAGGGGCGCCTCGGCGACGAACGCGACCGAGCGGCCGGGCTGGAGCTGCGTCGCGACGGCGTCGAGCTCGGCGGCGGTGGCCGCGCGCACGACCACGGTCGCGTCGCCGGCGCGGACGACGGCGGCGGCGAGGACGGCGGCCGGGTCGATCTCCTGGTCGAAGGTGGCCACGAAGGTCGGGTCGCGGCGCACGGGGCCGCCCTGGGGCGAGCCGTGGACGAGCTTCGGCGGCGGCGTGCGGAACGTCCACCGGACGGGCGCGGCCAGCGTCGCCCCGTCGGCGGCCGCGGCGCCGGCCGGGACCTCGACCGTGAACTCGGTGGCCATGGGGAAGCGCGACTCGGGCTCGAACAGCAGGGTCCGCGTGCCGATCCAGCGCCAGCGGCCGGCGGGCTGCGGCACGAGGCGCACGGGGACCTTCTCCTGCGCCACGGCGTCGAGGGTGCCGACGGGGATCATGGGGTGCGAGAACGTGATCGAGAGGTGCGGCGCCAGCGGCACGTCGCCCTCGGGCATGTGGCGCACGACCTCGAGCGGCCCGCTCGGCGCGACCTCCGCCGGCGGCGGGCCGGGCGGCGGCGGGAACGGCTGCTGCACCGTCTCGCCGGTGAGGGGCGGGGGCGGCGGCCCTTCGCGACGCGCGAACTCTGCCCCGGGCTCCTTCTCCAGCGCCGGCAGACGGTCGAGCAGCGCCTGGGTGGCGGCGTCGTCGAGGGGCTTCGCGTCCGCCTGCGGGGTGGCCTCCCACGCCTGACCCGGCGCCGTGGCCTCGCCGAGCACGAAGGGCGGGCCCGACGGCGCCGGCTCCTCCTCCAGCGGCGCCGCGACCGTCGCGCGGCCGGGCTCGGGCTGCGGCTGCGGCTGGGGCGCGGGCTGCTCGCCGCCACCGCCTCCGCCGCCGCCTCCTCCTCCGCCTCCTGGGCAGCCGACGCACAGGGCCAGGGACAAGAGGAGCGGCCAGGGGTTGCGCACGAGTCACCTCCGCAGGGCGGCAGGTTACACAGCGCGGGGGGTGATCTGGGGGGTCAGCGGTCGGGTCGGGCGAGCGGGTCGGCTTCGCCGAGGGCCCAGGGGACGACTTCACGGCGGACGGCGTCGGTGACGGCCCGGGTGGCGGCGGGTCCGGCCTCGGTCCACCACTCGGTCCACTCGCCGCGTTCGCGGGCGAGGGCTGCGACCTCGCCGGTGGCCCAGCGGCGGGCGCCGTTGGCGACGCGGCGCAGGTCTTCGCGGGCTTCGGCGTCCTCGGTCGCGACGCGGGCCAGGTATCGGGCCAGGTTCTCGCCGTCGGCGTAGCAGCTCCGGTAGGTCGCCGGCACGCCCTTGCCGAACTTGACGCACAGGACCTTGCGGCGCGGCTCGCTCGGCGGCGGTGTGCGGCCTCCGGACCGGACCCACTCGGTGAGTCCGGCGTGGACGCGGGCCAGGTCGGTGCCCTTGCCGGCCGCCGCCAGCGCCACCCTCGCCGCGGCCAGGGCGACCCGGGCGCGTGCTTCGGGGCCGAGGTCGAGGTCGGCCAGCGCGCCGACGTCCTCGACCGGCGCGCGTCCTCCGACGGCCAGGCAGGCCACCCGGTGGCCGAACGCCGCCGCGAGTCTCACCCGCTCCGGGCTCAGGACCCCCGCCCGGACCCGCTCGACCAGCAGCCTCGCCCGATCCGCGTCGGTCCCCAGCCCCGCCGTCGCGCGGTGCAGCCGCCTGAGTCGCTCGTCCGTCGTCACCGGCCCGATCGTAGCCGCTCCCCACGCCGCCGGTGGCTTGCCGTCCCACGCGCGCTCTGGTAGGCTCGGGCTTCGCTCTGCGGGTGTAGCTCAATGGTAGAGCATCAGCTTCCCAAGCTGAGGGTTGTGAGTTCGAGTCTCATCACCCGCTTCTGAGAAAGGGCCTCACGAGGTCCGACGCAACCGACGCGCTGATCGACAGATACCGCGTCCGATGGTCAGAGGAGGGCCGCCCGTGAGGGCGGCCCTTTGCGTTCCGAACGGGGCCGTGTAGCCATATCTAACGCCATTGGCGGGACCACGCGGGACGACGCCAGGCGAGCGGTGAGGACGCGCGCGCTCGGGGCGGTGAGGAAGCGTGACGAATCTCCGCGGCGACTACCGCGGAGAGCGGCGCGCGACGCTCTGCTCGGTGAACTGGGGGTCGTCGGTCCGCGGCGCCCCGCGCGCGACGTGGGCGCGCCGCGCGCCACGTGGCGCGACGACCGCGCCGTGCTGGCCGATGCCGGGCCCGTTACATTGGCGTAATGGACGACGCGACGCTCGAAGAGGTCGCGCGACGCCTTCGCGAGGCATGGAAGACGACCGTGCTCACCGGCGCGGGTATCTCCGCCGCGAGCGGGGTCCCGACCTTCCGCGGCGAGGGGGGTCTCTGGAACACCCACCGCGCCGAGGACCTGGCGAGCGTCGAGGGGTTCCGGCGCGACCCGCGGTTCGTGTGGGAGTGGACGCTGGAGCGCAAGGCGCAGATCGCGGGCTGCGCGCCGAACCGAGCGCACGAGATCATCGCCGACTGGAGCCGGCGATTGCCGGGTTTCACCGTCCTCACGCAGAACGTTGACGGTCTGCACGATGCGGCAGGGACGATCTCGGTGATCGAGTTGCACGGCTCGATCTGGGACGTGGGTTGCGCCTTCTCCTGCGTCGAGTCGCCGCGGCGCTGGCGCGACACCGCTCTCGAGTACCGCAGCATGCCGCCGACCTGCATCTACTGCGGTGCTCTCCTTCGCCCGGGCGAGGTGTGGTTCGGCGAGCAGCTACCCTTGGACCGCATGCTGCGGGCCGCTCAGGCTGCCCAGCGCTGCGACGTCATGCTCGTCATCGGCACGACCGCTGTCGTCGATCCCGCGGCCAAGCTCATCGAGATGGCCAAGTCGCCGAGCACGCTCGTCGTGGAGATCAATCCCGAGCCCTCGCGTAAGGCAGCGTGGCTCATGGAGGTGGTCTTGGCAGCGCCAGCGGTGGAGGTGCTCGAGCGGCTCAACGCGTCGGTCGGAGCGATAGACGGGTCATGACCGACCTCGACCGCGCGACGGAAACGGACGACGTGCCAGGCGCAGCTTGGAGGCACCGAGCACTCGTCATGACCGTCGCGCTGCTGGCGATCGTGGGCATCGCGCTTCTTGGTCAGCAGCGACATGGCGCGAGCGGACGAGGAGACACCGCGCCGACCTCGTCGAGGAGCACAACGATGGCCGTCCACGACCGCGTCGACCTCGCGCACTGGATCTCGATGTTCCCGCTGGACCAGCTTCGCGCCAATGCCCGGGAGTTCGTCGAGGAACGCGCTCGCCAGCGACCGGCCGACTATCGCGATCAAGCCGCGATGGAGAAGCACATCAAGCTCATGTCGCCGGGCAGCGAGATCATCACGAGCCCGCATGACCTGGCGGTCGTCGAGCAGCTACGGAAGGAGGTCTTCGCCGGAGGCGCTCCCAAGCGGTCGGTCCCCACGGACGTCTTCATCTTCAGCGCCGGGGAGCCTTCCAAGCGCGAGTCGACCAAGGTGGGCGGGCTCCCTTACCGGGCCGCAGGGAAGCCGTGGCCACGTCGACCCACCGGCGAACCCCTCGTCTTCGTCGGACAGCTGTGCTTCGCCGATTCGAAGGATCTGGTGGGTGACTTGCCCGGCGACGTCCTCCTCATCTTCGTCCACGAGCCGAGCTACTGCTCTCCCCTCGAGTTCGAGTGGGTCAGGATCGGCGAGGCGGACCCCCTCGTGCAGGCGGCGGAGATCCCGCCGACGCAGCCCTTCATCGAACCCGTCTTCGGGGTCATTCATCGGACGAGCGACTACCCAGACGACGGCGACCGCTTTCGGCACCACAAGATGCCCTACACGCTCGATGTCTTGGAGGGGACGAAGATCGGCGGCGTACCTCGGTGGATCCAAGGAGACGAGTCGCCGGGAGGCCGCTTCCTGGGGACCCTGGGGCCAATCCAGCCTGCAGCTGACAAGGCCTACCCGTTCGTCAACGTCGCCGCACCCATCCCGCTCAGCGAACTCCACAAGCGCCGCGACCTGATGTTCGGTGACATGGGAAGCATCTACCTGTTCTTCGACGGTCAACGCACCAACGGAATCATGCAGTGCTACTGAGGACTTTCGTCCGATCGCGACCGTGAGCAGGTCGAGTCCAAGGGTCAGTGCACGACGAGAATCGCGGCTTGCCGACACGCTCACGGCTCAGCAGGTGCGGTCGCTCGCGAATGAAGCAGCTGGAGGACACGCCATGGCATCTTGGCTGAGACGGCTCGTGGGCGCGATCGCCTTGATGACGGGCGCCGCGCTCGTCCCGGGACAGCCGCTGCGCGCCAACGACGAGGGCCCGCTCCCGGCGGGCGCTCGAGCGCGGCTCGGCGCGGCGCGGACGAGCACGTCCAGCGCGCGGGTCGTGTCGGTCGTCGTCGTGGACGAGGGGCGCACGCTCGCGCGCCATGACGCGAACGGGCTCCTCATGCTCTCGGACGCCGCGTCCGGGGTGGACCTCGCCGAGGCGGAGGTCGGGGCGGTGGCCGTCGCGCGCCGCGGAGCCGGCGAGGCCCTCGTCGTCACGTCCGGGGGCGAGCTCCTCGTCGTCGACGCCAGGACCGCGCGCGTCCGCGAGCGCTCCCACCTGCTGGTCGACGCGAAGGTCGCGCGAGCCTCGTTCTCGGGCGACGGGCGGCGGGTCGCCGTCGCGACCCGCGCGGGCCAGATGCAGGTGTTCGACGTGGAGAGGGCGCGCCCCGTCGCCGCCCCGCAGGAGCGGGTCGGCCAGGTGGCCCTCGATCCCGACGGCGCGCTGCTGGCCCTCCTGCGCTGGGGCGACGGCCAGAGCGGCGCGATCGAGGTGCTCGACGTCGAGAGCGGGAGGGTCCTGCGCCGGCGGCGCTGCTCCCTCCGCGGCGGGCGCGTGGGCCCGACGCTGGCCTTCTCGACCACCGGCCGCCTCGCGGTGGGCTGGCGGGAGGGGCGCGTCGAGGTGCACCGCCTCGACCGCCACGCCGAGCCCCCCGCCGAGCCCGAGGACCAGGACGCCGACGGCGACCGGTTCGAGCGTGAGCTCACCCCGGGGGCCGGCCGGGGCGCGATCTTCGAGGTCACCTCGCTGGCGTTCGCGCGCGACGGGGCCCGCCTCGTCGTCGGCGCCGAGACGGCGCTCTGGGAGTGGGACCTGGCGGCCGCCGGGCCGGCGGAGCCGAGCTGGTTCGCCGGCGCCAGGGCGGACGCGGTCGTGTTCGCGCCGGGCGACGCGCAGGTCCACGCCGCCTGGAGCGCCGGCGTCACGACCTTCGAGAGCCCCTCGGGGGCCGAGGTTCGCTCGGAGCGGGGCCACGCGGGAACGATCGGCAAGATCCGGCGCCTCCCCGACGGCCGGACGATCACGGCCGCGGTGGACGGCGTGCGCGTGTGGGACGCCGGCGGGCGCCTCGTGCGCCGCGTCACGCTCCCCCTCACCGTGTTCGCGCTCGACGTGTCCGCGGCAGGGGATCGCGTCGTCGCCGCGTCGGGTGGAGACCTGGTCGTCTGCGACCTCGACACGGGCGAGGTGCGCCCGCTGGCGACGGTCCGGCCGAACACCCACCTGAACTCCGTGGCGTTCGCGAAGGACGACCGGACCGTCCTGTGGGGCGGCAGCGACGGCGCGACCGACGCCTTCTGGGTCGGCACGCACGACCCCGACGGGGCGCGCACCACGCGGTCGCTCGGGTTCGTCGGGGGCCGGTTCGTCGCGGCGCCCGGCTCCGACCGGGTCGCGGTGATCGAGAATGTGGAGCGGGTGCACGTCTACGACGGGCCGACGTGGACCCGCGTCCGCACCCTGGACCCCGACTGGAACTGCTCGGGCCCCCTCGCGTTCCGGGGCGACTGGCTGGCCTGGGCGCGAGGGCCGAGCTACGGCGCGGCCGTGCTCCACCGCCTCGACCTCGGCAGCGAACGCTCGTCTCGTCTCGACGACCTGACCGTCACGGCCGCTGCGATCGGCCCGGACGGGACCGTCGCCATCGCGCTGCCGGGCGGCCGCGTCGAGATCCTCGGCGAGCGAGACGCCCTCGTCGCCGTCGGCGATCACGGCCGCTCGGTCAGCGCGCTCGAGTTCTCGCCCGACGGCCGGCTGCTCATCTCGGGCGACCACGCCGGGTCCTGCCTCGTCTGGAACCTGAAGCGGGCGCCCCGGTGGTTCTGACCGCGCCCGGCGGATGACCCGACGGCTCGGAACGCCGCGCCAAGGCCGGCCCGTCAGGACGCCAGCGCCCCGCCCAGCCCCGGCCCCGCGCCGCGCGAGGCCTCGTCTTGCCGGCGCAGGGCCTCGAGCAGCAGCGACTCGATGGCGCCGTGCAGGTTGCGGGGGGTGGCGCTCCCGGGCGACTCCAGCCGGAAGGTGCCGTGCTGCCAGCCGGCCAGCCGGCAGAAGGCCTCAAGGCCGGTGCAGGCGCCGAGCGAGGCCGCGGCCGGCTCGCCGCGCTCGAGGACGATCGACCCGGTCTCGCCCTCGCGCTCGAGGCGGATCGTGGCCGTGCGCCGGCCGAGCGCGAGCACCTGCAAGAGCTCGGGCAGCGCGAGCTGGGTGAGGCTGCCTTCGACCCCGCGCCCGGGGCGCGCGGTCGCGGCGCGGGCGGTGACCTCGCGCAGCTTGGGCACGAGCACGTCCCAGTCGACCGGCTTGGCCATGACGTCGGTGGCGCCCAGCTTGAGCGCCTTGGTCACGGTGAGGCGGTCCGTGCTGGTCGAGGCCAGGAACAGGGGCAGCTTCGCCGTCGCCGGCGAGCGGCGCAGCCGGGCGAGCAGCGCCACACCGTCGTAGCGCGGCAGGACGACCTCGGAGATCACGGCGGCGGGCGGGGCGGCCTCGATCGCCTCGAGGGCGGCGCGGCCGTCGGGGTAGGTCTGGACGGCGAACCCAGCCACGGACAGGCGCAGCTCCGCCAGGGCCAGGAAGGCCGGGTCGGCGTCGACGACGTAGACGAGCCGCCCGCCGGGGTTCTCCTCCACCCGCCGCAGATACTCGGCGTCGCGCATGACGCGGAAGAAGGCGTCGACCACCCGCGGGTCGAGCTGGCGCCCCGCGCGCACGGAGAGCTGCTGGAGCGCCCGGGCGTCGTCGGGACTCGCGGCCCGCAGACGGGCGAACTCGCGGGCCACCGCGACGATCCGGGCTGCGAGCGGGATGCGCTCGCCGGCGAGCCCGGAAGGCCGCCCGCCGCCGTCGAAGCGCTCCTCGACCGCGAGCAGCACCTCCTCGAGCGGCCAGGGCGAGCGGAGCGTGCCCGCCGCGGCGGCGGCCGCCGCCAGCTCGCGGCTCACGCCCGCCTGCGCGGGCGCCTCGCCCGGCGCAGGCGGCGGCGCCAGAAGCGGGCCCAGGCAGGCCAGGAGCGCCGCCGGGCCCACCGCCTCGACGACCAGGCGGCCGAGGCCCAGCCGCGCCGCCGTCAGCTCGGCCGCCTGGGCCACCTGCTCGGCCAGCGGCGGCAGCCCCGCGCGGCGCTCGAGCTGCGCGGCGAGGAGCCGCAAGGCGTCGGTGGCGCACGTGGCCGCCCGGCGCCGGTCGAGCCCGCCGTCGAGCAGCGCCCGACCGAGCCCCGCGGGCGCGAGCAGGTCCACGTCGGCGCGCGCGGCGAGCTCGCGGCGCACCGCGGCGAGCATCGCCGGCTCCGACGCGTCGGTCAGGACGGCGAGCGCCCGCGCGGACGTGCGCAGGGCGTCGCGCAGGCGCTCGAGGTCGCACACCTCGCTGACCACGAGGCCGTCCCCCTCGAGGAGGACCCGCGCGGCCCGGCGCGCGCCCTCGGCGGCGACGAACAGGATCACCTCGTCGCGCGGCTCGTCACTCACCGCGCATGTACTCCGGCGGCCGGATCCCGACCCGGATCGGGTCGACCGTGCCGACGATCGAGTGCCTGTGGCCGCCCCGCGGCCCGGTCTCGGCCAGGTCCAGGACCGCGCCGTCGACGGCGCGCCCCGCGGCGTCGCGGACCACCGCCACGAGCGGCCGCCGCGGGTCGTCGGGGTTCGGGTGCACGACGAACGCCAGCTCGCCCGTGTCGAGCCGCACGGCCGAGCCGGGCGGGTAGAGCCCGAGCAGCCCCGCGAAGAGCCCGAGGAGCGCCTCGTCGAAGGCGCGCGGCCGCCCGGCGAACATGCTCGCCAGCGCCCGGTCCGGCAGCAGGGCCGGGCGCCCCGGCGCGGGCGAGGTCAGCGCGTCGTAGGCCTCGCACACGGCCACCATGCGCGCCAGCGGGTGCAGGTCCTGGAGCGGGCGGCGGGCGTGGTCGGCCTCGTACTGGAACGCGACCAGGGCCGCGATCAGCAGGGCGTCGTCGAGCCGGCGCGTCTCGAGGAACGCCCCGACCGCCCGGTAGGGGTGGTCGTCATATTCCCGCTGCTCGGCCGGCGTGCGCGCGTCCTCGTCCTTCGCCAGGACCTCGGCCGCCGTCCTGAACTTGCCCACTCCGTGCAGGAGCGCGGCCAGGCCGGCGTTGACGGCCTGCGCCCGCGGGACGCCCACCTTGTGGGCCACGAGCAGCGTGAGCAGGCACGTGTTGACGCCGTGGTTGAGCGCCGGCTCGTCGGCGTCCTTGATCAACGTCAGGGCCAGGAGGGTGCGCGAGGAGCGGGCCAGCATGCCGTGCAGCCCCTGCACGGCGCGGATCAACCGCCGCCAGAAGTAGCGCTCGAGGTCCGCGTCGCGCATGTGCCGCAGGTACTCGCGCAGGAGCGTGAGCGTGCGCGCATAGGCCAGGCGGGCCAGCAGCCGCTGGTCGACGATCGTGTCGCGGCGCACGGCCCTGGCCGCCACCTGCTCGCGCGAGAGCAGGGCCACGACGCCCGTCAGGCCGCTCGCCTCGAAGCCCTCGACCAGGTGCCGACAGACCGCCGCGGCGTCGGCGGCGGCCCCGCGCTCCTTCACGACCGACAGGAACGCGCGCACCGCGCGCTCGTCGACGGGGCGCAGGAAGCGCAGCTCGCCCACGCCGAGCTGGCCGAGGAACCTGATCAGCCCCTCGACCGGCGCCGCGGCGCTGCGCCGGGGGCGCACCGGCTGGTCGTTCAGGAACAGGAGCTCGGCCTGCGGGTCCGGCTTGAACGACACGGCCCCGTGCGCGGCGAGGTGCGCGTTCAGCGCCGCCACCAGCTCGCGCACCGGCTCCTCGAGGGTCACGTTGAAGATCGAGTGCAGCCGGGACACCTGCAGCGCCTGGAGCAGGCGGCTGACGAGGTTGCCGGCGGCCAGGCCGTCGTCCTGCTGGAGCGTCATCATCGGGTTGCGCCTCCGTGGCTCAGGACCTCCTCCAGCACCTCGAGCGCGTCCTGCGCCGCCTCGCGGATCTCCCGGCCGGCGCGCGCGCGGAAGAGGCCGGTCTTGCGCGCGGCCTGCCGCCGGAGGAAGCCCGTCGCGCGGGCGCCGCCGATCGCGGCCACGGCCGCCAGCAAGGCCCGCTTCTCCTCGGCCGTGCGCCCGACGAAGCTCGGCTCCTCGATCAGCCGCTGGAGCGGCTCCAGCGCCTCGGGGTCGCGCGCCTTCGCCAGCGTGGCGGCCGCGCGCAGCCGCTCCTGCGGGTCGGCGGCGGAGAGCGCCTCGAGGAAGGCGGACAGCCGGCCGCGCCCGCTGTGCTTGCGCCAGAGGAAGAACGCGTACTCGCTCACCTCGGGCGCCGGATGCCGGCGCCCGAGGTCGAACAGCGCCTCGCTCACCTGGCCGCTGTTGCTCTTGCTGACCAGGAACAGGGCCCACCGGGCCGTCTCGGCGGGCACGTCGGGCGCCAGCAGCCGCTCGAGCTGCCCGGGGGCGCGCGCCACGTGCTCGACGAGGAAGCGGTTCAGCTCCTCGCGCACGTCCGGCTCGGTCGCGCCCAGGTAGGCGGTGACGGCGGCCGCGACGCCGGCGTCGCCGAGCCCGCGCAGGACCTGGATGAAGGCGCCCGGCGCGCCGCCGGCGGCCCCGAGGGCCACGATCGCGTCCACGCGCTCGGCCGTCGTCAGCGCGGCGGTCACCTGGTCGATCGCGCGCGACGCCGCGAGCGGCGCGGCGGGCCGCGCCTGCGCGTGGCGCTCGAGCAGCGCGGCCAGGAGCCGCAGGTCCTTGCGCCGGAGCGCGGCGAGCGGCGCCTCGGCGATCAGCCAGGCCGCGCCGTCGACCCCGATCGCGCGCGGGCGCAGCGCCAGGCCGTCGAGCGCCACGTCGACCAGGGCCCGCAGGAGCGCGGTGGGGTCGAACATCTGCACCTGAGCCTGCAACTCCCGCAGGCGCCCCTGGCCGAGCTGCACGAGGGCGTCGCCGAGGTCGTCCCTGGCGTCGGCCTCGTCCAGCCGGACCGCGTCCAGCTTCGCGAACTCGGCGCCCGTGTCCGTCGCCTCGTAGACCGCGCCGCCCTCGCCGAGGAGCCGCCGCGCCTCGAGCCGCTGGATGATCCGGTCGGCGTGCGCGTTCATCTCCGCCAGGCGCGTGAGCGCCGTGGGCGACAGGTCCTCCGGCGCGTCCCAGCCCTCGGCGAGCTCGTCCAGGCACACGCACTCGATCCCCTCGAGCTCGCGGTCCCACAGGACGGCCGAGATGTCCCGCTCCTCGCCGCGGTCGGTGAGGACGCCGAGGAAGGCCGACAGGTCCTCGTCGCGGACGCCCTCGCGGAAGGCGATGCTGCGCACGCCGCCGAGGAAGATGCCGAAGGCGATGTTCGCCTCGCGGTTCGGCTCCTCGTAGACGCGCTCCTCGCCGAGCACGAGCGCGTCGCGCGTGACCTCGAGCCGCAGCAGGTGGTGCATGCGGACGAAGGCGCGGATGCTGCTCCCGAGCTCCTGGACCGCCGCCTGGCTGTAGGCGTGCCCGGCCCCGTACAGCCTGCGCATCTTGTGCGACTTCAGCAGGAGCCGGACCACCTCGCGCGCGTGCCAGACGCGCTCCTTCTGGTCGACCGTCATGGGCCCCTCGTCCCCACCCGCGGAGAGAATAGCGGCCCACGCGCGCTCGGGCGGCCGCATTCCAGCGGTTACTGGCCCGAGACGGGCCCGCGCGGGCGCGAAGTGTCGGCGCGACGGACGCCGGCGGCGACGCGCGGCGCGCGAGGGAAAAGCGGGTGACCGACGGACGCGAGCGGCGAGGTCGACGGAGGGCGACCCTCGCTCGTCAGGTCGCCGCGGCGAGCGGCACGAACCAGGTCGTCGCCACGACCTGCCGGCCGCAGCGCCGGGCGGTCGCCAGGGACGGCGCGTTGGCCGCATGGATCGTCCCGAAGAGCTGCAGGTCGTGGCCCGGGTCGAGGGCGTCGATCAGCCCGCGCTGGAGCGACGGCGCCAGCCCGCGGCCCCGGAAGGCGGCCGTGACCAGCTCCTCGACGACCTCGTAGCCCTCGAGCGCCCAGAGCGTCGCCCGGCGCGCGCCGGCCAGGCCGGCCCAGGCGCCGTCGACCGTCAGGGAGACGAGCGCGCCGTCGACGAGGCAGCGCTCGAGCGACGCGCGCGCCTCGGGGAAGACGTGCCCGGCGAGGACGCCCGCCTGCGCGCGCCAGGCGGCGAACTCACGCTCGTAGGCGTCGAACCGGGCGTCCTCGAGCGCGGTCAGGCGCTCGACCCGCGCGCCGCCCGGAGGCCGCGGGCCGTCGCGGAGGGCGCGCACGGGGCCCGCCACCAGGTGCAGGTCGGGCTCGGCGCGGGTCGGCGCGGGCGCGCGCCCGCCGGGACGCACAGGTGGTGCGCGGGGGCGAAGCGCGAGAACGCCGCGCGCAGGGCGAGGGCGAGCGCCGGCCAGCGCGGCGCGAGCGGGCGGTCCCAGGCGACGACCTCGACGAACGGCTGGCGCACGTCGCCGCCGAGGAAGCGGATCCCGCAGACGACCTCGCCGCCGCCGGGGAGCGGCAGGACGCGCTGCAGGTAGTCCCGCGGGCGGGCCCCCTCGACCGGGCAGCCCGCGGCGAAGCTCGCCGCCCAGCCCTCGTCCTCGCACCAGCCCAGCGCCTGGTCGACGTGGGCCTCGAGCGCGCGGGCGCTCGCGCCCTCGAGGTCGACCTCGGAGCGCAGGTGATCGACCAGCGCGCGGCGTCGGTCCATGGCGCGACACGGTAACCTCCGCGGGCGCGCGGCGCGGTTGCGCCGCCGGCGGGCCCCGAGGACCATGGCGCGCCATGCGAACCCTCGTGCTCGTCCGCGACCCGGCCGAGGCGCTGGACCTGGTCCCCTGGGCGGCGCGCCTGACGGCGGGCCAGGGCCCGCCGGCGGCGCTGGACGTGGTGTGCGTCGCGCGCGCGACCGGCGCGAGCAGGACCGAGGTCGAGGACCCGGCCGCGCCCGGCGACCACCCGGTCCTGGCGCAGGTGGGCGCCGCCCTGCGCGCGGTCGACCCGCCGCCGCAGCAGGTGCGCCTGCGCCTGCTCGCCGACCCGCGCCCCGAGGAGGCCGCCCTGGCCGAGGTGCAGGAGGTCGGCCCCGACCTGGTCGTCGCCGGCGCCGGCGCCGACGAGGAGCGCGGGACGTCGTGGGCTCGCCTCGCGCGCGAGTGCGGGACCGACCTGGTCGTCCTGCGCGCGGCGCTCGAGCCGCGGCCGACGCCCTCGCGCGTGCTCGTCGCCACGGCCGGCGGGCGCCACGCGCGCGTGGCCCTGCGCCTGGCCAACGGCCTGGCCGCCGGCGGCGCCAGCGCCACGGCGCTCGCCGTCATGTCGCCGGCCGCCGACGCCGAGGAGGCCGGGGCGCGCCTGCTCGCGCGCGCCCTGCGCGAGGCCGGCGCCGACCCGGCCCGGGTCACGGCGCAGGTCGCCGTGGCCGACCGCGCCGGCGTGGCGATCGCCGCCGAGGCGCAGGAGCACGACCTCGTCCTCCTGGGCGCGTCCGACGACGGCCTGCTCGAGCGCCTCCTCCAGGGCCAGCCCGTGCCCGACCGCGTCCTGGCCAGCCGGCCGCGCCACGCCAGCGTGGGCGTCGTGCGCGCCGCGCCGGCCCTCGCGCGCCGGACCGTCGCCCGCCTCGAGGCCGGCCTCGGCCGCTGGGTGCGGCGCCTCGACCGCGAGGAGCGCCTCGAGCTCCACGCCCGCCTCGAGGCGGGCTCGCGCTGGCGCCCCGAGTTCATGGCCATGCTCGGGCTGGCCACCGGCCTGGCCGCCCTCGGCCTCCTGCAGAGCTCGACCGCGGTCGTGATCGGCGCCATGCTCGTCGCGCCGCTCATGACCCCGATGCTCGGCGCCGGGCTCGGGATCGCGCAGGGCAACCCGCAGCTCGCCAGCCGCGCCGCGGCGGCCGTGATCCGCGGCACGGCGCTGGCGATCGCGATCGGCGCGCTCTTCGGCGTCCTCGGCGGCGACGGCGAGCTGACGCCCGAGCTCGCCGCCCGCACGGCGCCGTCGCTGAGCGACCTGTTCGTGGCCGCGCTCTCGGGCGTGGCCGCCGCCTACGCCCTGTCGCGCCCGGAGCTGGGCGAGGCGCTCCCGGGCGTGGCGATCGCCGCCGCCCTCGTGCCGCCGCTGGCCACGACCGGGATCTCGGCCAGCATGGGCGCCCTCGAGGCCGCCCGCGGCGCGGCGCTCCTCTACGCGACGAACCTCGTCGTGATCATCCTCGCCGCGGCCGTCGTGTTCCGCCTGGCGGGCATGCGCCCCGACGGCGCCGGGCGGCCCTGGGCGAGCACGACGCTGCTCGTCCTGCTGCTCGTCTCGGGCGCGCTGGCGATCCCGCTCAGCGCCGCCGTGGTCGAGCGCCTCGCGCGCCGCGACCGCGCCGAGGTCGAGCCCGACGCGCTGCGCCCGCCCGTCCTGCGCCGCCTGCGGCAGCTCGTCGCGCGCGAGCCGGGGGCCGTCCTGGTCGGCGCGGCCCGCGAGCGCCCGGGCGAGGTGGTCCTCGTCGTCGCGCTGGACGCCGCGGCCGCGCCCGGCGCGGCCGCGCGGATCGGCGCCGAGGTCGCCCCGGCGCTCGACGGCGACCGAGCGCGCGTCCTCGTGCTCGAGGGCCGCTGACGCGCGCTACCTGATCGTCTCGCGCTCTCCCTGCGCCATGGCCGCCTCGGGCGCGAGCTTGGCGCGCGGGGTGCCGAGCGGCGGCGAGTCGACCGGCGCCGGGTTGGGCGCCGGGTCGAGGGCGCGGGCCGTCGGCTCGGGCTCCGGCGCGGGCTCGCTCGACGAGCAGCCGGCGACCGCCAGGGCGAACACCAGCACCAGGCGACGCATCACTTCCTCCTCTCCTGCTCGCGGAGCAGGTCGGACTCGACGCGCGCGGCCTCGCGGCGCGCGCGCTGGAGCCAGCGCTGGGCCTCGGGGTGGTCGGGCGTGACGAGCAGCGCGCGCTCGAACATGCGCGCGGCCTGCACGAAGTCGCCCTGCCGCCAGAGCACGGCGCCCAGGTCGTAGGCGATCTCGCCGTCGGTCGGGTCGAGGACCAGCGCCTCGCGCAGCTCGAGCTCGGCCCGCTCGTAGAGCCCGGCCCGGGCCAGGGCCAGGGCCAGGTTGACGCGCGTGGCCGCGTCGCGCGGGGAGATGTCGCGGGCGCGCTCGAGCGCCTTGATCGCGTCGTCCACCCGGCCCGACTCGAGGAGCACCGTGCCGCGGTTGTACTGGTAGGCGTGCGTGTCCTCCTTGAGGTTGCGCAGCCACCGGTCGAGCTCGGAGTTCATGATCTCGGTCGGCACGTAGGCGTACTGCTGGATGACCTCCTGCGAGCGGCGCGTGAGCTGCCCCGGCGTCTCGATCACGTGCGGGGTGAGGAAGACCACGATCTCCTGCTTGATCTTCTCGCGGATCGTCGAGCCGAAGAGGCGGCCGAAGATCGGGATGTCGCCCAGGAGCGGGATCTTGAAGAACGTCTCCGAGTAGGAGTCGCGGATCATGCCGCCGATCACCGCCGTCTGGCCGGTGCGCACGACGATCGTCGTGTCGGCGAAGTTCTTGTTGAACGTGGGCGAGCGCACGCCGTCGCTGATCGGCACCGACTCCGAGTCGGGCGCGATCGAGCTCACCTCGGGGTGCACGGTCATGCGCACCGTGCCGTCGTGCGAGATCTGCGGCGTGACGCGCAGGATGATGCCGACGTCGCGGTACTGGATCGTGTTGACCGTGTCGCCGAGCTGCGTGATGCGCGAGTTGGTGACGAACGGCACCTCCTGGCCGACCGAGATCTCCGCCGGCATGTTCTCCATGACGAGGATCTTGGGCGACGAGAGGATGTCCAGCCGGCCCTCGGTCCTCAGCGCGCGCAGGAGCGCCGTGAGCTTGTCCGAGCTGGTCGTGTAGCGGATCCCGTCGCGCAGGCTGTTCAGGCCCCAGTCGGTGCCGACGGTCTGCGTGCCCTCCGCGGCGTTCTCGGCCGAGTTGGTGAAGGCCGCGTTCCACTGGATGCCCAGCTCGCCGCGGTCGGAGAGCTGGACCTCGGCGATCAGGCACTCGATGAACACCTCGCGCCGCGCCACGTCGAGCTGGCTGACGATCGTGCGCAGGCGGTCGAAGTTCTTGGGCGAGGTCGTGAGCACGAGCGAGTTGCTCGTGTCGTCGGCCGTGACCGTGACGTTGCCGATCAGGTTGCTCGCGTCGGTGCCGCCCTGCGGCGCCGCCGTCGTCGTCGCCGCCTGCCGGCCGCGGGCGCCCTGGTTCTGGGCCGCCCCGCGCGTCGTCGCCGACTGGCTGTCGGCCAGCACCTGCGTGAGGACCGTCGCCAGCGGGCCGGCCGCCGCGTGGTTGAGCTGGATCACCATGACGCCCGAGGTCTCGGTCGGGTCCTTGTCGAGGTCCTTGACCAGCCGCTCGATCATCGACATGTCCGCCTGCGCGGCCGTGACGATGAGCGTGTTCGTGCGCTCGTCCGTGGCGAAGCGCGGCCGCGGCGCGTAGCGCGAGCGGGCCGCCTCGATGCCACCCTCGCCGCCCTCGGCGAAGCCGGTCATGCGGCGGATGAAGTCGGCCGCCGGGCCCTGGCCCCCCTGGCCGCCGCGCTGGCCGCCGCGGCCCTGCTGCTGCGTCTGCTGCTCCTCCTGGAAGATCTTCTCCAGGGTCAGGGCCATCTGCGCCGCGCTCGCGTTGGTCAGCGGGAAGGCCTTGAACTCGGTGACGACCGTGGCCGGGTCCTTGTCGAGCTCCTCGACGAGGCTGTCGAGCAGGCGCAGCTGGTCGGTCGACGCGGTGACGATGATCGCGTTGGTGCGCAGGTCGGCCGAGACGTTGACGGGGTTCGTCTGGGCGCCGCCGGTGCCGGCCGCCGGGCCGGCGCCGCCGCCGCCCTGCATGAACATCCGCATCATCTCCTGCGGGTTGGCGCCGCCGCCGCCCCCGCGGCCGCCGCGGCCGCCCTGCTGCTGCCCGCGGCCGCCGCCGCCGCCGCCCCGGGCGGGCTCGCCCTGGAACAGCTCGCGCACGATCGAGGCCACCTCGGTCGCGTCGGCGTTCTTCAGCCGGTAGACGCGCACGTGGAGCTCGGAGGTGACCGCCTGGTCGAGGGCCGCCAGGACCTCGGCGAGGCGCCGGATGCTCGCCGACGTGTCGGTGACGACCAGCGCGTTCGAGGTGGCCTCCTTCATCAGCTGGCCCTTGTCCGACAGGAGCTGGGACAGCTCGCGCTGGACGTCCTCGGCGCGAATGTACTTGAGGGGCATGACCTGCGTGATCAGCTCCTCCGAGTCGGCGATCGAGCTCGGGTCGGAGCCGATCTTCACCGGCAGCCCGCGGCGACGCGCCTCGTCGAGGGTCACGATGCGCACGACGTCGGCCGTGCGCACGATCGTGCGCTGCTTGGGCAGCAGCCAGCCGCGCAGGACCTCGAGCGCCTGGTCGCGCGTGATCGGCTGCTCGGCGATCGCCGTGATGTCGCCGGTGACCGGGGCCTCCTCGATGAACGTGAAGCCGCCCTCGCGGGACAGGTAGCCGAGGAAGCTGTGGATCGACGCCCGGCGGAAGGTGAACGTCAGCCGGGCCTCGTCGCGGCGGGGCGGCGGCTGCTGGCGCTCCTGGGCGCGGCCCGGGCCGGGCACGAGGGCCAGGGCGCCGGCCGCGAGGGCCAGGGTGAGGGGGAGGCGAGAGCGCTTGCGAGGCGAGGGCGTCATTCGTCCCCTCCCTGGACTTGCTGGCGCCGCCGCTCGCGGAGGCGCTCGAGGATGGCCTGCCGGTCCTCGGAGGAGACGGCGGGGGCGGGTGTGCCGACGGTGCCGGAGCTGCTCGACCCGGCGGCCGGGCGGGCCAATCCGTCGGGGACGGGCGGCTTGAGGGCCTCGAGGCGGGCGTTCACGACGCTCGGCACCAAGACGTTGTCGCCGAGGTCGACCTTCTTGCGGTCCTCGCCCTCGACGACCGTGATCGAGTCGGTGCCGATCACGGCGATCTCGATCGGGCCGACGATCGCGCCCTCGCGGGCCAGGATCCCCCGGCCGGCGCCGGTGAACTCCTCGAGGATCGCCACGCGCTCGTCGCCCTGGCCGAGGAGGCCGGTGAAGCGCAGCTCCATCCGGTCGGGCGGGGGCGGGGTGGCGAGGGGCGGCCGCACACCGCCGCGGCGCCCGCCGACCGGCGTGCCGCCCGTGGCCACCGGGGCCACCGACGCGAACGAGCGCGGCTGGAACGGCTTCACCGCGCCGATCGGCGCGTAGCGCTTCTTCAGCTCGGCCTGCTCGAGGTCGCGCGGCGCGCCGGCGAGGAGCAGCGTGACGCTGCCCACGGGCGCGCTCTGGCCGGCGCCGCCCGCCGCGCCGCCGGGGGCGTCGGGCGTCGTGGCCTGCTTCACGGCCAGGAGCAGGACCGCGCCGGCGGCCACGGCCGCGAGCGCCTTCGTGCGCACCGCCGGGCTCACTGCAGCACGTCCGCGGGCGCGAGCGCCACGAGGCCCAGGTCCACGTCGAGCTCCCCACCGCCGCCGGGGCGCGGCGTGACGGACATGGAGGTGACCCGCACGGCCCGGTCGGAGTCGGCCAGGCGCACGAGGAAGTCGGTGAGCTTGTCGAGCGTCGTGCGCGCGCGCAGCTCGAACGTCAGCTCGGCGAAGGGCGGCTTCTCGTCGCGCGCCGCGCGGCGCTTGTCGCCCTGGAACAGCGGGCGCGCGCCGAGCTGCCGCAGCGTCGACGGCTCGAAGCCCGACGCCTTGCCCAGGGCGCGCACGTGCGCCAGGAACGCGGCCGCGAGCAGCCCCGCGCTGCCCTCGCCGCCCTCGGGGCGCAGGCGCGCGTCGAGCTCGAGGCGCTCCTTGCGCGACCGGTCGAGGCCGCGGGCGAGCGACTCCTCGGCCTCCAGCGCCTTCTCGAGCCCGCGCGCCTGGGCGTCGGCCATCGTCCAGCGCTCCCACGCCGGCTGGACGAGGAGGCCCCAGCCGCCGCCGGCGGCGACGGCCACGCCGGTGACGATCGCCAGCGTCCGCTCGCGCGCGTTCACTTGGCCCCTCCCGTCACGGCGCCGGGCTCGCGCAGCTCGGCCGTGCCGGTGAACTCGACGCCCTCCTTGCCCTGGGCCGGGCCGTCGGCGCCGCGGATCCCCTCGAGCCTGGCCCTGGCCACGAGCGGGTCGCGCTCGAGCGCCGTGAGGAAGCGGCCCACCTCGTCCCAGTCCTTGGCGCGCCCGGCGAGCGAGACCGGCCGCTCGTCGACCCAGCGCATGCTGGTGAGGAACGCCTTCTCGGCCGGCAGCGAGCGCGACAGGACCAGGAGCACCTCGAGCTCGCGCCCGCGCCGCTCCTCCCAGCGCCGGGCCAGCTCGAGCTCGGCCTGGAGCTGGCGGGCGCGCGTCACGCGCGGGGCGAGGTCCTTCTGCTGCTGCTGCAGGCGCACGACGTCGGCCGCGCGGGCGCGCCCGCGGGCCTCGATCCCGGCCACGACGCCGGCGAAGGCCAGCAGCGCGGCGGCGACGCCGGCGATCGCGTGGCGGCGGGTGCGCGCGGCGTCGTGCGCGCGCCGCGTGCCGGCGAGGTCCAGGCAGGGCAGGCCCGCCGTGGGAGGCGCCAGGAGGCCGCGGGCGACGACGAAGCGCGCCCCGCGCGCCGGGTCGCCGTCGCCCAGGACGTCGAGCACCTGCGGCGCGACGCCGAGCCGCTCCTCGAGGGCCTCGGCGAGGGCCGGGTGGGCCGCGCCGCCGCCGCCGACGAACACGGCCTCGGGCGGGGCGCCGGCGGCGGTCGTCGTCTGGCGCGCGGCGCGGGCGGCCACGAGCGTGCGGCCGACCTCCTGCGAGAGGCGCTCCAGCCAGGCCGTGTCGGCCTCGGGGTCGGCGCCGCAGCCGACCGACGCGCTGCGCGAGTAGACCAGGCGCCCGCGCTCGAGGACGATGATGTCCGTCGTGGCGCAGCCGACCTCGACGAGGAGCGCCTCGCCCTCGCCGACGCCGGCGTGCGCGGCCAGGGCGCGGGCGGCGGCCTGCGTCGACACCTCGAGCGCGCCCGGGCGCAGGCCCGCCTCGCGCAGGACGGCGCGCGCCTCCTCGACGGCGTCCTTGCGCACGGCGGCGACGACGACCTCGTCGCCCCCGGCGGCGCTGGCCGCGCCCGTGCCGCCCCAGGCGAGCACGACGTCGCTCAGCTCGAAGGGCAGGTCCTTCGCCGCCTGGAAGCGGATCAGCCGCTCCAGCTCCTGCTCGGGGACGCGCGGCAAGGCCAGGCACTTGACGATCGCCGCGGCCCGCGGGACCGCGACCGCGACCTCGTCGCGCCCGCGCACGCCCAGCTCGGCGGCGAGCTCGCGCAGGGCCACGACCACGGCCGCCCGGCGCTCGGCGCCCTCGCCCACGACGGCCCGCTCGGCGGCCCGGAGGCCGCCGCGGTCCTCGCGGACGAGCTTCACGCCCCCGCGCCCGATGTCGAGCCCGAAGCGGGCCATCAGGTCGTCCCCCCGTCGCGCGAGCCCCTACCCTGCCTGCCCATGCTCCTCATCTGCAAGGGGGAGCGGGCGATACACGGGTCTCCGCGTAAGTCCTTTCGCGACGACGCCGGGCATGTCCCACCACGATCCGGCCGCCTCACGGGCTCCCCGCCCCCCGCTCCCCCGGGAACGGGAACCCGAGGTGCGTCACGTCGCGCCGCGTCAGGACGCGGATCGGCGGCACCGAGCGGTCGACGAGGGCCTCGACGCGCATGAAGCGGCCGTTCTCCAGCAGGGCCACGACGTGCACCGTGAACTGCTCGGAGCGGCAGGTGACGAGGTCGACGACGCCGGCGAACTTCTCCTGGCCGATCACGGGCAGGAGCCAGGCCGGGCTCGACAGGTCGCGCTGCGCCTCGAGGCGCGCCGACATGATCGCCTCGACGTCCTCGTGCTCGAGGCCGGGGAGGCCGGCCAGGATCGGGCGCGCGGCGGTGTTGACGTTGATCCGCCCGGGCACGACCGCGCCCTCGACCACGGTCAGCTCCTCGAGGACGATCCGCGCCGCCGCCTCGTCGATCTCGGGGAAGATCACCAGCGGGGCGAGCGACGAGGTCTGCATGTTCGTCGACTTCATGGTCAGCAGCCGGTCGAGCGCCAGCTGCTCCATGCCGGCCGCCTCGAGCCGCTGGCGCAGCTCGCCCGGGTTGGTCGCGTTCCACACCAGGCGCGGCTCGCCGTCCTGGCGGACGTTGGGGTCGCGCGCGTAGACGGTCAGGTAGTCGATCAGCCCGCGGTCGAGGAAGCCGTCGGCGTCGTCGGGCGGGAAGGAGCGGTCGCCGTCGTCCTCGCCCGGGTCGAGGACGCCGTTCCTGTTCCGGTCCTCGCCGTAGAGCATCAGGTCGTCGACGCCGCGCACGCGGCGCAGCTCGTCGAGCGACTCGATGAAGCTGTTCTTGGCCAGGTAGGGCGGCGAGAGCGCGCCGTAGTAGGCGCTCTCGGCGCCGAGGTCGTTCGGGTCGTCGTCCTCGTCGCGCCAGTCGAGGATCGCGTCGACGGCCTCGTCGGTGATCCCGGGGAGCATGAGGAGCTGGTCGCGCGTGGCGAAGTTCACGTCGAGCTTCGACGCCTCGTCGCGCAGGCCGAAGCGCACCTCGCGCCCGTCGCCGGGGTCGGGCTCGACGAGGAGCCACCACACGCGCGCGCCGTCGCGCGGCGCGGCGCGGAAGATCGACTCGTCGTCGCGCCACGGCTCGCGCAGCGTGTCGCCCGGGATCACGTCGAGGCGCAGCTCGGCCAGGGCGCGGTCGATCGCCGAGTCGCACAGCGCGCGCAGCCGCACCTGGTCGACCTGCGCCGAGGCCACCGACAGCTCGACGCGCACCTCGCGGCCGAGCGCGAGCGCCAGCGCCACCACGAAGACCATGAGCATGAGCACGAGCACGAGGACGGCGCCCCGGCGGCGCCCGCGGCGGCGCCCATGGCAGCGGCGAATCATCGCGTCGTCCCCACGGCGCCCACGCGCGCCTGCGCCGGCGCCACGAGCACCTGCACGACGTGCGGCTCGCCGGCGATCACCACCGCCACCCGCACCTCGACCGCCAGCGGCAGCGTGTCCGACGCGCCCGAGTCCCACACGTCGGTCCAGGCCGTCCCGTCCCAGAAGCGCACCTCCAGGCCCACGGCCTCCTCGGCGATCACCTCGGCCGGCTCGGGCTCGCTCCCCGGCAGCGGGTCGCGCAGCCGCTGCACGCGGCGCACGAGGCCGCGCTCGAGCGTGAGCGGGTCGTCGTCGATCTCCCACAGGACCTGCCAGAAGCCGCCGTGGCCGACCGGCTCCACGTCGCCCCACGTCGGCGGCGGGCCGAACACGGCCAGCGTGATCACGTCGCGGCCCTGGAGCACGTCGGCGGCCCCGGCGGCGGCCAGGTCGCCGGCCGGGCCGAAGACGATCGGGCGGCCGGCCGCGTCGGGCGGCAGGAGCTCCTCGGCGCCGGCGCCGGCGCCGCCGGCGAAGCTCTGGCCGATGATCCCCGACGCGTGCAGCCCGCCGGCCGGGACGACCGCGCGCAGGTCGGCCTCGAGGCGCCGCGCGATCACGGCCCGCACGGCGCGGGCCTCGGCGCGGGTGCGGACCGCCCGCTCGGCGCGGTGCGCGACCTGCACGAGCTGCGCGACGGCCAGGCCGACGACGGCGGCGAGGGTCGAGGCCAGGAGCACCTCGAGCAGCGTGAAGCCCGCGCGGCGGCTCACCGGCCCGTCTCCGGCTCGATGTAGATCAGGCGCGAGACGCTCAGCTCGCGCTCCAGCCCCAGCCGCGTCCAGCGCACCGTGAGCAGGGCGTCGGTCAGCCCCTCGCGCTCGCCCGGCGTGACGACGACCGACCAGCGCAGGTCGGCCGCGCCGTCCTCCTCGAAGGTGCCCTCGGCGTTCGACAGCGGCAGGACCCCCGCCTCGACGCGCCCGAGCAGCAGCTCGAGGTGCGTGGCCGCGAGCGACAGGTCGCCCGCGTGCGCCTCGGCCCGCACGGCGGCGCTCACACCGGCGGCGGCGAGCGCCAGGGCGCCGCCGGCGATCACGACGGCGATCAGCACCTCGACGAGGGTCAGGCCGCGCCGGGCGCGCTGGCCGCACCCGGGACGCAGAGGACGCAGAGGAGACGCAGAGGACGCGGAGACGGGGATCGACGGTCCCCCCTCCTCTGCGATCTCTGCGCCTCCTCTGCGACCTCTGCGTCGAATCGCAGGTGAAGGACCGGGCCGTCCCATCATTCGAGCACCCCGTCCACGATCGTCGTCCGGCCGGTGGCCGGCTCGACCGTCACGGTCACGAGGTCGCCCTGGGCGCTCTCGAACACGACGCGGGCCGCGTCGGCCTCGCCGGCGGGGCGGAAGACGACGACGAGCGGCTCGCCCGCGGCCACCGGCTCGCCCAGGCGCTCGGCCGAGAAGACGCGCACGCCGTCGGCGAAGGGGATCGGGCGCGACCAGGAGGCCGTCGCGTCGGCCGGCTCGCGCTCGGGGTCCTCGGGGTCGGTGGCGGCCGCCAGCGGGTCGCGCCGGCGCAGGAGGCGCGCCTCGCCCTTCGTCGGGTCGACGACCAGCAGGTAGGCCCGTCCCTCGCCCGCGGCGCGCGCGCGGGCCGCCTGCGCCAGCGTCACGACGTTGCGCGCCTGGGCGAGCACGCGGTCGCGCGCGCGCGACCCGGCCAGCCGCGGCAGGACGAGGAGCCCCAGGGCGCAGACGATCGCCGTCACCGCCAGGAGCTCGATGAGCGTGAACCCGCGCCGCGTCGCCACGTCCGCCTACCAGTTGCCGATGTCGTCCTCGGTCCCCTCGCGCCCGTCGGGCCCGACCGAGAGGACGTCGTAGCCGTCGGCGTTCTTCGTGCCCGGCGAGCGGTAGACGTAGGCGTTGCCCCAGGGGTCGAGCGGGATGTCGCGCTCGAGGTAGGGCCGCTTCCAGTTGCGCGGCTCGGGCGCGCCCGACGGCTTGGCGCGCAGGGCCTGCAGCCCCTGGGCCGTGCTCGGGTAGGCGCCGTTGTCGATCTCGTAGACCGAGAGCGAGTTGGCGAAGATCGAGATCTGCGCCTTGACCGAGTCGATGCGCGCCTGCTCGCCCTTGCCCGAGAAGTTCGGCAGGACGACGGCGGCCAGCACGGCGATGATGACCATCACCAGGAGCAGCTCGATCAGGGTGAAGCCGCGCCGCGCGCGGCGCCGGGTGGGCTGGAGCATGGGAGCACGACCTCCGGTGGTCACTGGACCAGGGTGTTCAGGGTGAAGACCGGCAGGAGCGCGGCCACGACGACGAAGAAGACGACGGCCGCCACGGCCACGATCATGGCCGGCTCGAGGACGGCCACGAACGTGCGCAGGGCGTGGTCGACCTCCTCGTCGGAGCGCTCGCCGGCGCGCTCGAGCACGTCGGTGAGCGTGCCGGTCTCCTGACCGACCTCGATCATCTCCAGCACCTGCGGCGGGAAGAGGCGCGTCTCGCGCAGCGGGTGCGCCAGCCCCGAGCCCTCGCGCAGCGAGGCCAGCGTGTCGGACAGGCGCGCCGAGAAGTCCTTGTTGCCGGCGGCCGCCTGGGCGATCTCCAGCGCCTGCAGGATCGAGACGCCGCTGGCCAGGAGCGTGCCGAGCGTGCGGGAGAAGCGGGCCACGCAGGCGTGGCCGATCACGTTGCGCAGGAGCGGCACGCGCAGGAGGACGGCGTCGAACGTGCGCTGGCCCGCCTCGGTCGACAACCAGCGGCCGATCCCCACGCCGGCGGCCAGGAGGAGGCCGAGGCCGACGTACCAGTGGCCGCTCAGCAGGTCGCCCGCCGTCATGAGGACGCGCGTGGGCCAGGGGAGGGCGCCGCCGAGGTCCTCGTAGATCACGGAGAAGCGGGGCACGACCCAGGTGAGGAGGAAGATCACGGCGCCGGCCGAGAGGAGCGACAGGAGCACCGGGTAGGTGAGCGCGCCCTTGACGCGGCGCTGCAGGGCCACGTCGCGGTCGCCGAACGTCGCCACGCGCAGGAGCGCCTGGTCGAGGAAGCCGCCGGCCTCACCGGCGCGGATGAGCGACACGGCGGTCGAGCCGAACAGCTCGGGGTAGCCCGCGAGCACCTGGTGCAGCGGCGCGCCCTGCGACACCTCGCGGCGCACCTCGCGCAGGACGGCGCGCGCGCGCTGGTCGTCGGCGGTGTCCTTGGCGCCCCACAGGGCGCGCGCGTCGTCGCCCTGCTCCTGCGAGACGGCGTCGAGCGCGCGCAGGATCGGCACGCCGGCCTTCACCAGGTCGGCCAGCTCGCGCGCGAAGCGCGCCGCCGTCTCGGCCCCGATCCGCCGGCGGAAGAGCGCCTGCCAGGAGCGGCGCGCCGCGTCGGCGGCCGGGCTGGCCGCCGGCGGGGCGGCCGGGTCGGCCGCCGGCCCGCTCAGCCGCGTGGTCGCGCCCTTGGCCGGGGCCGGCCCGTTCAGCCGGGTGGTCGCGCCCTTGGCCGGGCCGCCCTTCTCGGGCGCCAGGGCCACGGGGAACAGGCCCAGCCGGTCGAGGGCGCCGATCGCCGCCCGCTCGCTGTCGGCGGCGAGCGAGCCGGTGACGCTCGAGCCGTCCATGCGCCGCGCCGTGTAGACCCAGGTGGCCATCAGTCGTCCCGCGTGATCCGGGCCACCTCGTCGGGGGTGGTCACGCCCTCGCGCACGAGGCGCTTGCCGTCGTCGCGGAGCGAGCCGTGGCCCTGCTCGCGCGCGTAGTGGCGCAGGCGCACGGCGCTCGCGCCCTGGGTGGTCAGCTCGCGCAGCCCGTCGTCGACGGGGATCACCTCGAACACGCCCGTCCGGCCCAGGTAGCCGCGCCCCTGGCAGGCCTCGCAGCCGGCCCCGCGGCGGACGCGGTCGAGCTTCAGCTTGAGGTCCTCGAGCGCCGCCCGGTCGACCTCGTTGGGCGGCCCCTCGACCACGCACTCGGGGCAGTTGCGCCGCAGGAGGCGCTGCGCCTGCAGCCCCTCGATCGTGGCCGCGACCAGGTAGGGCTCGACGCCCATGTCGACCAGGCGCGGGATCGCGCCGGCGGCGTCGTTCGTGTGCAGGGTCGAGAGCACCAGGTGGCCGGTGAGCGCCGACTGGACGGAGATCTCGGCCGTCTCCTGGTCGCGGATCTCGCCGATCATGATCACGTCGGGGTCGTGGCGGAGGATGCTGCGCAGGCCGCGTGAGAAGCTCAGGCCGATCTTGTCGCGCACCTGGATCTGGCTCACGCCGTCGAGGCGGTACTCGACCGGGTCCTCGACCGTGATCACCTTGAGCGTCTCGCGGTCGAGCTCGCGCAGGCCGGCGTAGAGCGTCGTCGACTTGCCGCTGCCCGTGGGCCCGGTGACGAGGACGATCCCGTGCGGCGCGTCGAGCATCTTGCGCATCGTGTCGGCGTGGCCCTTCGACAGGCCCACCTGCTCGAGGCTCAGCGCGGCGCCGCCGCCCTGGTCGAGGATGCGCAGGGCCACGCCCTCGCCGTGGATCATGGGGATCAGCGACACGCGGACGTCGAACTCGCGCCCCTGGAGCTTGAGCCGGATGCGGCCGTCCTGCGGCAGGCGCTTCTCTGCGATGTCCAGGTTCGCCATGATCTTGAGGCGCGAGATGATCGCCGCCTGGAAGCGCTTCAGCTCGCGCGGCAGCGTGGCCGGGACGAGCACGCCGTCGACGCGGTAGCGCACCTTGAGCTCGTGCTGCGTCGGCTCGACGTGGATGTCCGACGCGCGCGCCTGCAGCGCGTCGAGCAGCAGCCGGTTGACGAACTGGATGAGCGCCGCGTCGTCCTGCGCGTCGAGGTCGCCCTCGGCGTCGTCGTCGCTGATCGCGCGCACGCCCTCGTCGACGGCGCGGTCGAGCGCGTCGGCGCCGACGCCGTAGAGGCGGTGGATCGCCTCGTCGAGCTCGTCCTGCGGGGCGAGCCAGGGCTCGACGTCGAGCCCGGTGATCAGGCGCAGCTCGTCGAGCTCCGCCATGCAGAACGGGTCGGCGGTGGCCACGCGCAGGCGCGCGCCCTCGCGCGCCAGCGGCACGACGCGCGACTTGAACACGACGCGCGTGGGCACGGCGTCGAGCGCCGCCTTCTCGGGCGGCTGCGCGCGCAGGTCCGCCAGCTTGAGGCCCGTCTGCTCGGCGAGCGCCCGGGCAACGTCGCGCGGCGTGGCCACGCCCAGGCGCACGAGCGTCTCGCCCAGCCGCTCGCCCGGCTGGCGCGACGACAGCGCCTGCGCCACGTCGTCCGCCGTGACCGCCCCGCGCGCGATGAGGATCTCGCCAAGCCTCGCCAAGTCGAACGCTCCCGTGAACAGATGACTGCAAGGAGGGCCGCCGAGTCCACCGTCGGCGCCCCGGATGCGGCGCGAGGGGGGCGCGGCGCGCCCCCCTCGTGCCCAAGCCCTTGAAGGGCCTGGGCTCCTGCAAGCACGACGGTGACCGGTCGCTCGACGGCCCGGCGGGCCTGGCGCGCGCCCAGCCGCGGCCGCGGCCGTCGATCAGTCGAGGACGCCCAGGCCGACGAGCTTGGCCTCCTGCTCGACCGTCAGCACCTCGCGGAGCTGGTCCATGGCCTGCTTGACCGTGGCCTTGTCCTGCTCGCGCGAGAGGCGGAACTGGTCGAGGAGCTTGCCCAGCGCCTCGGCGTCGGTCGTCTCGCGGGCCTTCTGCAGGAACTGCTGCCGGCGCGACTCGCCCTCCTGCATGAGCAGCTCGCGCGTCTCGAGGGTCGTGTCGAGCAGCGGGCCGACGACCGCGAGCTCCTCGTCGGTCAGCGCCAGCGCGCGCAGGGCCTCGTCCTTGAGGCGCTGGCGGGTGTTGCCGCGCGGGCCGCCCATGGGCCCGCCCTCGCCGCGGCCGCGGGCGCCCTCGCGCATGCGGCCCTGCATGTTCTGCATGCGCTCGGTGAGCTGCTGCCGCACCGCCTTGGCCTTCTCCTTCTGCTCGGGCGTCAGCGTGCCCTCGAGGCGCTCGAAGCTCTGCTCGAACATCTGCTGGATCTGCTCGCGGACGGCGCCGGGGTTGCCCGACTGGAAGGCGTCGCGCATGAGCGTGCGGCCCTTCTCGCGCATCTCCTGGTTGATCGCCTCGAGCTCCTTGACCTGCTCCGGGGTCAGGTTCAGCTCGCGCTGGAGCTGCTCGAGCGGCAGGCCCATGCCGCCGAAGCCGCCGCCCTGGCCGCCGCGGCCGCCCTGGCCGCCCTGGCCGCGCTCACGGCGACCGCGCTCGCCCTCGCCCTGGGGCGGGGGGGTGTCCTGGGCCAGGACCGGGGAGGAGAGGGTCAGCGTCGCGAGCAGCGCGAGCGAGAGTCGAGTCGTCATGGGGAGGTGTCTCCAGCAAGGTGTGTCCACGGGAACGCGGCCGTGGGCGTCAGGTTTCGGTGCTCTCGCCGGTCGTCCGGGGAGGCCGTCGGGGGCGGGGAGCTTACGCCGGCGGCAGGGGGCGGTCCGTCATGAGAACGTCATCCTCCCGGCGCAGCGCCGGGGCAGCGCGGGGAGGCCGCGTTGATACGATCCTGCCGGTCGGCCGTGAGGTCCGCGCAAACACCATGCTCGTCAAGCTCGTCCCCGAGGACTTCGTCGTCGAGGAGCTCACCTCCTGGCAGCCGGCCGAGCGCGGGTCGATCTCGGTCTACGAGGTCACCAAGCGCAAGCTCGACACGTTCGAGGTGGTCCGCATCCTCGCGGCGCGCAGCGGCGTGGCCCTGCCGAAGGTCGCTTACGTCGGCCTCAAGGACCGCCAGGGCGTCACGACGCAGCTCATCTCGATCGAGGGCGGGCGCCTCGACGGGCGGATCCCCGGCGTGCGCTACCGCTACCTCGGCCGGGCCAAGGAGCCCCTGGGGCCGGAGCACCTGCGCGGCAACGCCTTCACGATCGTCGTGCGCGACCTCGGCGAGGACGACGTGGCCCTCCTGGCGGACCGTCGGGCGCGCCTCGCCCGGCACGGCCTCGTCAACTACTTCGATGACCAGCGCTTCGGCTCGCTGGTCGCCGGGCAGGGGCTCCCCGGCCGCGACCTCGTCAGGGGCGACCACGAGGCCGTCGTCCGCGCCCTGATCGCCACCCCCGGCAAGCGCGACCCGGTGCCCGAGAAGAAGTTCAAGGTCCTCGTCAGCAAGGCCTGGGGCGACTGGGAGCTGATCTGCAAGAAGTGGGGCGACCGCAAGGGCAACGCCATGGTGCAGCACCTGCGCCGGCGGCCCGGCGACTACGCCGGCGCCCTGCAGCGCCTGCCCGCCAAGGAGCGCGCGATCCACGTCTTCGCCTACCAGTCGCTCGTGTGGAACCGGAGCGTCGCCCTGTACCTCGCGCGCCGGCTGCCGGCGCGCGCCCTGGCCCGCACGCGTTACGTGGGCGGCGAGCTGAGCTGGCCCGACGCGCCGGCCGACCAGGACCTGCCGGCGCTCGTCGAGACCTTCCCGCTCCTCGACCACACGGTCGAGCCCGCCGACCCCGACGTGCGCGCCGCCGTCGACGCGGCCCTGGCCGAGGAGGGGCTCACGCGCGAGCGCTTCCGGATCGACGGGGTCCCCGGCTGCTTCTTCAAGCACCACGAGCGGCCCCTGCGCGTGTGGCCCGAGGCGCTCGAGGTCGGGCGGCCCGAGCCCGACGACCGGCGCCCGGGGCGCCTCAAGGTGCGCCTGCGCTTCCAGCTCCCGCCGGGCGCCTACGCGACGCTCGTGCTCCTGCGGCTCTTCGGCGCGCAGGCGCGCGACGCCGAGCGGCCGCCGCGCCGACGCCGGGCGGCAGGCGAGCCGGCGGCGCCGGCGCCGGCGCCGGGCGCGCCGAGCCGGAGCGCGCCGAGCGCCGGCCCCACTGGTGATCGCCGGCGGCCAGCGTAAGCGCCGCGCCGGGCCGCACTCGAGCGACGGCGTGGCGGGCGAGCGCGCCGGCCGGCGGCGCGCGCAGAACCTGCGGCCGCCGCCGTCGCCCGAGCGCGGCGCGCGCCGGCCGAAGAAGCGCCGTCGTCGGTGAGCGCCGACCTCGAGCTCCTGCGCCGGGCCCAGGGCCTCCTGTCCGCCCGCGACCGACGCGGGCGGCCGGCGGCGATCGGCGCCGCGCTCAAGGAGGGCGGGGCGCCCGGCGGCGGCAGGGCGCGGCTCACGGCCTGGGTCCACGGCGTCCTTCGCCACCGGCGCTCGCTCCACACCGTGCTCGGCGCCGTGGCCCGGCGCGCGACGAAGGGGCGCGACCCGCGCCACGTGGCCGCCCTCGAGCTGGGGGCCTTCCGCCTCCTCTTCGGCCGCGAGCCGCTCGACGCCGTGCAGGCGGAGCTCGCGCCCCTGGCGCAGGGGCGCAAGCCGCAGGAGCACCTGCGCCGCGCCCTGGCCGAGGTGGCCGCCGCCGTGGCCGACGAGGTGCCCCTCGCGCCCGACCCGGCGCGCCTCGAGGACGGCGACGACGCCACCCTGCCGCTCTCGCGCGACCGCGCCGTGCGCTTCCGTCGCCCGCTCCTCGGCGTCTCGCACCGCAACCTCGCCGGCCGGCTCGGCGTGCTGCACAGCCTGCCCGACGCCCTCGTCGCCGCCTGGATCGCGCGCCACGGCGACGCGACGGCGGCCGAGCTGTGCCGGGCGGCCAACGACCCGCCGCCGCTCTTCGCCCGCGTGCAGCCGCTGCGCGCCACGCGCGAGCAGGTGATCGCCGCCCTGGCCGCCGAGGGCGTCGAGGCCCGGGCGCTGGAGCTCGAGCACGCCCTGCGCCTCGAGGCGGGCCGCGGCGCCTTCCGCCGCACGGGCCCCTGGCGCCGCGGCGAGCTGTCGATCCAGGACCTGACCGCGCAGCGCGTCGCGCCGCTCCTCGACCCGCGCCCGGGCGAGCGCCTCCTCGACCTGTGCGCGGCGCCGGGGACGAAGACCGCGGCGCTGGCCGAGCGCGCGCGCGACCAGGCGCCGCTCCTGGCGTGCGACCGCGCCCCCGCCCGCCTGCGCAAGGTCGAGCAGGGCGCCGCGCGCCTCGGCCTGACCTCGATCACCACGCGCGTGCACGACGGGCGCCACGTGGGCGCGCTGGCGGACGCGGGGCCGTTCGACGCGGTCCTCGTCGACGCGCCCTGCTCCAACACGGGCGTCCTGCGCCGCCGCCCCGAGGCCCGCTGGCGCTACGACCTCGCCTCGCAGCGGCGGCTCGCCCGCGACCAGGCCGCGATCCTGGCCACGGCGGCCGCGCTCGTGCGCCCGGGCGGGCGCGTCGTCTACTCGGTCTGCTCGATCGAGCCGGAGGAGGGCGAGGCGCTCGTGCGCGCGCAGCCGGGGCTGCGCCTCGAGCGCGAGGAGCTGATCCTGCCCTCGCCCGGCGGCGGCGACGGCGGCTACCTGGCGCTCCTCGCGCGCTGAGGCGTCCGGGGCCTGGGTACCTCCCCGAGCCTCCCCTGGGGCGATCCCCCAGGTGTCTCGGGCCGGCCAGGGAGGCCGGCCGCGGGCCGTCACCGCGGCTGGACGTCGCTGTCGTCTGGTTCGGCGGACAGTGTCCGGTCGAGCGGACAGGTTCGGCTCCAGTAAGCCACGCCACGTCCCTTCGGTCCGACCCTCGCGTAGTGAAACGGGGCGCGCCCCCCCTGGTGGTGGTGCCTCGGGGGAGTACCCACCCCGGTGCGAGGTGACCGACATGCAGTCGACGACGATGCGATCGAGCTGGCCGCTGGCGGCGCTCCTCCTCGTGGTGGGCCTCGGAGGGCCGGCCGCCGCTCAGGCCCGGCCGGCGACGGAGCGCCTCGAGCGCTTCCTGGCCGCGGCGCCGGGCGACCCGCGGGGGGCCGCCGAGGCGCTGGGGCCGGGCGACCGGGGCGCGGTGCCCGCGCTCCTCGACCACCTGCGCCTGGACCTCGACGCGCTCGCCCGCCCGACCGACGACGGCGAGGCCCTCGAGCGCGTGCTGGCGCGGGCGCGCGCGGTCTGCCTGGCGCTCGGGCGGATCGGCGACCCGCGCGCGCTCCGGCCGCTGTGCGACCTCCTCGGTCGCCCGGAGGGCGACCTCGCCGAGGCGGCCAGCGAGGGGTTCCTCGCCATCGACCACCGGGACCGCCTGACGCTCCTCGTCGACGCGTTCCGCATCCGGCCGAGCAAGGGTGTCGCCACCACGCTGGGGCGGCTCCACGCGGCGCTCGGGGCGCGGGCCTGCCTGGCCGCGCTCGAGGGGCTCCACACGCCGGAGGCCCCGGCCGACGTCCGCGCGGCCGTCCTGGCCGGGATCGCGCGCGTCGAGGGCGACGAGGCGCGTGCGCTCGTGCGGCGCCTGGCGCGGGGCGGTGACGCCCTGGCGCTCGCCGCGCTCTCGCGCCACCTCGACGCGCCGGCGGGGGCCGAGGACCTCGCGCTGCTCCTCGACGCGCTCGACGCCGGGGAGCCCTGGGCGCGGTCGACCGCCGCCGCGGCGCTGGGCCGGGCCGGCCTCTGGGCCCTGCCGCGGACCGTCCCGCCGCTGATCGAGGCCCTGGAGGGCGGAGACCCGCGGCTGGCCCGGCACGCCCTCGCGTCGCTCGAGCGCCTGACGCGCACGTTCCTGGGCCCCGACGCCGCCGCCTGGCGCGCGTGGTGGGCCGCGCGCGAGGCGGAGGTGGCGCGATGAGCGGGCGGGGGGGCCTGTCGCTGGTCGAGGTCGTGGTCGCGCTCGCGCTGCTCGTCGTCGTGCTCATGGGCCTCGTCGCGCTCTCGGCCCTGTCGAACCGGCAGATCAACGAGGGCAACGACCGCGCCGTCGCCCACGCCGCCGCCCAGAGCATGATCGAGTTCCTCGGCGCGCGGAGCGTCGACGAGGTCCTCGCCTACAACAACCAGGCGTTCGCCGTCGAGGGGATCACGACGAGCCGGGCCGTCGGGCGGATCACGACGGCGGACCTCGGCTGGGACGGGGCCGCCAACCAGGCCTACCTGGTCACGGCCGAGGTGAACGACCCCGACAGCGGCCGGCAGTTCGCCGTGCTCAGCGTGGTGAGGACGCGATGACCGACCGACGCCGCCGCCGCGGCCTGACCCTGCTCGAGGTCATGATCGCCACCGTCGTCCTGGGCGTGCTCGTCGCGGTGGCCTTCGACCTCACCAGCCGGGCGGCCCAGTTCTCCGCCATCAGCGGGCACAAGGCGCACGTCCAGGCCAAGGCGCAGCTCGGCCTGGCGCTCCTGTCGACGCTCGTCCGCGAGTCGACCGCCGATCAGGTGTGCCCGTTCCGGATCGTCGACCCGCCGGGGGGGACGATCACGTTCGAGAGCGGGGCGCAGGTCCCGGCCTCGCAGGTGTTCCTGTGCTTCCCGGTCCCGCGCGGGCCCGACGGCCTGTTCGCCTTCCACCAGGGGGGCACGGTCCTGTCCGAGCCCCGCTGGCAGGGGATCGCCGTGATCGGCCACCACGCCGGGACGCTGCGCGAGTACGTGCAGTACGGGGCCGGCCTGCCCTTCTCCGGGGCGAACCCGATCCGCATCAGCGCCGTCAGCCCCACGACGATCACGCTGACCAACGGGACGACCTTCGACCGCGCGGGGGCCGTGGGCGCGAACCAGACCAGCCGGGTGCTCGTCAACGACGTCGCCCAGCTCGAGTCGCCCAACTACACCACGGGCGCCGTGCTCGGCGGCCAGCCGCTCCAGCTCAGGCTGACGCTGCTCGACCGCGTGCGCACGACCTCGATCAACCAGGGGGCCGGGTTCGTCGTCGTCGCGAGCTTCGAGACGGGGATCCTGGCGCGGAACAGGAACTGAGGGGAGTTGCCGATGCACCGCAGGCGAGGCCGACGAGACGAGGGCAGCGCCCTCATCCTGGTCGTCATCATGCTCGCGATCCTGACCCCGCTGGTCATGGTCCTGCTCCAGCTCGGGGCCACGCGCACCACGACCGAGGCGCACGCGAGCACGACGCTCATGCGCGCCTACGCCGCCGAGGCGGGGCTGGCGCGGGCGCGGTTCATGGTGGCGCGGCACACCAACCGCGTCACCGACGAGAACTGGCTGCGCGACGTCGCGTCGACCGACCCCGACGCGATGCTGGCGGTCCAGTGGGAGGACGGGCAGCGCCACTTCGTGCACCCCGGCGGCCTGCGCGGCGCCGCGCAGGTGCGGGTGTTCGTCGTGCGCCTGAGCCCGCTCCAGAACCCCTACTCGAGCTGGTTCCTGGTCGTCTCGCGGGCGGAGGCCCGCGACCCCGACGGCACGGTCCACGCCACGTCGCTGGCCCAGACCATGCGCACGACGAGCTCGTTCGCCAAGTACGCCCGCTTCGTCAGCCAGCAGAACCTGAGCGTCGGCGCCGGGGCCCACTACTTCGGCGAGGTGCACTCGAACGCCAACATCTCGGCGGCGAACAACACGGTCGTGTTCCACGAGAACGTCTCGGCGCACGGGACGATCACCGGCGGGCCGACGGTGCTCAAGGAGAGCGCCACGGGCGTGCCGCAGATCATCATGCCCTCCGAGGAGCAGCTCGTCTCGCTCACGCAGGAGGCGCCCGGAGGGGCGATGGTGTTCGACACCACGGACGCGGCCTTCCGCGCGGCGTTCCACGCGGCGACGGGGCACATGCCCTCGAGCGGCAACCCGACCGAGGTCCACCTCAAGTGGAAGGGGGACGTCATGGACGTCACCGTCCGCGTGCGGATCTCGGGGACCTGGCGCACGTGGACGCGCACCGACGAGGCGATTCCCTTCAACGGGACGATGTTCGTCCGCGGCGACGCCTACAACGAGGGCAACTTCGCCTCGCGGGTGACCGTCGCCGCCACCGACCGGATCTTCGTCACGGACCCCATCCGCTACGTCAACACGGCGGGCGACCCGCAGTACACGCTCTACAAGAGCGGGAGCCCGGCGGCCTTCGACGCGTCGAACAACGAGTGGACGGACACGGCCGACTGGCGCGGCAACGCGTTCGACTACCGCAAGACCGACGGGTGGACCGCCCCGCAGGCGGCGGGCGTCACGTTCGACCCGAGCCTCGGGCTGGTCGCGCTCAACAACATCGTCGTCAGGACCGACGGGATCGTGAACAACGCGGAGTACCACGCCGCCTTCTTCTCCTCGAGCGGGACCGTCACCTCGGACGGGGCGACCGGGAAGCGGAACCTCTACATGCTGGGCACGATGATCACGACCGGCACCATGCCGATGTCGGGTCACTGGTCGTTCCGGAACTACGTCTATGACATCGGCTTCGTGGAGAACCCCCCGCCCGCCTTTCCGACGGTGGAGCTGCCGACGTTCAAGAACTGGCACGAGCTGGGGACGGAGCCCGTCAGCGGCCACGTCTTCCGCCTCACCCGCTCGGACGCCAAGACGGCGTTCGGGCTGTAGGGGGCCCCGTGACGCCGTGGCGCTGGTCCGCCCTGGTCCTGGGGACGTGCGTCGCGCTCGTCGCATGGAGCGCCGCGCGGACGACGCCCACCCGCGAGGTCGCGCCCGTCCGGCTCGAGGCGCCGCCGTCGGTCGAGCTGCTGGCGCCCACGGGCGAGGCGGGCCTCGCTGCCGAGCCGGGCGCGGCGCCTCGCGTGGCGCTCGACTTCGTGCACGTCAAGCTCCCTCTGCCGCGGGAGTTGCAGGAGCGCGAGCAGGAGGCCGCCCTCCTGCGGCGCGAGCTGGAGGAGATGGGCCTCGGTCCCGACGACGACGACGCGCCGGGCGAGTGAGGGGGCGCCTGGGCCTGGCATGGGGGGCACCCGGTCAGGAGCGGCCTGAACTTCCGGTCAACCGGGTGCGCCGACGGCCGCGGCGATAGCCTGACGTCGGGTGCGCGTGACGATGAGCCGGGACGCGCGGCGGGGTGACGAGGACGACGAGGGCCTGCGGCGGACCCGGGCCGTCCGCCGCTTCGTCCCCGACGACGGCGCCGACCAGGACCCGTTCGCGCCCCTGCGCGACGCCGTCGACGAGCTCCTGGCCCTGCAGACGGTCCCGGCGCAGGGCCACGGGTCGGCGCTGCTCGACCGCCTCCCGCCCGACGTGGCCACCCGCCTCGTGCAGCTCGTCTTCCACTCGGCGGCGCTGGCGTGGGAGGAGGGGTTCGCCACGCAGACGGAGTTCGACGCCTACGTCGAGGCGGCGCCGTGGCTGGAGGAGGCCGAGCTCCTGCGCGGGCTGAGCCGCATGCCGCGCGACATCCTGGAGAACGTCGCCGCCTTCTTCGCGCGCGCGGTGGCCGAGCGCGACGACGAGCTCGAGGTGCTGCGCCGCCGGTCGCCCGCGACGCCGCCCCCGGCCGAGCCGCCGACCGAGCCGCCGGCGCTCCCGCGGCGCGCGGCCGAGGCGCTCGCGCGGCGCGACAGGCTCCTCGAGGCGCGCACGGCGCGGATCGACGAGCTCCTGCGGCGCCTGAGCGACCTCGAGCGCGACCGCGAGGCGGCGCTCGCCCTCCTGCGCCGCCTCGACGACGAGATGCGCCGCCTGCCGGGCGCGTCGGCCCCCGTCGCCGGGGGGCCGATGTGAGCGACGACCTCCTCGAGGCGCTGCTCGCGGACGGCGGCCACCACGTCTACTACGCGGCCGGCCTGCTCCACGCCCCGCCCCCCGGCGTGCGCGCCGCGCGGCCGCTCGAGCCGGGGCTGGCGAACCCGGTCCGCGTGGCCCGCCGTGGCGCCGAGGAGCGCCACCACGCGGTGGTCGCCATGCTCGGCGCCCGGTGGCACCGCGACGTCGCCGCGCCGGCGCAGCTCCTGCTCGACCCGCGCGAGGCGGCGGCGCAGGGGGTGCCGAACAACCAGGCCAGCGCGCTGTGCATCGGCCTGGCCACGGGCGAGCGCGTGACGAAGCTCGTCGTCGGCCACGCCCGCCCGGGCGCGCGCCCCGGCGCGCACCTGATCTACACCCACGTCAGCCGCGACCCCGGCCGCGCCGCCGCCCTGGTGGACGACCCGGGGCTGCTCCTGCGCCTCCTCCCGCGGGTCCTCGAGGGTCAGGGCGAGAGCTTCGACCTCGACGGCCTTTCCCTGACGCGCCCCCTGCACCACGCCCACCCGAGCGACCTCGTCTCCGACGCCGGCCTGCAGCGCGCGTTCGCCCGCTCCCGCCCCGACCTCCTCCAGCGGCTCGAGGGCGCGGCGCGCGCGGTCAGCGCGCTGCAGCAGGCCGCGGTGGCCCACCTGGCGCTCCTCCAGGGGGCGCGGGCCACGCAGCGCATGCAGGCCACCTCGGCCTTCGACGAGCGGCGCAGCCTGTCGCGGCGCGAGAGCGAGGTGGAGGCGGAGCGGGCGGCGCTGTCACGCGAGCGCGCGGTCACGGCGGCGGCGCTGGCCGACCTCGACAGCCGCGACGCGGCGCTACGCGAGGCCGCCCGCCGGCAGCTCGGCGAGGAGCTGGCGCGCGCGCGCGACGAGCGCGAGGCCGCGCGCGCCGACGCCGCGGAGCGGCGCCGGCAGGCCGAGGCGCTCGTCGAGCAGATGGCCGCGGCGCAGCGCGAGCGCGCGCGGCTCGAGGCGGCGCTGGGCGAGCGCGACGTGGCGCTCGCCGAGGCCGAGGAGATCGTGCAGGAGCTGCACCGGCAGCTCGCGCAGCTCTCGGGGCGAGGGGAGGCGTCATGACCGAGGGGCAGGTCGACGAGGCAGCCGAGGTCGCCGCGCCGGACGACCGGCCGGCGAGCGGCGACGCCGCGGCGGCGCCGCCCGCCGCGCAGCAGGACCGGCTCACGCGCATGCGGCTGCTGCGGGCGCAGTCGGCCTCGCTGCTCGAGCAGGTGCAGCGCGACCTCACGGGCTCGCGCGAGCGGGCCCAGGCCGAGGCGCGCGCCCGCATGCAGACCGAGGAGGGGCGCGAGGCGCTGTCGCGCGAGCACGCGGCGCTCGAGGCCCGGGCCGCGCAGCTCGAGCGGGCCGCCGCCGAGCGCGAGGCGCTGCTGGCCGGGCGCGAGGCCGACATCGGCCGCCTGCGCCAGAGCCTCGACGCGGCCCAGGCCGAGGCGGCCGAGGTCCGGGGCAAGCTGGCCGCCGTCGAGGCCGCGGCCGAGGAGGCCTCCCGCACGGCCGGGGAGCTGACGCAGGTCCGGGGCGACCTCGAGACGGCGCTGACCGAGCTGCGCGCGGCGCTCCAGGCGCGCGACGAGCAGCTCGCCGGCGCGCAGGAGCTCCTCGCCCGGCGCGAGGGCGACCTGCGCGACCAGCGGGCCGCCTTCGCCGAGCGCGAGCGCGGCCTCCTGCGCGCGAGCGCCGCGCACGAGGGCCAGGCGCGGGCGCTGGAGCGCGCCCTGGCCGAGGAGCGGGCGCGGGCGCAGGAGCTGCTCGAGGAGGCGACCGCCCAGGCGCAGCGCATGGAGCGCGACGCGGCCGAGCGCCAGGAGCGCGACCTGCGCGTGGTCGAGGAGCTGACGGGCATGCGCCGCCAGCTCGACGAGGCGCAGGCGGCCTGCGCCACCGAGCGCAAGGCCGTCGAGGCGGGGCGGGCCTGGCTGACCGCCGAGCGGCAGCGCGCCGACCGCCTGCAGGCGGAGCGCCAGCAGCTCCACGAGCAGCGCGCCGCGCTCGAGCGGCGCGCGGGCGAGCTCGAGATCGCCCTGCGCGAGCAAGCCGAGGAGCTCGCGGCCGCGCGCGACGAGGCCCTCCCGGCGGCCGAGAGCCGCGCCGCGGCCGCCGAAGACCGCGCCGCGGCCGCCGAAGGCCGCGCCGCGGCCGCCGAGCGCGAGCTGGGCGCCGCCCGCCGCGTCATGCGCGAGCTGAGCGAGACGCTCGACCGTCAGGCGCGGCAGCACCAGGAGCTGGAGGTCGCCTTCGACGAGGTCTCCGACGCCTACGAGGAGCTCCTGCGCCAGCTCGAGGCCCTCCGGGCGGACCGCGGCGGGCCGGGCTGACGGACGGGGCTCACTCGCGCCGGGTCACCGCGGGCCGCCGGCCCGGCGCGCCGCGTAGGGGTGGTCGCGCTTGCGCACGACGCGCGCGCGCTCGACGAGGTCGCCCTCCCGCAGGCGGTCGGCGACCGCCTGGCCGTCGACCACGCGGCCCACGGGGACGTGGTGGCCGTCGAACGCCGGCGAGGGCATGAGCGTGACGAAGAGCTGGCTGCCGGCCGAGTGCGGCGCGTCCTCGCACACGAGCGACACGGTCCCGCGCAGGTGCGCGCGGTGCTTCGCCGGGTCGCGCGCGCCCGGGTCGTCCTCGAGGCGCCAGCCGGGGTCGTGCCGGGCGCCGGCCGGCGCGCCGGGCCGGGCCGCCGGGTCGCCGGTCTGGGCGAGGAGGTTGGGGACGACGCGGCTGAAGGGCAGCCCGTCGTAGAAGCCGGCCTCGACCAGCTCGAGCAGGCCGGCGACCGCGTTGGGGACCTGGTCCTCGAAGAGCTCGAGCGTGAGCGCGCCGCGCGAGGTGACGAGCTCGACCCGCGGCAGGTCGTCACGGGCGGCCTCGTCGCGGCGCAGGGCCTCCTCGCGGGCCCAGGCGGCCTCGGCGCGGTCGAGCTCGCCGTCGGTGAGCCACCAGGCGCTGCGCACCTGCAGGGCGGCCGAGAGCTGCTTCGGCGAGGCGATCCGGTCGCGCGCGGCGCGCGCCGCGGCGAAGCGGTTCAGGCAGTAGAGGGCGATCGCGTGGTAGCCGCGCCGCTCGTCGGTCGGCTCGAGCTCGCACGCGCGGGCGAGCAGCGCCTCGGCCTCGTCGAAGCGGTTCTCGGTGACCAGGCACATGGACAGGAGCGTCAGGGCGCGCGGGTCGTCTGGGCGGGCGCGGATCGCCGCCTCCGCGTCGGCCCGGGCGTCGTCGAAGCGCCCCTTGCCGGCGAGGACCTCGCCGCGCGCGAGCCGCAGGCCCGGGTCGTCCTCGGCCTCGATCGCCCGCTCGAGGTCGCGCAGGAGCGGGCCGAGCGCCCCCTCGAGCCGCTGGCGCAAGGACACGTAGCGCGCCCGGCCAGCGCCGGTCCCGAGCGCCTCGTAGGCCTCCTGGGCGGCCTGGGCCTCGAGCGCCAGGCGCTCGGCCTCCTTGCGCAGGGCGGGGTCCTTCTTCAGGTCGGCCGGGGTCTTACCCCGGGTGAACCCGGCCATCGCCTCGTGGGCGAGCTGCAGCCGCTCCTGCGCCCGCGCGAGGTCGAGCCGCAGGAGGTTGAAGCGCCGGTCGTCCTCGTCGAAGGCGCGGGCGCGGGCCAGGAGCGCGTCGCGGGAGGTGACGGGGGCGGCGTCCTGGGCCGGCGCGGCGCCGGCGAGGACGAGGAGGGCGGCGGCGGCCAGCGTGCACGTGCGCATGGCGCGGCATGGTAGCTCAAGTCGCGCCCCCGCCTGGCCGAAAGGGGAGGTGGAGGACCCATGGCCCGCATCGTCGTCGTCTCGGACGACCCCGACACCCGGACCCACGCCGTCCAGGCCCTGGACCGGGAGCACGACATCGTGGCCTGCGCGCGCCCGGACCGCGCCCAGGCGGCCGCCCTGCGCGACTCGTCGCCCGACCTGATCGTGATCGACATGGCGGCCCTCTTCGACCCGGTCGACGTGCTCGGCCCGGCGGCGCGGCTCGAGAAGCGCCGCTCGGCCGAGTCGACGGTCACCGTGCGCACGCGCGCCCCGGCCGTGCTGGTCCTCATCGCGCCGGGCGAGGAGGAGCGCGTGATCGCCTGCTTCGACGCCGGCGCCGACGACTACCTCCCCGTGCCGCTCGACCCGCACGCGCTCAAGGCCAAGGTCGAGCGCGTGCTCGTGCAGCGCCTGGGCCTGTGGGGCCTCGACCCGGCCCTCGACCCGATCGCGATCTCGGACGACGGCCGGATCCTCAGCGGCGCCTTCGACGACGACGAGGACGAGGACGCGGGCCCGATCCAGGCCAACCTCGGCCGCTACGAGGTGCGCGGCACGCTGGGCAAGGGCGGCTACGGGGTCGTCTACCGGGCCTGGGACCTGGCGCTGGAGCGCGAGGTGGCGCTCAAGGTGCTCCCGCGCGACATGCACGACAACGCCGAGGCGGTGGCCCGCTTCTTCCGCGAGTCGACGGCGATCGCCCGCCTGAACCACCCGAACATCGTGCGCTTCTACGAGGTCGGCGCCTTCCAGGGCCGCTACTACTTCACCATGGAGCTCGTCTCCGGCCGCACGCTCAAGGACCTAGCCGACAAGGAGGCGCCGCTGCCGACGAAGAAGGCCGCCCGCTACGTGGCCGGGATCTGCCGGGCGCTGGCGGCCCTCGACTCGCTCGGGCTCGTGCACCGCGACGTGAAGCCCGAGAACGTGATCGTCACGAAGGACGGCGACGTCAAGCTGATCGACTTCGGCCTGGTGAAGATCCGCGACACGGCGGCGATCACCTCGCAGGACGACGTCCTGGGCACGCCCTACTTCATGGCGCCCGAGTACATTCGCGCCCCGGGCGTCCCGGACATCCGCTACGACCTCTACGCGCTGGGGATCACCTTCTTCCACCTGCTCACGGGCGAGTACCCGTTCGACGGCAAGAACGCCGCGCACGTGATGGAGAAGCACCTGCGCTGCCCGCCGCCGCGCGTGAGCACCTACCAGCCCGGCGTGCCGCTGATCGCCGAGAAGGTGATCGAGCGCCTGCTGCAGAAGGACCCCGACAAGCGCCCGCGCACCCCCGACGACGTGCTCGTGATGCTCCGTCCGCTCCTGCGCTAGAGCACTACTCGAAGCGCACCGCGTCGACGGCCACGCTGCGCACGCGGCTGGCCGTGCGCACGACGAGCACGAGGTCGACGGCGCTCACGCGCGCGCGGTCGAAGCCGGCCTCGCCCGAGACGGCCAGCCCGGCCAGGTCGACGTGGACGTCGAGGAAGCGCGCGTGCGGCGAGCGGCCGTCCCAGGCGGGCAAGGCGCTCCCCGCGACCCCTGGCTCGTGCACGCGCGCCCAGGCCTGGCCGCCCGCGGCGTCGACGAGCCGCACCCACAGGCCCAGCCCCGACCAGCCCTGGTTGCCCGTCTGCAGGGCGCGCAGGACCAGGCGCCGGTGCCCGCGCGTGTCGAGCGGCCGGTCGCTGGCCATGCGCCAGATCGACTGCGCGGCCGTCGGCGTGAGCAGCGTGTGGCGGAGCCCCAGCGTCGAGAAGCCGGCCATGTCCGGGTAGACGCTCTGCTCCGTGCGCCGCAGGTCGAGGACGAGGTTGCGGCCGAGGAGGTTGCGGGCGGCGTCGCCGTCCTGCGCGTCCTCGACCAGGAGCGTGCGCGCGCTCGGCGACCACGCGGCCACGGCGTAGGCCGCCGAGCCCTGGTGCGCCGGGCCGTAGAGGCGCGCGTCGAGGTCGGCCTCGCCGTGGGCCCAGCGGCGCACGAAGCACACGATCCAGTCGGCCGCGCGCGCGGTCTGCTGGGCGCGCGTGATCCGCGCCGCGCCCTCGGCCGGGTGCGCGTCGGAGATCAGGTTGTGGACGCCGCCCCAGAGCGTCACCTGCGTCGTCGGCCCGGCGGCCCGGTCGATGAGCTGGTCGGCGATCGGGAAGGTCAGGTCGCCGTCGTTCTCGGCCGCGATGATCAGGCTGGGCGTGCGCGGCTGCTCGTCGAAGATCGGGTAGGCCGGCGCCAGGCCGGGCGGGGCCGTCTCGGGGAAGTAGCGCAGGTCGAAGGCCATCAGGTAGATCACGCCGCGCAGGCGCAGCTCGAAGCTGCGCTGGTGGCTGGCGTGCACGGCGCCGCCCCCGCGGCTGTGGCCGGCGAAGAACAGCGCCCCCTCGTCGAACGCGCCGCCGAGCGGGTCGGCCGCGTCGCTGGAGCGCGCGAGCAGCAGGTCGGCCACGGCCTCGACCACGCCCGAGGCCGACTGCATGCCCAGCTCGGCGCGGAACACGTCGTACTCGCGGTCGCCGGCGTTGAAGCTGTGGCCGGCGAACGACAGCCGGTCCTCGATGCTCGCCACGGCCACGCCGTGCGAGGCGATCAGCCTGTGGAAGGCGTTGTAGCTGTCGTGGTCGAAGCCGCGCCCGCGGTGGTAGAGGAGCAGGGGCGCCGGCCGCCCCAGCCCGACGGGCAGCGTCAGGCGCACGGCCGTGCGCACGAGGCGCCCGTCGAAGGTGCTGCGCACGTCGACGCGCAGGTCCTGCTGCGCGGTCGACCACGGGCCGGCGGCCTCGAAGGAGCGGGCGGGGCCGGCCAGGTCGCGCTCGGCCGCGTCGCGGATCGTCGCCTGCACGCGCACGGGGTAGGTGACGCCGCTGGGCTCGCGCGCCTCGAGCACGGCCTCGAACACGCCCGGCTGCGTGGGCGTGCCGTCGACCTCGCCCGTGGCGCTCAGGCGCAGCCCGGGCGCCAGGCGGCCGGTGGCCAGGCGGTAGGCGGCGCCGCGCGGGAGGGCGTCGCTGAACGCCTGCCCGGCGTGGCCGACGCGCAGCGGCCAGAACGGCCCCGGGTCGACCGTCGGGACGGTGCGGGCGCGCGGCGCGCCCACGAGGACGAGCAGCAGGGCCGCGGCGGCGAAGAGGCCTAGCCGGCGAGATACCACCCGTCACCTCGCTTGCGCAGTCGGATCAGGTAGGCGCCGGCGGCGCCCCCCACGTGGACCTCGAGCAGCGCCTCGTCGGGCGCGTGCCCTGGCCGGACGGAGACCTCGCCCAGCCGGGCGGCGCTGACGACGCGGCGCCAGTAGGGCTGGACGGCCGGGGCCAGGAAGCGCCGCTCGGCGTCGAGGGCGTCGTCCTCGTCGAGGGTCGGGCGCTCGTCGCGCGGCCGCGAGAGGCGGGCCAGCGCCGCCACGTCCTCTGCCGCGAGCGCCGCGAGCGCGCTGTCGAGGAGCGCGGTCGGGGTGGTGCGGTCGATCCAGCGCGCCGACTCGCCGATCGCCGGCGCCGGCTGGCCGAACGACGCCACCGGCCCGGCCTCGTCGAGGCCGTCGAAGCCGGGCGCGAGCAGGAGGTCGAGGCCCTCGGCCCGGACCTGCGCCAGCCACTCGCGCTGCACGTCGTCGCCGCCCGCGACCTGCGCCGTGTCGACCGGGGCCACCCCGTCGTCGGGCACGCCGCGGTCCGCGTCGGCGCCGCACCCGGCGAGGGCGAGCGCGAGCGTCAGACCGACCAGCCCTGCCCGGCGACCCGGCATCCTGCCTCCGGGCGGCCCCGGCAGCAAACCGGCGCCCCGAGCGCAAGTGCCCACGGATCAGCGCCTTGGACACGGGCGTGACGGCCGATGCCCGGATCCGGGAAACGGCGTCCGGAAGGTCGTTCCCACCGCAACTTCCGTGCGCCTGTCATCGATCCGCGGGCCTCGCGCGTCCAGGACGGTAGAACCAGGAGCCCTGCCATGGCGCGCCTCGCCCCCGTCCTCGGCCTCGTCGGCCTGCTCGCCCTCCCCGGCTGCCTCGAGCGCGAGGAGCGGATCACGGTCCTGCCCGACGGCGCGCTCGACGTCGTCCACGTCTTCAAGGGCGACCCGGGCGACTTCGCCCCGGGCGGCGACGCCCTGCCGTCGGGGCCGCCCTGGCAGGTGACCGAGCTGGACGCCCCGCGCGACGACGGGCAGGTCGACCGCGTGCGCGAGGCGCGGGCGCGCTTCGCGCGCGCGGCCGACGTGCCCGAGGGCTTTGGTCAGCCCGGCGACGAGGCGTCGCTGCGCTTCAGCACGTCGCTCGTCGCCGAGCGCCTCCCCGACGGGGCGACGCGCTACACGTTCGAGCGGCGCTACGAGGCCCGCGCGTGGGCCTGGCGCGAGCGCCTGCTCGAGGACCACCTGCCGCGCGCGACGCGCGAGCGCCTCGCGGGCAAGGAGCCGGGGCGCCTCGACGAGGCGCAGCGGCGCGAGGCGCTCGCGGGCCTCCTCGCCTTCGAGCGCGCCAAGGGCCAGGCCCTGCTCGAGCGGGCCCTGGCCGCGGCGGCGCCCGACGACGACCCGGCCGCGGCGGCCCGTCGGGGCCTGCGCGCGCGGACGGCCTACGGCGCGGCCTTCGACGGCGCCTGGCGCGTCGACGACCTGGCGCGCCTCCTCAAGGCGCCGCGCGCCGACAGGTGGCGCTCGAGGCGCGCGCTACCGCGCCGAGACGCGCCGCGCCGCCCTGGCCGCCGGCGGCGTCGACGCGGCGCTGGCGGAGGGCGCCCCGGCGGGCGCGCGCGCGGCGCTCGAGGACGCCCTGGCCCGCGCGTTCGACCTCGAGCGGGCGCGCCTCGAGGCCACCGAGGACCTGCAGGACGAGCGCTTCGTCGTGCGCGTGACCTTCCCCGGCCCCGTCGCGCTCTCGGACGCGCAGGCGCTCGAGGACGGCGGGCGCACGGCCGTGTTCCGCTTCGACGGCGCGGCCCTGAACGACCGGCCGCAGGTCCTGCGCGCGGTGGCGGTCCTGCGCCCGTGAGCGGCCCGCGCGACGCCCGCGAGCACGTCGTGGCCGCCGCCCACGCGGCGCACGCGCGCGGCGTCACGGCGCTGGCCGCGCGGGTCCTCGGCGACGCGGACGCGGCCCGCGACGTGCCAGGAGGCCTTCGTGCGCCTCCACGCGCGCCTCGACGAGGTGCGCGGCGACCCGGGGCCGTGGCTGCGCGCCGTCACCTGGCGCCTGGCCTTCGACGCCCTGCGCCGCCGCCGCCGCGAGGGCGCGGCGCTCGGGCGGCGCGGCGCGGCGCCTGCGTCCGACGACCCGCGCGCCGTCGACCCCGATCACGACCACGATCACGACCTCGCGCGCGTGCGCGACGCGCTCGAGGCGCTCTCGCCGCGCCAGCGCGATGTCGTGCTCCTGCGCGTGGTCGAGGGCGAGCGCTTCCCCGCCCTGGCCCGCGCGCTGGGGATCTCCGAGGGGGCGGCGAAGGTGCACCTGCGGCGCGCCCTCGACCGCCTCCGCGACCTGCTCGGGCGCGCGAGCGCCGCCCACGCCGAGGGACGACCATGACCTGCGACGACGCCCGCGACCTGCTGCCCGAGGCCCTGAGCGGCGACGCCGCCCTCCGGCGCCCGCCGGGCCTCGACGAACACCTCGCCGCCTGCGCCGCCTGCCGGGCGGAGGCCGAGGCCACGCGCGCGCTCCTCGAGCGCCTGCGCGCCGCGCTCGCCGCGCCGCCCGACGGCGATCGCCCGCGCCGGCGCTCGAGGCGGTGCTCGCCACCCGCGCCCGCGCGCCAAGCCGCTGGCCGGGCCGCCTGGCGCGCGTCGCCGCGCTGCTCCTCGCGGCGCTCGCCGGCGCCGGGGCCAGCGCGCCCTGCAGCGCCCACCCTCGCCCCTCGTCTCCGCGCCCCCCGCCGCCGCGCCCGCGCCCCGGGTCGACGACGCGGTCCGCGACCTCGTCGCCGAGCGCCCTGGCGGCCTGGCGGCCTCCCTGGCCCTCCTCGGCGCGCTGGCTGACGACTGACCTACGCCCGCGCCCGCTCGCCGCGGGGCCGCGCGCCGCGGCAGCCGAGGACCGTGCAGCCGGCCTCGTCGAGGCAGGCGTCGTGGTGGGGCGTGCGGCAGGCGTGGCAGTGGGCCCGCGCGCCGGGGTGGATCTCGTCGCGGCAGTAGGGGCAGGTCTCCGCCGACGCGCGCGGCGCGACGGCGACCTGGGCCGTGGTGACGCGAGGGATCACGTCGCAGGCGCGGCAGAAGGCGATCAGGCGGCGCAGGAGCGCGGCGACCCGGACCGGCTCCAGGTTGTAGGCGTTGGCGGGCACCTCCGCCGTCAGGCCGTCGTGGTCGAACACGACGCGCGTGAGCTTGCACGTGTCGAACAGCGCCAGCAGCTCGCGGCGCGTCGCCAGGTCGCGGCGCACCGCCCGCGGCGCCTCGCCCTCGACGGTCAGCCAGTCGTCGTCGGTGGGCTTCGGCGGACCGCCCGCGGCGTCGCCGCGCTTCTCCGCCTCGGTCCTCCGGCGCTCGAGGCGACAGCGCAGGGCGCCGTCGAAGACGACGTGACACACGAGCGAGTCGCAGACCGGCGGCTCGACGGCCGGGTCGACCCACACCCGGACGCCCACCGGCTGCCCGTCGAGGTGGCCCGCGACGGTCGCGTGATGCCGGGAGCGCTGCAGGAGCCCGCCCTCGAGGCGCCCGACCACCCCGCGCAGGAGGAGCACGCGCCGCGCGACCACGGCCGGGAGGTCCACGTCCAGGTCCGATCCGGCCCGCACGCGGAAGAAGAGGACGAGCGCGAACAGCGCGGCCGGATAGACGACCGCCGCCTCGGCGAACTCCTCCAGCGCGCGGGGGAGCTGCCCCCGGCACGCCCAGAGCAGCCCGAGCGCGACCGTCAGGAGCAGGAGGACGCCCAGGCAGCCGTCCACGAGGCGCCGGAGCGCCACCGCGCCGCGATCGCTCAGGGCCCCGCGCGCTGGGTCGTCCCAGACCACACCGGATCATGGCACCGGGTCCCTCCCCAGGCCACGTCGTCCCGCGCGAAGCGCAGGCGTCCGGTAACCTGGGCGGCTTCATCCCCGAGACCCCCATGAACGACACGCAGAAGCCCGACGAGGGCGCGCCGCCCAGCAACTTCATCCGCGACCTGGTCGTCGAGGACCGTCAGGCCGGCAAGCACGGCGGGCGGGTGGCCACCCGCTTCCCCCCCGAGCCCAACGGCTACCTGCACATCGGCCACGCCAAGGCGATCTGCCTCGACTTCGGGGTCGCCCGCGAGTTCGGCGGCACGTGCAACCTGCGCTTCGACGACACGAACCCGACCACCGAGGAGACGGAGTTCGTCGACGCGATCCAGGCCGACGTGCGCTGGCTGGGCTTCGAGCCCAGCGCCGTGTTCTTCGCCTCGGACTACTTCGAGGAGCTCTACCGGATCGCCGAGCGGCTGATCGAGCAGGGCGACGCCTACGTCGACAGCCTCTCGGAGGAGCAGATCCGCGAGCACCGCGGCAACTACTACATCGCGGGGCGGCCGAGCCCCTACCGCGACCGGCCGGTCGCCGAGAGCCTCGACCTCCTCCGGCGCATGCGCGCGGGCGAGTTCCCCGACGGCGCGCACGTCGTGCGGGCCAAGATCGACTTCAACTCGCCGAACATGAACCTGCGCGACCCGCTCCTCTACCGGATCCGCCACGCGCCGCACCACCGCACCGGCACGACCTGGTGCATCTACCCCATGTACGACTACGCGCACCCGCTCTCGGACGCGATCGAGCAGATCACCCACTCGATCTGCACGCTCGAGTTCGAGGCGCATCGGCCGCTCTACGACTGGTGCATCGAGAAGGCCGGCGTGTTCCGCTCGCGGCAGCTCGAGTTCGCGCGCCTGAACCTGACCTACACGGTCATGTCGAAGCGCAAGCTGGCGGAGATGGTGCGCGAGGGCGTCGTGCGCGGCTGGGACGACCCGCGCATGCCGACGCTCGCGGGCCTGCGCCGGCGCGGCTACACGCCCGAGGCGATCCGCGCCTTCTGCGAGCGGATCGGCGTGGCCAAGGCCGACAGCACGGTCGACGTGGGGCTGCTCGAGTACTACGTGCGCGAGGACCTCAACCGGCGCTCCCCGCGGCTCAACGCCGTGCTGCGCCCGCTGAAGGTCGTGATCACGAACTTCCCCGAGGGCGAGGTGCGCGAGCTCGACTGCCCGCTGCACCCGGAGGACCCGGCGGCCGGCAGCCGCAAGGTGCCCTTCACGCGCACGCTCCTGGTCGAGCGCGACGACTTCCGCGAGGAGGCGGTCAAGCAGTGGTACCGCCTCGCCCCGGGCAAGGAGGTGCGCCTGCGCTACGCCTGCCTGATCACCTGCGACGAGGTCGTCCGGGACGACCAGGGGCAGGTGGTCGAGCTGCGCTGCACCATGGACCCGGGGTCGTGGGGCGGCAACGCGCCCGACGGGCGCACGGTCAAGGGCACGCTCCACTGGGTCTCGGCCGAGCGCTCGATCCCGCTCGAGGCGCGGCTCTATGACCGGCTGTTCCGGGTCGAGGAGCCGGGGACGACCGAGGGCGTGTCCTTCCTCGACGAGGTGAACCCCGACTCGCTCGTGACCGTCGAGGGGCGCGGCGAGCCGTGGCTGGCCAGCGTGAAGCCGGGCGACGGGGTGCAGTTCGAGCGGCTGGCCTACTTCTGCGTCGACCCCGACAGCCGCCCGGGGCGGCCGGTGTTCAACCGCACGGTCACCCTGCGCGACTCGTGGGCCAAGCTCGAGGCCAAGCTCACGGGCACGCAGGAGGCGAAGCCGGCGCCCGCGCCGAAGCCGGCCAAGGAGCCGAAGAAGCCCAAGGAGAAGGCCAAGGCGCCCGAGCCGGCGGCCGAGGTCGGGATCGAGGACTTCCAGAAGCTCGACCTGCGCGTCGGCGTGGTGAAGGTGGCCGAGGTCGTGCCGCAGGCCGACAAGCTCCTGCGCCTCGAGGTCGACCTCGGCGACGGGCGGCCGCGGCAGGTGTTCAGCGGGATCCGCGCCTCCTACCCCGACCCGGCCGTCCTCGTCGGCAAGCGCGTGGCGGTGCTGGTGAACCTCAAGCCCCGGCAGATGAAGTTCGGCCTCTCCGAGGGCATGGTCCTGGCGGCCGGCGGGGCGGAGGGCGTGCGCGTGTGCACGTTCGACGAGGGCGCCGGCCCCGGCGACCGGATCACCTGAAGAGGGTTTCACCACAGAGGAGCAGAGGAAGCAGAGGGCGCCCTCCGCGAGCCTGGATCATGCACGAGTGGAGGTCGTCACCTCGCGTGAAGGTCGAGCCATGAGAGTGCATGATCCGGGCGGTGCCCGAGCGAGGGGCTCGGCGAACCCCGGGCCGGTCGCGACACGGTGTCGTCGACGAGCGCCGAGCCCCGAGCGAGGTGGCCGACGGTCTGGCGAGGATCGTTCAGGGTTCCGTGCAGGTGCGGTGCGGATGTCGTTACGCGGTCATGAATGATCCGAGCCAGGGGGGGCGCGTCCGCTCCCTCGGCTCCTCGTCGGGACCCGTCGGCGGGGGCAGGAGCCCGCCCGCGCGACGGTCGTTCCCCGCAAGCGCGCGTGCGCGGCCACCGCAGATGATATGGCCCTGCCTTCTGCCCAGCCGACCAGGATCGGCACGAGGACGAGGACACCGAGCAGGTCGTGGGAGGGGTCGCCCGTCCGCCACCGGGGGTCCTCTGCGTCCAGCGCTCCGTGCCCTCCCCGCCCGCGGTTGATCTGCGGCGCAGGACCGACCAGCCTCGAGTCTCGTCTGGTGGCTCGATGCGGAGGCGGTTCAAGCGGTCGGCCTCCTCCAGCGCAGGGCGACCTCTGCTTCCTCTGCTCCTCTGTGGTGAACCAAACGCACGGGGGTGAACCGTCGGACCGCCCCGAATGTTGTCGGTGGCGCCGTGTATCCTGCCCACCCGGACAGGACACGAACCATGCAGCTCCGCCCCTACCAGGAGGAGGCCGTCGCGGCCGTGATCGCCGCCCGCAAGCGCGGTGTGCGCCGGCAGGTCGTGTGCCTGCCGACCGGCGCGGGCAAGACGGTGATCTTCTCGCGCCTGGCGCGGCTCGCGCGCCGGCAGGTGCTCGTGCTCGCGCACCGGGCGGAGCTGCTCGAGCAGGCGCGGGAGAAGCTCGCCCGGGCGCTCGGCGACGAGCGGGCGGTGGCGATCGAGCAGGCCGAGCGGCGCGCGCCGGACGACGCGAAGGTCGTCGTGTGCTCGATCCGGTCGTTGCACGACGCGCGCCTGGCGCGCCTCATGGCCAACCGGCGCGTGGGGCTCGTCGTCTACGACGAGTGCCACCACGCGGTCGCCGACGACAACCAGCGCGTGCTCCGGTCGCTCGGCGCCTTCGACCCTGGCTGGGAGGGGACGCTCCTCGGCTTCACGGCCACGCCGGCGCGGGCCGACGGGCAGGGGCTGGACGCGGTGTTCGAGGAGATCGTCTACAGCCGCGACCTGCCGCAGATGATCGCCGAGGGCTACCTCGTGGGGCTGCGCGGCTACCGGATCGCGACGGCGGCCGACCTGTCGGCGGTGTGCGCGGGCGGGCAGGACTTCGTCGTCGACGAGCTGGCCGAGGCGGTCGACATCGAGGAGCGCAACGCCCTCGTGGCCCGCTCGCTGCAGGAGCTGGCGCGCGACCGGCGCTCGATCGTGTTCTGCGTGACGGTGGCCCACGCCCGGCGGCTGGCGCGGGCGCTCAACGCGGTCGGCGTGCCGGCGGGCACGGTCCACGGCGAGCTCCGGCCCGACGTGCGGGCCGACCTGCTGGCGCGCTTCCGCCGGGGCGAGCTGAGCGCGCTGACGAACGTCGGCGTCCTCACCGAGGGCTTCGACGACCCGGAGGTCTCGTGCGTGGCCATGGCCCGGCCGACCCGGTCGCAGGCGGTCTACGCGCAGTGCGTCGGGCGCGGCACGCGGCCGGCGCCGGGCAAGCAGGACTGCCTGATCCTCGACTTCGTCGACGCGTCGAGCATCCCGCTCGTGACCTTGCCCACGCTCTTCGGCCTGCCGAGCGGCTTCGACCTCGAGGGGGGGCGGGCCGACGAGGCCGCCCGCGGCTGGAGCGAGGCCCTCGGGGATGCGCCGGGCCTCGAGGTCGAGCCGGGGGCGATCACGCTGGGGGAGATCCAGCGCCGGGCGGCGGCGTTCGACCCGCTGACCCTGCGCGTCGACCCCGAGGTGGCGGCGATCTCGGCGAACGCCTGGGCGTCGCTCGGCAGCCGGGGGCTGGCGCTGCACGTCGAGCGGCGGGCCGGGCGCGCGACCGAGTTCCTCGTGCTGGCGAACGGCGCCCGGCGGGCCGACCGCTACCACGTGCTCGTCGACGGCCGGAAGGTGGCCCACTTCTCGCGCCTGGAGGACGCGGTCGAGGCGGTCGACCACGAGGTCGCCGGGCGCGGGCCCTGGGCCGAGCGGGCGGCCCGGCCCGACGCGTCGTGGCGGCGCGCCGCCGTCCCCGCCGACCTCGCCCGGCGCCTGGGAGCCCTGCGGCCCCCGCGGCGGGCGCGGGACCTGGGGGAGGCCCTGTCGCTCCTGGCCTTCGCCGCGCACGGCCCCGGGGCGCAGCGTCGGCCGACCGAGGTGGCGGCGGCCAGGGGGAGGAGCTAACCCAAGTCCCGACCGGGCCCGGGCCTCGGCGGGGTCGAGGGATCACGGCCGTTGCGTCGCCCCGGGGGAAAAGGGTAGCCTCATTTGGTCTTACGCTCGGAGCCACCCCGGCGTGCGGGATCAGGCCGAGGGCGGCGAGGACGGGAGCGGTCGCTCGATGGATCCAGAGCTCAACCGAGAAGTCCTCGACGTCCGCAAGGTCATCGAGAAGAGCACGTCGAAGGTCAGCCTGCGGGACCTGGAGAAGAAGGGGTTCCGGCAGGTCAAGGTCCTGCGCGCCGGCGACATCAACCAGCTGATCTTCAAGGCCGTCCAGAACGTGCTCGCCAAGCAGCCCCGCGGCGCGGGGATGAGCGAGGAGGAGCGCGAGCGGATCATCAAGGAGGCCCGCGCCGAGGTCGACCAGCAGATGTCGGCCATGCGCGAGATCCAGCAGGAGTCGCAGCGGATCGAGGCCGAGAAGGAGACGCTCCAGCAGGCGCACAAGAACCTCGAGGCCAAGCTGGCCGAGGTCAACCGCCAGCTCGCGGCCGAGCGTCAGGCGGTCCTGCGCGAGAAGCAGGCCTTCCTGACCGAGAAGCAGCAGCTCTTCGAGAAGGGCCTCGAGGGCCAGCAGCTCGCCGAGCGCAAGTACGAGTCGCAGCTCCAGGACCTGCAGGAGCGCCTGCGGCGCGCCGAGGCCAAGGCCGAGGCCGCGGAGCACATGGTCTCGCGCGAGGAGCACGGGGCGCTGCAGCAGCGCCTGGCGCGCGCCGAGGCCAAGGCCGAGGCCTCCGAGCACATGGTCTCGCGCGAGGAGCACGCCGCGCTGCAGCAGCGGCTGGCCCGCGCCGAGGCCAAGGTCGAGGCCGCCGAGGCCAAGCTGCGCTCGGCCGACGGGGCCGTGCCGCGCGAGGAGCACGAGCAGGCGCTGGCCCGGGCCAAGGCGCAGCACGAGGCGGAGCTGCAGGAGATCGAGACGCGCTCGACGCGCTACCGGCGCCACGCCGACGAGCTGGAGGAGTCCGAGTCGCGGCTGCGCTCCAAGGCGGCCGGCCTGCAGGAGGACGTGGCCCGCCTCGAGGGCGAGGTGGCCCGGCTCAAGCGCGAGCTCGAGGAGGTCGAGCAGAACCCGCGCGCCTCCGGCATGGGCTCCGTCGACGCGCAGGAGCTCCAGCGCATGCGCATGGAGATGGAGCGCAACGCGGAGAAGAACCGCGAGATGTTCCAGACGCTCGCGTCGACGCTCGTCCAGGCCAAGAACGCCCCCCAGGACCCGGCCGACCTGCAGAAGCACTTCAAGTCGCTGCAGCAGGGGCTGCAGGACTCGCTGCGCAAGATGGCCGGCTCGGCCGCCGGCAAGGGCGGCGTGGGCACCGACTACCTGGAGCTCACGGCGGAGCACGCCGCGGCGATCTTCGCCGAGCAGGACCAGGTCAAGGTCGAGACGAACATCAAGGACATCGCGGTCAAGGAGCAGGCGGCCGCGGGTGTCAAGGACAAGCTCTCGAAGCTGAAGAACCTCCGGGGCGGCAACAAGGGCTAGCTCGTAGTAGACTGCCGCCCCGCAGACCAACACACCGCACGCACACCGCGTTCATGGAGACAGGACCAGGAGCATGAGCGAGAGACCCAGCATCGACTTCGGGCCGGCGACCGCGCCCCGGCAGCACAACCCGTCGGCGGCCCAGCCGCGGCTCCGCCCGGGCAAGGGCCTCGACGTGGGCACCGCCAACCTGCTGTCGGCGGTCCAGGACTTCGAGGGCAACGTCATCATCAAGGCGCAGCGCAACGCGTTCATCGACATCGAGCAGAACGACTTCACGCGCAACATGCTCACGAAGATGGACGTGCAGTACGTCGTCCTGAACAACAAGATGGTCGTGATCGGCGACCCGGCGTTCGACCTCGCGAACATCTACAACCGCGAGACGCGCCGGCCGATGCAGGACGGCATGATCAGCCCGAAGGAGACCGACGCGCTCCCGATCGAGAAGCTGCTCATCGACCGCCTGCTCGGCGCGCCGCAGGTCCAGAACGAGGTCGTCTACTACTCGGTGCCCGCCGAGCCGATCGACTTCGACATGAACGTGGTCTACCACAAGGGCATCTTCAACGACCTGCTGCGGAAGCTGGGCTACAACCCGAAGGACATCCTCGAGGGTCACTGCGTCGTGTTCGCGGAGCTCGACGAGGACGACTTCACGGGCGTCGGGATCTCCTGCGGCGGCGGCATGTTCAACATCTGCGTGTCGTACAAGACGCTGCCCGCGCTCTCGTTCTCGACGGCGCGCGGCGGCGACTGGATCGACCGCAACGTGGCCAAGGTGCTCGGCATCAAGGCGTCGCGCGCCACGGCGATCAAGGAGAAGGGCGTCGACCTGCGCAACCCGCGCACGCGCGAGGAGCAGGCGATCGACGTCTACTACCGCGAGCTGATCCGCTACACGCTCAACGAGATCAAGAAGCGGTTCGAGTCGTCGGAGGACATGCCGCAGTTCCCCGAGCCGGTGGACATGGTCTTCGCCGGCGGCACGAGCAAGATCGGCGGCTTCATCGACGTGGTGCGCGAGGAGCTGGGGCGCATGCAGTTCCCCATCCCCATCAAGAACGTGCGCCGCGCCGACGACCCGTTCACCTCGGTGGCCCGCGGCGCCCTCGTGGCGGCGGCGGCCGACGAGGACAACCCGGACGTCTGAGGCTGGCCGGCCGCCTCGGAACGACGACGCTCACCGCCCGCGGCGCTCGCGCCGCGGGCGGCGCGCTGTACGCGCTGGCCGCGCTGGCCTCCGTCGCCTGCGCCCAGGCGCCCGGCTACGAGGTCACGGACGAGGGCGCCTACGTCCTCGAGCGCACGAGCGTCTCCGGCCCGACGGCCGCCCGGCTGCGGGCCACCTGGGACGGCGCCGTCGAGCGGGTCGAAGCGGGCCTCGGCCTGCCGGTCCCGCCGCGGCCGCGCGCGGTCCTCGCCCCGACCGACGCCGAGTTCGCCCGGCGGCTCGAGGCGCTCGGCGCCGGGCGCACGCACGCCGACGCCCTGGCCGTGGCGTTCCCCGGCCAGGGCGTGGTCGTCGTGCGCGAGCGGGGGATCGCCGAGGGCACGGTCGCCGGCCTCGAGGCCACGCTGGCGCACGAGCTGGCGCACCTGGCGCTCGGGCAGGTCGAGGCGGCGAGGGGGGCGCGGCTGCCGCGCTGGCTCAACGAGGGGCTGGCCGAGTGGTCGAGCGGGCGGCGGCCCACGCGGGACGAGGTGCTGACGCTCGGCGGGCTCGTCGCGCACGACGAGCTGCCCGCGCTCGAGGGCCTGGCGGAGGCCTTCCCGCCGCACGGGGTCGGGCGGGCCTACCTGATCGCCCTGAGCTTCGTCGGCTGGCTCGACGGCCCGGAGGGCGGCGGCGTCCTGCGCCTGGTCGCGGCCCTCGCCCGAGGCGCGCCGGTCGACGAGGCCGTCGGCGACGCCCGCGGCCTGGCGCTGGACGAGGCCGAGGCGGCCTGGCGCGCTGCCTTGCGGGCGGAGTACTCGCTCGCCGAGGTCCTCCTGCGCAGCCTGACCGTCTGGACGATCGCCGGGGTCCTGGCGCTCCTGGCGATCGCGCGGCACCTCTGGCGCCGCCGCCGCCTGCTCCGCGCGCTCGAGGCGGCCGACGCGGCCGAGCCGGCCGGGCCGGAGGCGATCGAGTTCGACGACGACCCCGGCCCCGGCGACCCCCCCGACGACGCCGACCGTCCCCGGACCGACTGAGGGCGTCACCTGATCGCCGCTGCGCGTCACCCCCCGCCGGGCGGGCCGCGACTTGCGCGGCGGCCCCGGGCTTGCGGTCGAGGACCCTCCCGGTCGGGGTCAGCGGGTAGCCTGGTCGCCAGGGGGAAGTGACATGGGGAACGGCGAGCACACGGTGAGCGTGGAGGGCCTCACGGCCGAGGACCGCCAGGCGATCGACGACCTCGTCGAGGACTCGCCCTTCCCGGAGCAGGTCCTCCTGCGCATGGCGCTGCGCATCGGCATGATGGCGATCCGCAAGGACCCCAAGATCGTGCTCACCTTCTTGCAGCGAGAGGGCAAGAAGTAGTCAGGTCACCAGGCGCGCGCCGTCGGAGAGGCGGTCGAGGTCCACGAGGGCCGCGCGGAGGCGCTGGCGGCTGGCGCCGGGGTTGACGACGAGCGTGCGCCCGACGCGGTCGTCGATCCGCCCGGTGAGGTGCGGCGACTCGTGCACGTGCCCGTGCAGGGTCAGCGGCGGCTGGCGCCGGTCGACGAACGCGCGCAGGGCGCGGCTGCCGATGTGCGCGCCGCCGTGCATGACGTCGAGCGGCGTGCCCCAGGGCGGCGTGTGGACGACGTAGACGGTGCGCGCGGGGTCGCTCCGGCCGGCGAGGGCCTCGAGGTCCTCCTCGATCGTCGGGCGCGCGGCCACCTCCTCGAGCGTCGCCGCGCGGAGGCGGCCGCCGTCGCCCACGACCTCGCTCAGGACGACGTTCTTCGGCGGTCGCGGCGGCCGCCAGCCGGGCGCGTCGAGGCGGTCCCAGTCGCTCATGGAGAACGGCGTCACCGGCACGCAGGGGTAGCCGGCGATCCAGCGCCCCTCGTCGAGCGGCGCGGCGCGCCCGTGCAGGAGGGTCAGGCCATCGCATCGCTCGAGGTGCGGGGCGCAGCAGGCCCAGTCGTCGTTGCCCAGGACGGCGAACACGCGCGCGCCCTGCGCGCGCGCGCGCGCGAGCCAGGCCGGGAGCCACTCGCGCGCGAAGCGCAGCTGGGCCGCGAGGCGGTCGCCGCCATGCGCCAGGGGCAAGAGGTCGCCGCCGAGGACGAGCGTCTGCACGTCGAGGTCGCGCGCGCGGGCCAGCAGGTCGTCGTAAGCGGAGGCGTTGCCGTGCGGGTCCGTGGCGAACAGCAGCCGGGTCACGGCCGCCGATCGTCGCACGCTATGGATCGCCAGGCTCGGCCGACCCTGACGTGGCGGGGCCTGGGGTTACGAGGGGCCGAAGGAGCGGCGCCAGAGGTCCGGCAGGAAGCCGCTTCGCGGCCTTCCTGCCGGCCCTCTAGCCTCATCGCTGATGCCGGGGGATCCGTGTGCTCGGCCGCGGCTATCTCACATCACGAGGACTTGCGGGTGGATCGGCGGCCGAGCACAGGGACCCCCGGCCGGAGTCGGCCCGGCCCGGCCCGTCCGAGGCACCTGCTTGGCGCATTTTCGGCCGGGCCTCTAGGTCCCCGGGGTGCGGCGGACAACTGGGGATGACGCCGCGCAGGTCGCGGCCCCCCTGACATGAACGAAACGCACCAAGGAGCGTGACCTCGTGACCCGACTCACCGCTGGCCGCCTCGCGCGGCTCGTCCTCGTGCTGGCCCTCCCCGCGACGACGGGATGCGGCTTCGCCCAGCTCGCTTCCGACGAGCCCGAGCGCGCCGACTGGCCGCTCCTGGCCCTGCCGCCCGACGTCGAGATGGTTCCTCCCCGCCCGACCGCCGCGGTGCGCATGCGCCACGCCCTCGCTGACGCGGGCACGCAGGACCGGTTCCACCCGGCCTTCCGCGCGCCGTTCAGCTCGGGCCTCTTCTCGAGCGTCACCTATGACGTCGGCGGCTGCGCGGAGACGACCGTCGACTACTTCCTCGACATCTCCCTCGAGGTGACCAACCCACCCCTGGGCTTGTCCGCGATCCCCGGCGCGCTGACGCTGGGCTGCCTGCCGTTCCCCTGGTCGAGGGTGCACACCGCCACGCTCCACGTCCGCGACGGCCTCGGGCGCGACCTGGGGCGGACCGAGGTCAGCGGCGAGCTCACGACCGTCGTCTGGACGCCCCTCCTGCCGCTCAACCTGGCCGTGGCCCTGCTCGACAGCGTGCTCGGGGTGGGGCCCGGGAGCGGGCTGAGCCCGACCCGGTGGGAGTCGGAGCGCATCGCCTTCCAGGAGGAGCTGGTCCGGGTCGCGCTCGCGCGGGCGCACGCCCGCTTCGGCTTCCTCTCTCCCGAGCGCGCCGCCAGGGACTGATCACAGCCGCAGGTACTCGGTCGCGCCCCACCAGCGGATCCCGGTGCGCGCGAGCAGCGTGCACCGGGCGGTCGCCGGGTCGACCCGGAAGATGTCGCCGGCGGACGTCATCGCGTAGAGCGCCCCCTGGCGGGCGAGGAGCCCGAACACGTTCGTGATCGGCGCGCCGGTGATCGCGTCGGTGAACGCCGCCACGTGCGCCGCGGCCCCGGTGCGAGGGTCGACGGTGACGAGGTGCTCGACGCGGCCGGGGTCCTTCACCGAGGCGTAGAACACCTCGCCCATGAGGGCCATGTCGCCCGAGGCCCGGAAGCCGCCGCCGAGCGCCCCGACCTCGCGCGACCGGGCCGTGGTGGGGTCGACGACGAACACGCGGCCGTCGCGGGTCATGGCGTAGACCAGCCCGCGCGGCCCGAGCCCCACGCCGTAGGGGTTGTCGAGCCCGTGGTCGCCCACCTTCTGCGAGCGCGTGGGGTCCGTGAGGTTGATCAGGTAGACGCTCGCCTCGGAGAACCCGTAGAGGTAGCCGTCCGGCGTGGCCACGAGGTCGCCGAGCACCGGCCGCTCGTCGCCGGCCTGGATGTGGCCGATCCGCCGCGTCGTCAGCGCGGCGAGGTCGAGCGCGTAGAGCGCCCCCGCCTCGTCGACGGCGTAGTCGAGGTGCGGCTCGCCGGCCGCGCAAGGGGTCGCCGCCGCGAGCGCGAGCGTCACGACGGTCGCCAGGGTCGTCCGCTGCATGTCCCCTCCTCGCCGACGCGCATTACCATGCCAGGGGCGCCGCGAGTCGTCACCCCCGTCCCGACGTGGCGGGTGACACGAGCACCCTGGCGCGCGGAGGCCACCTCGGGCAAGGTGCTCGGGGGGGCCGCCCGGAGGGGTGGTTCGCGATGACGCCGAACGAGCACGACGACAGGGGCCCCGCGTGAGCGCGAAGAAGGCCGCGAGGGCCGCCAAGGCCGGCGCGAAGAAGGCGAAGAAGGTGGCCAAGAAGGCCGCCAAGGCGGCCAAGAAGACGCGGGCGACCGCGACGAAGAAGGCCGCCGCCGCGCCGAAGGCCGCCGCGACCAAGAAGGCCACGACCCGCAAGGCCGCGGCGAAGTCGCCGGCGGCGAAGAAGGCCGCGGCGAAGAAGCCGGCGACCCGGGCGCGGGTCGAGGCCCCCGTCGACGACCCGGTCGAGGCTCCGGCCGGCGACCCGGCGGAGGACGCGGTCCACGTCGTCGAGGCCGCCCCGGCGAAGCGGACCAGCAGGAAGAAGGCGGCGACGGTCGACGACGCGCCGACCCCGGCCGCCGCGCCTGCCGCTGACGAGCGTCCCGCCCCGGCCCCCGCCCCGGCCAAGGTC
>JAHBXY010000034.1 GCA_019636275.1 Planctomycetota bacterium | reverse complement strand
CCTGGTCGGCCTGGCCGCCGGGCTGGCGGCCTGGACGAAGAACGAGGGCCTCGTGGCGCTCGGCGGGCTCGTCGGCGGCGCCGCGCTCGTCGCCCCGGCCGCGCGCGGGCGGGCGGTCGGGCTCGCGCTCCTCGGCGCCGCGCCGGCCCTGCTCGCCCTGGCGCTCCACGCGGCGGCCACGCCGCCCAACGACCTGCTCCTGGCTCAGGGCGCGTCGACGGGGGCGCGCCTGCTCGAGCCTGCCCGGTGGGCGCTCGTGGCCCGGAGCCTGGGCGGGGCGGCGCTGCTCCTGCTCTGGCCGGCGGCGGCGCTGGCCGCCTGGCTGGCCCTCGTCGGGCTCCGGCCGCCGCCGCGTCCGCTGGCGGTCCGCGCGCTGGCCGCGCTGCTGGCCCTGCAGCTCGCCGCGTACGTGCTCGCCTACGTCACGACCCCCTGGGAGCTGCCGTGGCACCTCGGCACGTCGCGGGTGCGGGTGCTGCTGCACCTCTGGCCGAGCGGCGTGCTCCTGGCGCTGCTCGCGGCGCGGGGTGTGACGACCGAGGAGCTCACGCTCACGGGCCCCGGCGCGCCATGAGCGCGTACGATGACCCGTCGAGGGGGGTCGCCGCGAGGTGCGCCTTTGTCGCCGCTCGCCCGTCCTCGCCGCGCGCTGGCGCTGGCGCTGATCGTCCTCGGGGCCGCGGGGCTCGCCGCCCGGCCGGCCCGGACCGCGGCGGCCCCGCCGGCCCCGCGCGGCGCGGTGGTGGTGCTCGACATCGAGGGCGTGATCAACCCGATCACCGCCCGGTACCTCGAGCGCGAGCTGCGCGCGGCGGGCGACGCGGCCCTGGTGGTCGTGCGCCTCGACACGCCGGGCGGCCTCGACACGGCCATGCGCGACATGATCCAGGCGATCCTCGGCGCGCCGGCGCCCGTGGCGGTGCACGTGGCGCCGCCCGGCGCGCGGGCGGCGTCGGCGGGCATGTTCGTGACGCTGGCCGCCCACGTGGCCGCGATGGCGCCCGAGACGGCGATCGGCGCCGCGCACCCCGTCGCGCTGGGCGGCGGCGCCGACGACGTGGCCATGAGCAAGGTCGTCAACGACGCGGCGGCCATGGCGCGGGCGCTGGCCGAGGCGCGCGGGCGCGACGCCGGGTGGGCCGAGCAGGCGGTGAGGGAGAGCCTGTCGCTCACGGCCCGCGAGGCGGCCGCCCGCGGCGTGGTCGACCTCGTCGCGGCCGACCTCGACGAGCTGCTCGACGCGGTCCACGGGCGCGTCGTCGAGACCGCCGCCGGCACCCGGCGCATCCAGGTCGTGCGGGCCGAGGTGGTCGAGCGGCCCATGCCCCTGCCCGAGCGGGCCCTGCAGCGGCTCGCCCACCCCGACCTGGCCTTCCTGCTGCTCACGCTCGGCGCCCTCGGCCTCCTCGCCGAGCTGTTCAACCCCGGCGCGCTCGTGCCGGGCATCGCCGGCGCGATCGCCCTCCTGGTCGGGTTCGTGGCCATCGGCAACCTGCCGGTCGGCGGGGCGGGCCTCCTCCTCCTCGCCCTGGGGCTGCTGCTGATCGCGGGCGAGGCGCTGACGCCAGGCGTGGGCGTCCTCGCCGTCGGCGGCGGGGTCGCCTTCGTCCTCGGCGCGCTCCTCCTCTACCGGCCGCTCGGGCCGGCGTCCCCGGCGCTCCCCGACCTGCGCCCGAGCCCCTGGCTGGTCGGCCTGGGCCTCGGCGGGGCGGGCGCCTTCGCGCTCGTCGTGGTCCGCGCGGCCCTGCGCTCGCGCCACGAGCCGGTGGTCACCGGGGTCGAGGCGCTGATCGGGCGGCGAGGCGTCGCCGTGACCGACCTCGCGCCGCTCGGGACGGTGCGCGTGGACCTCGAGCCCTGGCAGGCGGAGGCGACGGCCGGCAAGCCGATCTACGCCGGCGAGGACGTGGTGGTCGTCGGCGTCGAGGGGGTCACGGTCAAGGTCCAGCGCGCGCCGGCGCGCGCGGCGCTGGGCGGGGGGGCAGGGAGCGGACGATGATGGACGCAGGCGATCTCCTGGGCTGGCTCATCCTCGTGGCCCTCGCGGCCATCGTCCTCGGCGTCCTGCTCTCGGCGCTGCGGATCGTGCCGGAGTACCAGCGGCTGGTCGTGTTCCGCCTGGGGCGCGTGATCGGCGCGCGCGGGCCGGGGCTGGTGATCCTGATCCCGATCATCGACCGCGGCGTGCGCGTGGACCTGCGCGAGCGCTACTTCGACATCCCGCCGCAGACGACGATCACGGCCGACAACGCCTACGTCTCGATCGACCTGCTGGTCTACAGCAAGATCGTGGACGCCCTGCCCAGCGTGCTGAACGTGCAGGACCACCAGGGGGCGTCGCGCGGGATCGCGATCACGACCCTGCGCGCGATCGTCGGCAGCATGCTCCTCGACGACGTCCTCTCCAAGCGCGAGGAGATCAACGAGGGGCTGCGCGGCAAGCTGGACGAGGTCACGAACCGCTGGGGCATCAAGGTCACCGCGGTCGAGATCCGCGAGATCTCGCCGCCGCGCGAGATCCTGGAGGCCATGGCCAAGCAGATGTCCGCCGAGCGCAACCGCCGCGCGGTGATCCTCGACGCCGACGGCCGGCGCGACGCCACGATCCGCGTGGCCGAGGGCGACAAGCGCGCCGCGATCCTCAAGGCGGAGGGCGAGCGGCAGGCGCAGGTGCTCAAGGCCGAGGGCTACGCGCTGGCGCTCGACAAGATCCTGGCCGTGGCGCGCAACCTCGACAGCAAGACCATGTCGCTGCAGTACCTCGACGCGCTGAAGGTGCTGGGCGCCAGCCCCGCGACGAAGCTCCTCGTGCCGGCCGAGCTGACCGAGTTCCTTCGCCCGCTCACCGAGCACGCCCTGCGGGCGACGGGCGACGGCGGCGGCCCCCAGCGGCTCGCCGCCGCCGAGCCGCTCCGCGGCGACGTCGGCGGCGTCGCGGAGCGGGCGGGCTGACCCGTCAGTTCAGCGGGGCCACGAGCTCGATCTCGACGAGCAGGGCTCGCCCCGCCTCCGACAGGACGCTCTCGAGCGCGACGGCGGTGTCGCGCTCGACGGCGGCGGCGTAGCAGAGCAGCTCGAGCAGCGCGGTGATCTCCATGGCGTTCCTCCCCGCGGCGCCGCGTCGCAGACGGAGGGCCGACCGAAGTCGTTGCGCGCCAGGGCGTGTTCGTGCCCTCGCCGGGCAGGACCTGCCCGGGGGTGCCGCCGCGGGCAACTCCTGCCCGCCCGGCGGGCGCCTTGCGCCGGCGCGCCGCCTGCCCGAGCATCGGCGGCCGGAGGCGCGCGTGGGGCATCTCGTCGGCGGCCGGGTGGTCAGCGACTTCCGCAGCGACACCGTGACGCGGCCGTCGCCCGCCATGCGCGAGGCCATGGCCCGGGCCGAGGTCGGCGACGACGTCTTCGAGGACGACCCGACCGTCCAGGCGCTCGAGGCGCGCGCAGCGGCGCTGTTCGGCAAGGAGGCCGGCCTGTTCCTGCCCAGCGGGACCATGGCCAACCTGGTGGCCCTGCTCGTCCACGCGCGTCCGGGCGAGGAGGTGCTCGTCGAGGAGCGCTCGCACACCTACAACAACGAGGCCGGCGGCGCGGCGGCCGTCGCGCACGTGCTCACGCGCACGCTGCCGTCGGCGCGCGGGCGCCTCGACCCGGACGCCGTGCGGCGCGCCAGCCGGCCGGGCAACCTGCACAACCCGCGCACGGCGCTGCTCGTGGTGGAGAACACGCACAACTTCTGGGGCGGCGCGGTCGTGCCGCTCGAGGCCGCGCGGGCGCTGTTCGAGGTCACGCGCGAGGTCGTCGTGGCCCTGCACCTCGACGGCGCCCGGATCTTCAACGCCTGCGCGGCCACCGGCGTGGCGCCCGCCGACTGGGGGGCCACGGCCGACACGGTGACCTTCTGCCTGTCGAAGGGCCTGGGGGCGCCGGTGGGGAGCGTGCTCGTGGGCCCGCGGGCGTGGATCGCGCGCGCGCGCGGCGCGCGGAAGATGCTCGGCGGCGGCCTGCGCCAGGTGGGCGTGCTCGCCGCGGCGGGGCTCGTCGCGCTCGACGAAGGTCCGCCCGGGCTGGCCCGTGACCACGCGTTGGCGCGCGCCCTGGCGCGCGGCCTCGCCGCCGTCCCGGGCGCGCTCGTCGACGTCGACGCCTGCGAGACGAACATCCTCTTCCTGCGCACGGTCGCTGGCCCGGCCAGCTACGGGCCGCTCGTCGAGGCGCTGCAAGCGCGGGGCGTCCTGGCCGTGGCCCTGGGCGAGCTGGGGGTGCGCTTCGTCACGCATCGCGACGTCGACGAGGGCGACGTCGAGCGGGCCCTGGCGGCCCTGCGCGAGCTGATCCCCGCGCGCGCCGTGGAGGCCCGGGCGTGAGCGCGGTGATCCTCGTCCACGGCGGCGCGGGGCTCATGCGCACGCTGGAGGGCGCGCGCCTGCAGGCCTACCGCGACGGGTTGGCCGAGAGCGCGCGCGCGGGGAGGGCGGCGCTCGAGCAGGGCGCCGGGGCGGTCGAGGCGGTCCTCGCCGCCGTGCGCTGCATGGAGGCCAGCGGCGTGTTCAACGCCGGGGCCGGGTCGTGCCTCGACGAGGAGGGGCACGCCACGCTCGACGCGGCGCTCATGCGCGGGCGTGACCGCGCCGCCGGCGCGGTCGGCGCGTGCGCGGCGACGCTGCACCCCACCGACGTGGCGCGCGACCTCATGGAGGAGGGGCGCCACGTGCTGCTCGTGGGCGAGGGCGCCGACCGCCGCGCGCGCCGGCTGGGGCTGCCGCCCTTGCCGCCGCCTACGGTCGAGCGCTACGAGGCCTGGGCCCGGCTCTCCGGCCGCCACATCACGCGGCCCGAGGACCTGACGACCACCGGCCAGGCAGAGGACCAGGCCGAGGACCAGGCCGAGGACCAGGCCGAGGACCAGGCCGAGGACCAGGCCGAGGACCAGGTCGCCGGGCGCGACCCCGAGGGCGACACGGTCGGGGCCGTGGCCCTCGACGCACAGGGGCGCCTGGCGGCCGCCGTGTCGACGGGCGGCCTGTGGCTGAAGGCGCGCGGGCGGGTGGGCGACTCGGCGCTCCCGGGGGCGGGCTGCTACGCCTGCGACGACCTCGGCGCCGCCGCCTCGGCCACCGGCGTCGGCGAGCGCATGATCCGCGCCGTGACCTGCAAGCTCGCCTGCGACATCGCCCAGCGCGAGGGGGCGGCCGCGGCGGCGCGCCGCGCCGTCGACGACCTCGAGCGCCGCTTCGGCGTCGACTCGGGCGGCCTGATCGTCGTCGACCGCCTCGGCCGCATCGGGGCGACCTTCAACACCCACGGCATGGGCCGCGCGCTGGCGCGTCCGGGCCAGGCCGAGGTCGTGGTCGCGGTGTGGCCGGAGGACCCGTTCCCGACCGGGTGACCGGACGGAGTTGCGCACAACAGAGGAGCAGAGGGAACAGAGTCCTCGTCGGAGCGGCGTCGGAGCGGTCGTCGCGAACCGGGGCCAGCCAGGCTTCACCCGAGGGCGCCGAAAGAGTCCCTCCTCCACCCGCGGGCGAAGAAGTCATCGCGGGTCAGGGGGCTCGGCCACCCGACAACGCGTGGAGGCGTGAGCGGCAGGAGCGCGAAGCACGCCCTCTGCTCCCTCTGCTCCTCTGTTGTGACCCATCATTCTCGGCGCGGGCCCCTGCCTCGCCGTGCGCGTGCCCCTACCCGCGACGAGGTCACGGGCACGGGCTCGCGCGCGGTCGCGCACCGGCGGGCCGCGCCCTGATCAAACCCGGGGCCGTGCTGCCAGGCCGCGACTTGCGCCCCGGGGAGGACGTGAAGTCCCCCGCCACAGGGGAACGTCACCCGACGGCTCCGGAAACGCCGCGCGCGCGAGCCAGGGGCTCGCGCGCGCGACGGGGTGCTCGGGAACGGAGGGGGTGGGGTGGATTACTGGAACCGGGTGCCCTGCTGGATCCACTGGATCAGGGTGTTGTAGGACGGGCTGCCGGCCTGGAAGCGCGCGCCGCCGCCGTGGTTCACCGCGGCCGTCGCCTTGCGCAGGAGCTGGGAGGTCTCGGGGGTGGCCGTGTTGATGAAGCCCAGCACGGTCTGGTAGTCCTGCATGTTCAGCGACAGGTTGTTCGAGAGCCGCAGCTGCGAGTTGTGGTTCGGCACGTGGCACGACGCGCAGTCGGTGAGGATCGTCCGCACCTGCGCCACGTAGGTCAGGGCCGTCGGCGCCGTCTCGTAGCGGGCGCCCTGGCGCACCCACTCGACCATCGTGTTGTACTCGCTGCTCCCCATGGCGATCGCCGTGCCGCCGCCGTGGCTCGTGCCGATCGCCTTCGTCAGCAGCAGCGACTGGGCCGGGTTGGCCGTGTTGACCCGCGTCTGGAGCCGGTTGAACGTCGCCTGGTCGTCGTTGAAGTTCATCTCGAGGGCGGCGACGGCGGCCGGGTTGTTCGGCGCCACGTGGCAGGCGTTGCAGCGGGCCTGCAGGATCGTCCGCACGTCGGGGCGGTAGAAGAGGTCGCCGACCGGCGCGACGTAGCCGCCGCCGCGGGCCACGCGCCGGACGAGCACCGCGCCCGAGGCCGTGCGGCCGCCCATGACCATGCTGGCCGCGTCACGCGAGAGGGCGCTGTCGAGGCGGGTCACGCCGAGGGCGGCCGGGATCGTCTCCTCGACCATGACGCCCTGCGCGTCGCGGTGGAACACCTTGCCGTTGGTCGTCACGACCACCAGGGCCGAGTCCTGGAAGAGCACCGTCCGCGGGGCGTCGCCCGAGTAGGAGGCGATCACCTCGACCCGCTGGCGGCCGTCGGTCGCGAACACGGCGCCGGCCACGCCCTGCCCGGTCGCGTCGAAGTTGGCCACGGCGACGATCAGCACCTCGCTGACGACCGGCGTGATCGAGCCGGAGGCCACGGTCGCGATCGACACCATGGAGGTGACCTCCTGGCGCACGCCGAAGCCGCCGACGCCCGGGAGCTGCACGTCGACCAGGCTCGTGGCGCCCGGGTCGAGGCGCAGCAGGCGGGCGTGGCCGCCGAAGGCGTCGGAGCCGCCGACGAACAGCCGGCCCTCCGACTCGGCGATCGCCGTGGGGATCGCGCTCTGGAGCGACGCGATCGACGACCACTGGGCGCCGGTCCGCCGGCGGAGGGCGCCCTCGCGCCGCGCGCCGCCGTGGGCCGCGTGGACGCCGAGGAGGCCCGAGCCGACCACCATCTCGGCGTCGTTCGTGTCGATCGCGATCGACCAGGTGCTCGTCGTCGCGTCGTAGGCGTAGAGGTCGCCCGCGCCGTCGCGCAGGGGGTTGCCGGTCGCGGCGAAGACGGCCGCGCCGTCGGCGGCCATCGAGCGGGCCTCGTAGAACAGGCTGCCCGACAGGGTCACCGACGTGTCGTCGACCACCAGGACGCTGCCGCCGGGGAAGTTGCCGGCGAAGACGGCCGTGTTGATCGGCGCCGCAGCGAGCGCGCCCACCGTGCCGCCGGGCACCTGGTTGATCTGCACCGCGGCGTACTCGTAGCCGTTCTGGTCGATCTGCGGCGCCGGCAGGCCCTCGACGAGCGAGCCGCTCTGGACCGGGGTGACGCCCACCCCGACCGACGACTTGCCGCCGCCGCCCCCGCCCGTGCTGCACCCGGCAGCCACCAGGCCCGTCGCCATCGCCGCCGCCACCAGAGTCGTCAGCGTCCGTCCGTTCATGTCTCACCCGCTCCCGTGTCTCCGCACCCGTGGAGACGTAAAGCTTCAAGGCAAGCGGGTGGCCAATGCCGGAGACAGGGGCTAACTCATGGCCTCGCAAGCGTGGAGCGGCTTCCGCTCGGTTCCATGACACGGCTCTGAACCGCCGACCGAGAACGCCGTGCACGTCGCGCGCACCGAGGAGCTGCGCACTCCGTGCCTGACGCGCATAAGATCATGCAGAATAAGACTGAACGACCTCAGGAACCGGGCGGGTGCGGGTGAGTCCGTTCGGCGACTTGTCCGTAAGTCATTGAGTTACAAAGTGCGTTCAAACGGCGCCGCCGGACCCGGGTGCGGGTCCGGCGGTCGACGCGTCGCCGGACGGCGACGGCTCAGCCTCCCTGCGGCGGGCCCCCGTGCGTCTCCTGGAGCTTGCGCACGGTGTCCATCACACGGGTGCCGTTCAGGACCTCGCCCAGGAGGGTCATCACGTCCTTGCCCTTGAACAGCGAGACGAGGTTCATGTTGCGGGCGGCCTCCGTGAGGAGGGCCTTGTCGCCGAGGGCCGTGAGGGCCTCGACGAGGTGGCGCTGCACCGCCTGGCGCTCGGCGACGCTGGCCGCCGACCGGGCCTCGATGAGCTGGACGCGCAGCTTGTGGCGCGCGGCCTCGGCCTCGAGCGCCTGGGCCTCCTCGAGGCGCCGGGCCGCCGCCTCGGCCTCGGCCCGCCGGGCCCGCAGGTCGCGCTCGACCGCCTGCTGCTCCTGCTGCCGGGCCAGGGCCGCCTTGGTCGTGGCCATCTCGCGTGCCCCGTCGGCCTCGGCCCGGGCGATCGCCACCTGCGCCCCGTTCTCCACCTCGGCCAGGGCCGCCTGCTGGGCGAGCCCGCGGACGACGTCCTTCAGCGCCGCCGCGCGCTGCGCCGCGGCGCGCTCCAGCGCCTGACGCTCCTTCTCCACCTCGTCGCGCAGGCGCGACGACGCGAGCTGCGCCTGGGCCTCGCGGTCGCCGATCTGCAGCGACACGATCTGGCGCTGGACCGAGTGGTAGAGGGCGGCGATCTGCGGGTCGAGGATCTCGGCCGTCAGCACCTCGACCTCGGTCACGAGCATGCCGTTGTCCTTGAACAGCCGCCCGGGGCGCCCCTCGCCCTCGACCCGGTCGCCCAGGACCACGTCGCGGATCACGGACGTGAGCTGGGGCCACAGCTCGGCGAGCTGCAGGGCGCGGCAGCGGCTGCGCACGAGCGAGCGCAGGTGCTCGCACAGGACCTGCACGTAGTTCTCGTGGTTGAACCAGCGGTCCTTCCACTCCGGGATGAACGTGACGTTGCAGCTCACGCGCACGTCGATCTCCACGAAGTCGGCGCTCTGCACGCGGATCACGTCGGAGACGCGGTTGCCGACCGTGCGCAGGAAGCAGGTGCGGATCGTCGCGTCGTCGCTCTTGGGCGTCCCGGTCGAGAGCGACAGCGCCGTGAGCGTCTCCTCGTACTCCAGCAGCTCGACGCAGGGCCCCTCGATCACGCGGTGGCCGCTGGCGCTCGTGGCCATGCAGGCCTGGTTGTGCGGGACGACGATCGACAGCGCCCAGGGCGTCGTCACCGGCGCCGGGGCCTCCTTGTGCGGCTCGCCCGGCGCGACCCAGCGGTTCCAGTCCTCGGCCGGGACGGTGCGGGTGATGTGGACCTCCTTGCCCGGGTGGACCAGGTAGGAGGTCTTGCCGCGGACGAGGCGCGCCTCGCCCGTGGTCAGGTCGCGCACGTAGATGCCGCTCTTCTGGTCGATGCCGATGGCCTCGATGAACACCTTGCTGTGGTCGTTGCCGACGACGGCCAGGCCGGTCACCGGGCTCAGCACCTCGATCTCGTTGAACGGGAAGAAGAACGTCGACACGCCCGTGAGCAGGATCTCGTCGCCGGGCTCGTAGCGCGGCCGCTCGAGCTGGAAGCCGGGCGGCAGGCGCCGCTGCAGCTCCTCGCGGCCGATCGGCGTGATCACGCGCAGCCACAGGGCCCGCGTCGGCAGGAGCTCGTAGGCGTCGTAGACGCGCTCGCGCGAGCCCTCGCTCATGAACGTGTCGTAGGGCCCGGGGAACACGCGCGCCGGGCCGCGGCGCACGTTGCGCTTGCCGTCGGCGTCGATGACGACGCAGTACTCCTTCTCGCCCAGGACGACCGCCTCGCGCACCAGCCGCGCCTGCCGCGCCTCGCGCTCGAGGGCGCGCCGGACCTCGGGCTGGTGCATGAGCGCCTGCACGAGCTGCTGCTGCGGGGCGGGCCCCGCCGCGCCGCCCCCGCCGACACGGTGACGCGTGCGGGCGGCCTGCTCCACGTACGCGTCGCGGCGCGCCGCCCGCCCGGGCGGGGCGGCCTTCTGCTGCGGCGCCGGGGTCTCGTCGTCCTGGAGCTCCTCCGCCGCGAGGGCCGGGGCGGGGGCGGGGGGCGGCGGCGCCGCGCGGAGCTGCGCCAGGAGCTGCCGGGCCGCGTCGGCGCCCACGGCGGCGCCGTCGACCGTCGTGTCGGGCACGATGTCCACGCCGGTGGGCGGGATGTAGAGCTGCGTGTCGAGGCCGCGGATGACGATGAGCTGGCCGCGGCGGAGGGCCGCCGGGGCGGGGCCGGCCGCGCCGGCGGCCGTCGCCTGCGCCGCGCCCAGCGGCTCGGCGGTGAAGGTCGTGATCGCCGCCGAGCGCACGGTGATGTCGTGGTAGGGCGCGGCCGCGTCGACCTCGCCGTAGACCTTCACGACGAGGTACTGGTTCGAGGCCAGCTCGTGGGCGTCGCGGACCTCGCACTGCTGGCCCGGGCGCAGGTAGAAGCTCGTGGGCCCCGGGAGCATGGCGCGCGTGCCGTTGCGCAGGGGGCGGGCCTCGTTGCGGCCGGCCTTGAACTTGCCGTTGGGGAAGGCCGGGTCGGCGCCCTCGACGAGCGGGTTCGTGATCACGGCGTACTGCGTGTCGCCGACCTCGATCATGCGCTGCGGCTGGCCGCTGACGTCCTCGACGAAGCCGCCCGCGCCGTCGTCGATGACGACGCGGTCGGCCGCCGTGGGCGAGACCATCGTCGGGCCGACGTGCAGGACGACCTCGCCCTTGTCGTCGTCCTGGACCCACAGGAACTGGCGCTCGGTGACCGGAATCTTGCGGCTGGTGCGCTCGGCCATGGTGTGTGCTCCCCTGCATACGAGAACGGGTGGACCGCGGAATTCTCCCAGCCCCGCGAGCCGCTTGCCGGACCGTCCCGCCAGGCGCCGCGCGCCGCACCCCCGCGCCAGCCCGGCGCAGGTGCGCCACGACGGCGCGCCGCGGGTAGAGTGGTCGCCCCCATGAAGCGCCGCGTCACCGCCGCCCTGGCCGTCTCCGCCGCCGTCCTCGCCGGCTGCCCCACCGGGCCCGCCCCGGCCGCGCGCGAGGTCGTCGTCTACTGCGCCCTCGACCGGCTGTACGCCGAGCCGATCCTGGAGGCGTTCACCGCCCGGACCGGGATCGCGGTCAAGCCGAAGTGGGACGCCGAGGCGACCAAGACGACCGGCCTGGTCGAGGCCATCCGCGCCGAGCGGGACCGCCCGCGCTGCGACGTGTTCTGGAACAACGAGGTCGGCCAGACGATCGGCCTGGCCCGCGAGGGCCTGCTCGAGCCCTACGCCAGCCCGGCGGCCGCGGGGCTGCCCCCGTCCGCGCGCGACCCGGAGGGCCGCTGGACCGGCTTCGCGGCCCGGGCGCGGGTGCTGATCGTCAACACGGACCTGGTGCCGGAGGCCGAGCAGCCGACCTCCTACCGCGACCTCGTCGACCCGCGCTGGAAGGGCCGCGCGGGGATCGCCGGCCCGCTGTTCGGCACGACGGCGACGCACGTGGCGGCGCTGTTCGCCGCGCTCGGCCCGGACGAGGCCAAGGCCTGGATGCGCGCGCTCCACGACAACGAGGTCCTCGTGTGCGCCGGCAACGCCACCGTGAAGGACAAGGTCGCCGCGGGCGAGCTGGCCTTCGGCCTCACGGACACGGACGACGTCAACCTGGCGCTGCTCGCCGGCAAGCCGGTGCGGGCCGTGTTCCCCGACCAGGCCGACGGCGCGCTGGGCACGCTGCTCATCCCCAACTCGGTCGCCGTGATCAAGGGCGCCCCGCGGCCGGCCGAGGCGCGGGCGCTGGTCGACCACCTGCTCTCGCCCGAGGTCGAGGCGGCGCTGGCCGCCTCGCGCTCGGCCCAGGTCCCGCTGCGCCCCGGCGCCCCGCGCGCGGCCTGGATCCCGGCCGAGCTGCGCACCTTCCCGGTCACCTGGGACCAGGTCGCCGACGCCTTCGCCGCCGCGCGGGCCTTCGGGCGCGACGAGTTCCTCAGGCGCTGATCAACGGCCCAGGAAGGCCTCGACCTGCCCGCGGACCTCCATGGCGTCCTTGTAGCCCAGCGCCAGCAGGCGCGTCGTGTAGGTGGCCTCGAACGACAGGTAGCTGATCACCTCCGAGGCCTCCTCGGGGCTGCCCATGCCGCGCAGCAGGTAGCGCACGACGCGCGGCAGGTGCGAGACCTCGTCGGTGGCGATGTGCCCCAGGTCCTCGGACGGCTGGATCGAGAGGAGCTCGATCGGTCGCGCCGGCGCGCCGGCCGGCACCATGCCGGTGACCTCCAGCATGCGGTTGACGCCGTGCAGGCGCTCGACGTCGTAGTCGACGGCGTCGAAGAACACCGCGTTGAGGAGCACGCCGAGGATGCGCGCGATCGTCGGCCGGACCGGCCAGGCGGCGTCGTCGTGCGGCCCGGGCCGGCGGCGCACGCCGACGACGATCAGCCGGTCGGCGCCCAGGTGGATCGCGGGCGAGAGCGGGGCGGTGTTGCGCAGGCAGCCGTCGCCGTAGAAGGCGCCGTCGACCTCGACCGGCTCGAAGAAGATCGGGATCGCCGACGACGCCATGACGTGCTCGACGCCGAGCGTCACCTCCTGGCCGACGCGGCGGCGCCGCTTCCAGGGGCGGATGCGCCCGGCCGCCTCGTAGAAGGTGACCGTGCGTGTCGACGCGTAGTCGGTCGCCGTGAGGGCCACGCCCGTGAGGACGCCCTGGGCGACGTTGCGCCGCAGGCTGGTGAAGGGGACCGTCTCGGCGAGCAGCCGGCGCAGGGGGCTCGTGTCGAGGAGGGCCGTCGCCGGGGCGCCGCCGATCACGGGGCTCACGGTCAGCGTCCGCATCCAGCGCGCGCCGATGCGCCCGAGCGACAGCGGGCTCGTGTCGTAGACCATGTCGGGCCGCAGGCCCCCCCACAGCTCGCACAGCCGGCGCGCCCCGCCGAGGAAGTCGTGCCCGAAGGCGCCCAGGAAGGCGGCGTTGATCGCCCCGGCGCTGACGCCGGCGATCGCGCGGAAGGGCGCGGGGACGCCCAGGTCCGCGGCGATCTCCCCGATCGCCCGCGCCGCGCCCGCCTGGTACGCGCCGCGGGCGCCGCCGCCCGAGAGGACGAGCCCCACCGGAGGGCCCGCGTGACGCGCCGCAGCCTCGACCGACCCCGACAGGACCACCCGGCGTCACCTCCCGCGGGGGACCATAGCACGCGAGGCGGACGCGCCCGGGTGCGCTCACGCCGCGCCCCTTCCGATCGGTGACGACGAGATGTAGTCTCGACCTCGCGGTGAGCCGTCGGACGATCCGACCCCGAGCGGCCGCCACCGAGACCGCGCGCACCACGCCGCAACCCGCGAGAGCCCCGTCCGCCGCCCTCCCGGCCGCTCGCCGGTCCCCGACCGACCTGTCGACCAGCCCGACGGACCGCTGGAGGAGGACCATGAGTCCCAGCCGCGCGGCGCCCGCTCCGGGTCGCGCCGCCGAGCCCGCTTCGTCCGCCGAGCGCCTGGCCCGGGCGGTCGCGCGGGCGCGACGCCTCCTGCCCGCGCAGGGGCCGATCGACACGTTCGTCCACCACAACACGCTGCACGCGTTCGAGCATCTGCCCTTCGAGGCGGCGGTGCGCGAGGCGCGCGACCTCCTCGGCGGCGAGCCCTACCTGCCCGAGGCCCGCTACCGCGAGGCGCTCGCGCGCGGGCGCATCCGCGAGGCCGACCTCGAGGTCGAGCTCGACCTGCTCGAGGCGTCGGCGCCGGACCTGCCGGTCGAGGGGCGAGCCCTGCGCCGGGCGCTCCTCCTGCGCCCGACCGACGACGCCGGCGGCCCCGGCCTCGCCTGGCTGCTCGCGGACGGCGGCCTCGCGCGGCGGCTGTCGCCGGCCGCGTCCGACGAGGCGCGGGCGCGGCTCGTGGCCGCGACGCGCGCCTGGCTCGCGCCGCTCGCGGGCGACCCGCGCGCCCTGGGCGAGGCGCTCACGGGCGAGGTCGACCCGGCCCGGGCCGAGGCCCGGCTGCGCGACGCGATCGGCTTCACCCTCGACGAGGCGCCGGCCTGCCTCTGGCGCGATCCGGAGGGCCTCGCGACGCAGGCGCTCGCCGCCGCCTGCGCCCGCCGGACCGGCTGCGCCGTCGTCCCCCCCGAGCCCGAGCCCGTCCGCCACCGCGACCGCCTCCTCCGGCTCACGGGCGAGGACACGGACGACCTGACCCACGCCGCGCTGATCCGCTGGGTGAGCGCCTTCCTCGACCAGGGCGTGGCCTACTGGCCCATGCCCCTGCGCGAGAGGGGCCTCCTGGGCGCGTTCGTGGCCCTGGCCGGCCGCGGGCCGGCCTTCGAGGCCCCGGCGCTCCGGGGGCTGGGCGCGGACCTGGCCGAGGTCGCCGGGCACGCGGCGGCGGCCGTGGTCGAGCGGGTCCTCGTCGCGCTCGGCGTGCCGGAGGCGGCGTGGGACGTCTACGTCGAGCGGACGCTCCTGGCCCTGCCGGGCTGGGGCGGGATGGTCGCCGTGCTCGAGGCCGATCCGGGGCTGGCCCCGACGACGCCCGTGCCGGCGCGGCTGATCGACCTCCTCGCCGTGCGCCTCCTGATCGAGCGGCGCGTCCTCCTCGACGTCGCCCGCCGCCACCTCGGGCCCGCCGCCCGCCTCGACGCCCTGCCGCCGGCGCCGCCGCCCGCGGCCGACCCCGGGCGCGTGGCCTGGCGCCTGCGCCAGGCGTGCGAGCTCGTGGGCGCCGCCGCGCCGGCCGTGCTGCGCTGGAGCGACGCCGAGGTGGCGGCCCTCCTGGCCGAGGTGGCGGCCTTCGGGCCGCTCGAGCGGCGCGCGCTCTGGCACCGGGCCTACGAGCGCGCGCACCGCGAGCAGGTCCTCGCCGCGCTGGCCGCCAACCGCGGGCGGGCGCCCGCCCGCCCGGCGCCGCTGCAGGTCGTGACCTGCCTCGACGAGCGCAACGAGGCGCTGCGCCGGCACCTCGAGGAGGCGGGCGGCGCGCGCGTCGAGACCCTCGGCGCGGCCGGCTTCTTCGGCCTGGCGATCGCGTTCCGCGGCCTCGACGACGCGCGCCCCGCGGCGCTCTGCCCGGTCGTCGCGCGGCCGACGCACGAGGTCGAGGAGCGGCCGACGGACTGCGCCGGCGTTTCGGCGCGCGCCCGGCTGACGCCGCCGCCTGCTCGCGGGCCCTGGGCTTCGGCGCGCGCTGTCGGCCTGCGCGCGCTTCGTGCGCGGCGCCGCGGCCACGCTGGCTCGGCCTCCTCTCGGCCGTGCCCCTCGTCCTGCGCACGCTCTTCCCGCGCGCCTGGGCCCGGGCGGCCGGGCGCCTGGGGAGCGCGCTCGTGCCGCGCCCGCGCACGGCGCTGACCGCCCTGCGCGAGGGGCCGGCCGGGCCCGGGCTCTGCGTCGACGAGGCGGCCGAGCGCGTCGCGCGTGTGCTCGAGGACGTCGGGCTCGTGGGGCGCGTCGGGCGCCTCGTGGCGGTGATCGGCCACGGGTCGACGACCGTCAACAACCCGCACGCCTCCGCCTACGACTGCGGCGCCTGCGGCGGGCGGCGCGGCGGCCCCAACGCCCGGCTGTTCGCCCGGCTGGCCAACGACCCCCGCGTGCGCGCGGCCCTGGCGGCCCGCGGCGCGGCGCTGCCCGCCGACGCCTGGGTCGTCGGGGGTGCCCACGACACGACCACGGACGCGGTCACCTGGTTTGACCTCGACCTCGTGCCCGACGCGCGCCGCGCCGACGTCGACGACCTCGCGGCGCTCGTCGAGCGCGCCCGGGCGCTGACGGCGCACGAGCGCTGCCGGCGCTTCGCCACGGCGCCCCCGGGCCTCACGCCGGCCGAGGCGCTGGCGCACGTCGAGGCGCGGGCGCTGGACCTGGCCGAGCCGCGGCCGGAGTACAACCACGGCACCAACGCCGTGTGCGTCGTCGGGCGCCGCGCGCTGACGCGGGGTCTGTTCCTCGACCGCCGCGCGTTCCTCGCCTCCTACGACGCGTCGACCGACCCGACGGGCGAGGTCCTGTCGCGGCTCCTGCGCGCCGCCCTGCCCGTGTGCGCCGGGATCAACCTGGAGTACTACTTCTCGACGGTCGACAACGAGCGCTACGGCTGCGGGACGAAGCTGCCGCACAACGTCGCCGGGCTGCTCGGCGTGATGAACGGCCACCAGGGCGACCTGCGCCCCGGGCTGCCCTGGCAGACGGTCGACATCCACGAGCCGGTGCGCCTCTTGACGATCGTCGAGGCGGCGCCGGCGACCCTGCTCGAGGTCGTCCGCGGCGACGCGGCGCTGGCCGCGCTCGCGCTCGGGGGCTGGGTGCAGGTCGCCTGCGTCGACCCCGCCTCGGGCGCGACGCACGTGCTCGGGCCGGGCGGCCTCACGCCGTTCACGCCGCCGCCCGGCGCGCCGCCGGCGGTGCCGGGGTCGAGCGACTGGACCGCCGGGCGCCGGGAGCACCTGGCGCCGGCGCTCGTCGCGGCCGGCCTGGAGGGCGCGTGCTGACCCTGGACCTGGGGATCCTCCTCCTGGCCCTGCCGCTGGTCGTCGTGGCGCTGCCGCTCCTGACCTTCGCCGCCCTGGGCCTGTGGGCGCTCCTCGTCGCGCCGCCGGCCGAGGCGACGACCGCCCGCGCCTCGGCGCTGGCCTTCGGCGCCGGGCTCGCGGCCACGCTCGCCCTGACCCTCGGCATGGCGGCGAGCGGCACCCACCACCTCGACGTGCGCCTCGGCGCGTGGTTCGGGGCGCCGCCGGGCGCGGGGGGCTACACGTTCCCGCTGGTCCTGCTCGTCGACCGGCTGACCGTCCCGTTCATGGCCCTGACCGTCGGGCTCCTGGGGCTCGTCGGCGCCTTCTCCGCCCGCTACCTGCACGGCGAGCGCGGCTTCACCCGCTTCTTCCTGCTCCTGCACCTGTTCGCCGGGGGCATGCTCCTGATCACCATGGCCGGGTCGATCGACCTGCTCTTCGCCGGCTGGGAGCTGGTCGGGGTCGCGTCGGCGCTCCTGATCGGCTTCTTCCAGGAGCGGCGCGCGCCGCTGCGCAGCGCCCTGCGCGCCTTCGCCACCTACCGCGTCTGCGACGTCGGCCTGCTGGTGGGCGCCGTGCTCCTGCACGAGCACGCGCGCACGGCCGTGTTCGCCGACGTGTTCGGCCCGGGGCCCTGGCCCCGGGGCGAGGTGGGGCTGGAGGCCGGCGCGGCCACGGCGATCGCGCTCTGCTGCGTCTTCGCGGCGCTGGGCAAGTCGGCCCAGGTGCCCTTCTCGGGGTGGCTCCCGCGCGCCATGGAGGGGCCGACGCCCTCGAGCGCGATCTTCTACGGGGCGCTGTCGATCCACGCCGGGGCCTACCTGCTCCTGCGCCTGGGGCCGCTGCTCGATCAGGCGCCCTGGGCGTCGCGGGCGCTCGTGGCCGTGGGGCTCCTGAGCGCGCTGCACGGGACGCTCGTCGGCCGCGCGCAGAGCGACGTGAAGAGCGCGCTGGCCTACGCCTCCATGGCGCAGGTCGGCCTGATCCTGGCCGAGATCGGCCTCGGGCTGCGCCTCGTGCCGCTGCTGCACCTCGTCGGGCACGCGTGCGTGCGCACGCTGCAGCTCCTGCGCGCCCCGTCGCTCGTGCAGGAGCGGGCGCGGCTGGAGGCGGCCTGGGGCGGGCCGCTGCCGGCCACCGGGGCGCACTACCGCTGGCTCCTCCCGGCGCGGGCGCGCGAGGCGCTCTACCGGCTGGCGCTGGAGCGCGGGCACCACGACGCGGCCCTCGAGCGGCTGCTCGTCGGCCCGCTCCTCGCCCTGGCCGGCGCGCTGGACCGGCTCGAGCGCGCCTGGACGGGGCTCCTCGGCGGGCGCCGCCGCGAGGAGGCGCCGCGGTGACCGAGACCTCGCTCCCGTGGCTGCTCCTGCTCGTGGCGACGCCGGCCCTGGGCGCCCTGGGCGTGCGGCGCGTCGTGTGGCGCGAGCGGGCGCGCCAGGCCACGCTGACCGTCCTCACCGCCACGGCCGCCCTGGCCGCGTGGGTGGCCGTGGCCACCTACCAGGCGGGCGATGGGGCGCTGCTCGTCGACCCGCTGCGCGGGGCCCTCGTCGGCGAGGCGCGGCCGCTCCTGGGCGTCGACGCGCTGAGCGCCGCGCCCATGCTCCTCTTCGCGCTGCTGGCGCTCGGCGTCGCCGCCGCCCTGCCGGCGGCCGCCGCGTCGCCGGCCGCGCTGGCGCGGCTCCTGGCCCTGACGAGCCTGACGCTCGGCCTCTACGCGGCGCTCGACCTGGCGCTCCTCGCGGCGCTGTGGGGCGCGGCGCTCGTGCCGGCGGCGGGGTCGCTCGCCCGGCGCGACGCGCGGCGCGTGCTCCTCGCCTACCAGGGCGCGGGCTGGCTGTGCCTCGTGGGCGCCGTCGTCCTGCTCGCCGGCGGCGCCCCCGCCCCGCTGTTCATCCCGGAGCTCGGGCCGGCGCGGGCCACCGGGGCCGTGGTGCCGCTGCTCGTGTGCGCGGTGCTCCTGCGCAAGGGGGTGGCGCCGTTCCACTCCTGGGTGCCGGCGCTGTTCGAGGGGTCGCCGGCCGGCGTGGCGGGGCTCTTCGTGGCGGCGCACGCCGGCGTCTACCTGTTCGTGCGCGTGGTCGTCCTGCGCCTCGACGGCGCGCTCGACGCGGCGCTGCCGGTCGTGGCGCTCCTGGCGATCGTCACCGCGCTCTACGCGGCCGTCCTGGCCCTGGCCCAGCGCGAGCTCTCGCGCGTCGTCGCCCTCCTGGCCACCAGCCAGTCGTCGTTCGTGCTCGTCGGCTTCGCCGCCTCGGACGCGCTCGGGGCCGTGGGCTCGCTCATGGTGTGGCTGTCGGTCGCCGTGGCCTTCACCGGGCTGGCGCTCGCGGCCGGCTGCCTCGAGGCCCGGGTCGGGCCGGTCGACCTGGCCCAGCCGCGCGGCCACGCCGCGCGCGCCCCGCGCCTGGGCGTCCTGTTCCTGCTCCTGGGCCTCGGCTGCTGCGGCGCGCCGGGCCTCCTCGGGTTCGTCAGCGACGACCTGCTGTTCCACGGCCTGCTCGAGACCTTCCCGCTGGCCGGCGTGGCCATGGTCGCGGCCACGGCGCTCAACGGCTTCACGGTCCTGCGCGCCTACTTCCACGCCTTCCAGGGGCCGCCGGCGCCCGACCTCGCGCCCGTGGGCGACCTCCTGCCGCGCGAGCGCGTGGCGCTCACCGCCATGCTCGTGGCGCTGCTCCTGGCCGGCGCCCTCCCCGGACCGGCGATCGCCACGCGCGCCGGCCCGGCGCGGGCGGTGGCGCGCACGGTGGACGAGGGGCGGTGACCGGTGACCGGCCGGCGCGATCCGCGTGGCGCGCGGCCCGGCGGGCCCTATGATGCGCGCGTGACCAGCGCCGACCGCGAGCTCGCCTGGCTGCGCCGCGCCCGCGACCTGTCGCACCGGCTCGCCGACGCGCCCGAGGTCGGCCCGCTCCTGCCGCTCATCCTCGACGGCGCGATCGAGCTCGCCGGCGCCGAGCGCGGCTTCCTCGTCCGGGTGCAGGGCGGCGCGGGCAAGGGCGCCCTGCGCGTCGAGGTCGCCCGCGGGTTCGACGGCCAGAGCCTCCAGACCCCCGGCGCGGCCGTGTCGCGGCGCGTCGTCGAGGAGGTCCTTCGGAAGGGCGAGGGGGTCGTGACCACCCGCGAGCAGGACCGCGGCCTCCTCGACGCGACGACCGTGCGCGAGCGGCGCGTCCTGGCGATCCTGTGCGCGCCCATGCGCCTGCGAGGCCGCACGGCCGGGGTTGATCTACCTCGACCACCGCTTCCGGCCCGACGGCTTCCATCCCGGCGACCTCGAGCCCCTGCGCCTCTTCGCCGACCAGGCGGCGCTGGCGCTCGAGGGGGCGGAGCTGCGCGCCGAACGGGAGCGCGCGCTCGAGCAGCTCGAGCTGGCCCGCGAGCAGCTCCGCGCGCACGATTCGACCGAGCGGCGGCGCCGCCACCTGCAGGCGCTGCACCGCGCGCGCCGCGACACCGGGGCGCCGCCCGGGCTGGGCGCGCTCGTCGGCGACTCCGAGGCTCGCGCACGGGCTGTTCGCCGCGGTCGAGCGCGCGGCCCGCTCGCGCGACCCCGTGCTCGTCACCGGCGAGACCGGCATCGGCAAGACCGCCGCCGTCGCCGAGCTGCACCGCCTGACGCACGAGGGCGCCCCCCTCGTGTTCCCACACGGCGCCTATGGCCTGCCTCGCCTCCATGGCGCACGCGTCGCGCCCTCCAGCACCGGACCGCCCACCCTCGAGCAGCGTCTCGTTCCTCCGCGCGGGCCAGCTCGCCGTCATGGCGAGCGTGCTGCCATGTACGCGCGCCTGCTCCCGTGGACGTCCCGCGACGTCGACGGAAAGCCCGGGCCAGGGTCGTCGCTGCCAGCCGTGTGCCACCACCCATGGTTGGGTACCACCGAGGCCGAGTCGCGTGTAGGTCTCCGTCCGCGCCGCCGCGCCGAGCGCGAGCGTCGGTCGGGCGACGACCATGCCAAGAGCGGCGACAGAGCAAATGCAGTCGCCTGGGCGCAGGCCGCTCCACCCGCTCGCCGGCCCATGAGGTCACGCTGGCACGCTCGGCGGACGCGCGCCACCGTGTTCTGGCGGGGGGAGAGCCATGTCCTGGCCGTTGCCCTTGCAGCTCCTCGTCCTGCTGCTCGTCGGCTGGGTGAGCCGTCGGCAGCAGGCCGTGATCGAGTACTACCGCGTGGAGAACGCGGTCCTTCGCGAGCAGCTCGGCCGCCGACGGCTGCGCTTCACCGACGCCCAGCGCCGAAGGCTGGCGCGGGCTGGGCGCGCCCTCGGTCGTGAGGCGCTCGGGCGGCTGACCACGGTGGTGACGCCGGACACGATCCTGCGGTGGTATCGGGAGCTCGTGGCGCGCAAGTACGACGGGAGTCGCGCGCGAGGCGGGGCAGCGCGACGGGCGCGGCGGCTGCGCGTCGCGCTCGTGGACCTCGTCGTGCGCCTCGCCGAGGAGAACCCGGGCTTCGGCTACACGCGGCTGCGTGACGCGCTGAAGAACCTGGGGCGCGACGTGGGCCGTTCGACTGTCCGGCGGATCCTGACCGCGCGCGGTATCGAGCCTGCGCCCGAGCGGCGCAAGCGGACGCCGTGGACCGAGTTCCTGGCGGCGCACTGGGAGGGGCTGTTCGCGGCTGACTTCTTCACGGTCGAGGTGCTCACCTGGCTCGGGCTCGTGCGCTATCAGGTCCTCGTGTGCATGGAGCTGCGGACGCGGCGGGTCCACGTCGCCGGCGTCGTCCGGCAGCCGACGGACACGTGGATGCGCCAGGTCGCGCGCAACCTGACCGACCCCGTCGAGGGTTTCCTCCGCGGCTGCCAGCGGCTGATCCTCGACCGCGACCCGCTCTACACCGCCGCCTTCCGCCGCATGCTCGCCGACTCGGGGGTGAAGGTCCTGCGCCTCCCGCCGAGGAGCCCCAACCTGAACGCCTACTGCGAACGCTGGATCCTGGGGGCTCGGTCCGAGTGCCTCGATCGGCTCGTGATCCTGGGCGAGGGTCACCTGCGGCGCGTGCTCGCGGAGTACGTCGCCCACTTCCACGCGGAGCGCAACCACCAGGGGCTCGGCGGCGCGATCATTGACCCCGAGCCGGGCCTCGGGCGCGCCGAGGGCCGGATCTTCTGCCGCAAGCGCCTGGGCGGGCTGCTGAAGGATTACTACCACCGTCGTCCGGCCGCCTGAGCGCCGCGCCTTCCGGCCGGCCGCTCCTCGTGGCGCCCACCCGTCCCCGCCGCCTCGCGCGGTAAGCGGCAGTGCCACGGGCGCGCTCGATCGGACGGCGACCTGCGCCGCGGGCACGTCTACGCCTTCCGCCCCGGGAATCACGAGCTGCGCCCTCGGTCGACCGATGGCACAGGACGCGTCGCTGCTGACCACCGGGCCCTTGGGTCCGTCCAGCCGCCACGCGCACCAGACCATGAGCGCGCACTCGCCCTCGAACTTCCGGTAGGCCGGCGGCTGCGCAGGGTTGGCGAGCGGCCTCGCCCGTGGCACCCTGGCGCCCAGGGCGAGTTGGAACGTCGAGCCGACGCCGGGGCCGGCGGAGACGTGCCAGCAGCGCTTGCCGGCGAGGGCGCGGAGGACGCGGCGCATGTCGGCGGGGACGGTCATGCTCGGGGTTCCGGGGGAGAGTCAGCCGTCATGAGCGACACCAAGCTCCGCGACCTCGAACGCCGCTGGCGGGAGACCGGCTCTCCCGACGACGAGGCCGCCTACCTGCTGGAGCGCGTGCGGGTAGGGGACCTGACGCAGGAGCGGTTGGAGTTGGCCGCGTATTGCGGGCATGAGGGGGCGAGGAGGGGGCTAGGCATCTCTGCACCCCCTCCAACCGGTGCCGAGAAGTGGATTCAGTGCCTCACCGCTCGATTCGGGGCAGCCGTGGGCCTGCGAGCGCTTCTCCTGCTTCTCCGCAGAGTCCCCCACAATGGCCCACCCGCTCTAGTTCAGGAGGCGCGTGAACTGCTTGACGACGGTATCCGCGCTCTCGACGAGAGTGCCGCCGCGCCTGACTTGGGCCACGGTGCTGATGAACTGAGATACCAGGCATGGGACCTGCCGAATGGGACATTCAAGGACTGGGTTGGAGCCGTTGCCCGTGCTGCGCTTGCGGTAAACCAATTTGTGGCCCAAGACTGGGGGGTGAAGGGTGACCCAGGCTTGTCACTGCTGTCGGTTAAAGTTCCCGCCAAAGCGCGCACAGACGTCATCTCTTGGGCGATCTCGAGGAGGGTGCCATAACTGCCCTTAGAACTTGTGTGTCGTGCTGAGTTGAAGGACGCGCGTTGCTTCGACAGTCGTGAAGCACGTCTGCTGTCCGCCTATGGCAGGTTGCGCGCCACGGACAAACTGTCTGGGGTTCAGGAGCATGGGGCCTTCGATTATGTCAAATGCGTGCTGAAGAGTACCCGCTCGGCCTTGCCGGACAATGCTCACGAACTCCGGTCCCGCTTCAAGACGCATCACGCGGAGATTTCCTAGGTCCTTGAGTGAGACTTTGAACTCAAGGACATACCTGCCCCACCTCGCTGCCTGTGCGAGGTCCGTTGTCGTGTAAAAGCCGCGGCCAAAATCGAGCGTTGCTCGGCCCCTCGATAGATCGATTCCAGCCGTTTGAATGTTCGCTGCATCGGCTGCCGTCGGCGTCGCATGGTAGTAGCGCCGATAGAACGTCGGCGTTGCGGGCTGCTGGGATCCAGAAGCGCCAGAGGGCGCGGCCTCTGGTGCTGCTGGGGCTGGCGTACTCGGAACTGAAGGGCGCGGCCGAAGAGTCCCGACCGTGGCGCCTCGGCTGACAGACGCTCCGGCCATGCCGAGCAGCACAGCCTCGGTACCCAGCTCGTGGAGTGCTGCGGCGATCAAGAACCCGTCACCACTCTGCATTGCGCGATCGAGATTCTCGATCGACCTCGCGAAGGGAACGAAGCCCGATGCAATGTCAACGGCGTAAGACGCGACGGCGCCGCCGACGGTGGCTTGACCACTCGCGACGTCACCGACTGCTTGGGCTTGGCGCTGGAGGAGGTTCTCTGTCATCCAGGAGTGGGTGAGCCACTGCATCGGCGCCTCAACCAGCGTCCTCATGCCATTCAGGACCGCAGTGGCCTTCTCCACCCCATCCGTTGCTGTCGAGTAATCCTGCCTCGCCTTGTTAAGCCTGTCGTAGAACTCCACAGGACTGAAGAAGAACAGCCCCCACGGATCCACCCGGTTGACCGGATCGTTCCCCGCGAAGGCGTACCCGTTACCCAGGTTGCCCGCGTCCCCCCAAATCCCCAGCGGGTCCCGGCTGACGAACCTCCCCCCCTCCGGGTCCAGGTACCTCAGCCTGAAGTAGTAGAAGCCCGTCTCCGGATCGAGCCTCCTCCCCTGGAACCTCCACGGGTTCCCGATTTCCTCACTCGCGGGCCGAGGCGCCCCAGTCCCGTCTCTTACCGAAGCGACGCCGTAGATCGACGCATACGAGTACCGCTCCACCACCGCCCCCGAGGCGTCGGTCGCCGCGACCACCGACCAGATCGAGTTGGCGTGCAGGTGATACTCATGCCCGCCGCGCCGGACCTGGACGACCTGGTCCAGGTAGAGCCCGCCCCACACGTAGTCGGCGACGACGTTGCCGGCGGCGTCGACCTCCTCGACCTCCTGCGCGCCGTCGTTGACGTGGAACGCCTGCTGGCCGACCGCTTCGCCGCGAGCCACGAACCACCGGTCGACGCGCCGGCCCAGCGCGTCGTACCGGTACCTGCCCACCGTGGCCCCGTCGCTCGTCCGCTCCACGCGCACGAGCCGGTCGAACACGTCGAACGACAGCCGCCACTCGCCGCTCTTGATCCGGTTTCCGTTCGGGTCCTGGGTGTGCTGCTCGTCCTTCACGAGCGAGCCCAGCGCGTTGAAGGTCGCCAGCCGCTGGACCTCGTTCATGAGGTCCGGGGCGTACTTCCCGTTCTGCCGCTGGTTCGTGGTCTGCGTCTGCCCGCCCTCGGTGCGGCTGACCCAGTTGCCCACGCCGTCGATCACCCACGACGTGTCCGGCCGCGCGTCGCCGAAGGCGACCCGGGTGATCCGGGAGGCCGAGTCGTAGGTGTAGGTCTCGGTCCTGGCCTGCACGCCGAGCGCCGGCAGGTGCGTCTCGCTCGAGCGCCGGTCGGCGCGGTCCCACGCGTAGGCGAAGCCGGCCACCCTCCCAGCCGGTCCGACGTGGTCCAAGCCCGTGAGCCGGCGCTTCGCGTCGTACGAGTAGGACGTGCTCACCGTCCCGCGCCCGGTGGTGCTCGCGAGCGGCCGCCCGCCCACGAACTCCATGGCCGTGATCGTGCCGACGGAGTCGCGGATCGCCTGGAGGCGGTCCAGCCCGTCGAGCTGGTAGGTGAGGGTCCGCCCGCTCGAGTAGGTCGTCGACGTGCGGTTGCTGTCCAGGTCGAACGTCCGCGTGATCGTGCGGTCGATCCCCGCCGCGCCGACGGCGATCCGCCCCTGCGTCGCGAACGTGCTCACGAGGCTCGTCTGCGCGCGGAACCGGTGCCGCTCCGTGAGCTGCCGCCCGAGCGAGTCGTACGTGAACGACGTCGCCACGTCGTCCGTCGGGTCGAGCGGGTCGTTCTGGTCGACCGCCAGGCGCACGCGGTGCAGGCCGTCGTACTCGAACGCCTGCACGGCCGTCCCCTCGACCGCCTGGCCCGTGCCCTCGAGGTTCGTGGCTCGGCGCGTGGCCTCGACCTTGAGTAGCCGCCCGGCCGCGTCGTACGACCTGTCGATCACCGTCCCGTTTCGGTCGATCGTCTGCCGCACGAGCGAGTCGGGGTCGTAGAGCGTCCGCTGGACGCTCAGGTCGGCGCCGAGGGTGTAGACGACGCGGTCGCGGGCGTCGTAGGCCCAGCCGGTGGTGTTGCCGTTGTCGTCGCTGCGCGAGACGAGCCTGGAGTTCCTGTCCCAGCGCTGCGTGATCGTGATCTTGCCGTCGGGGTTGCTCGCGTTGGTCGTGTCGAGGTTCGTGTCCTCGAGGCTGCCGTCGCCCACGCCGCCCTTCTTCAGCAAGACCTCGCTGACGACCGGGCGCGACAACCCGTCGTAGAAGGTCCGGGCGACGTTGCCGTGGCCGTTGACCGTCGGCGGCCAGAGGCCTGGGAGGTTCGGCACCGTGACCTGCGAGTGGGCGTCCGAGGCCGCGATCACGTTGCCGCGCGAGTCGTAGAGCAGCCGGCCCGTGTGGCCCGCTGGGTCGGTGGCCTGGAATAGCCGGCCCAGCGCGTCGTAGGCCGCCGTCGACGTGAAGGTCTGCTCGAGGCCGAGCGGCGAGCGGTCGAACGTCGTGACCGAGACCGGCTGGCCCGCCTGGTTGTAGGTGAAGCGCACTTCACCTACACTCGCCCCCGCTCTGCCCGCCTCCAGGGCCCCTTTCCGGGCCACCTGTGAGGAGCGCCCCTGGCCGGTCGACCCGAACCGCTCCCGAGGTTCGTTCGGGTCGGCGACCGTGACCGGCGCGGAGACCGTGGCGACGACGACGAGGACGAGCTGGAGCTGGCCGAGGAGCACGACGAAGGTGAGGGTGGCCGCCGGGGGCGTGACGCGCCAGCGACTACCGCCGCTCCAGCTCCAGCGCCTCCACCGCGCGGCGCAGGTCGTCCTTGTCGACGAGCACGTACGCGGCGACGACGGCCAGGTCCTTGTGCCCGAGGAGCGCCTGCACGACCGGCAGCGACGCGCCGCGCCGCACCAGCGCCGTGGCCAGGCCGCGCCTGAGCGCGTGCGGGTGCGCCCGCACGCCCGCGCGCCGGGCCACGCGCGACACGAGCACGTTGAGGGCGCTGCCGTACGTGAACGGCCGCCCGTCGTCACGCACGAGGAGCAGGCCGTGGTCCGGCGCCTGGCCGAGCAGGAGCCGCCGCGCGTCGAGGGCGTAGCTCGCGACGTGCGGCAGCGCGGCCGGCGGCAGCGGCAGGCGCTCGACCTCTCCACGCTTGGCGCGGCGGACGAGCAGCGTGCCGTTCGCGAGGTCCAGGTCGGCGACGCGGGCGGTCCGGGCCTCGGAGGAGCGCACGCCGAGGCCGAACAGGACCTCGAGCGCGGCCCGGTCGCGGCGGGCGCGCGCCAGCGCCGTGCGCGCGTCGACCGTGGCCTGGCCGTGCCTGCGCTCGGCCGGCGTCGAGGACGACACGAGCAGCGCCCGCGCGCCCTGCTCGGAGACGGCCAGGCGCGCGGGCTCGCCGGCCTGCGGGAAGGGCACGTCGGCCGTGGGGTCCGCGCGCACGGCGCCGGCCGTCACGAGGGCGCGGAAGAACATTCGCAGGAGCGTGAGCGCGTTCTGCTGCGTGCGCCCGGTGACGCCGCGCCGCTGCGCGGCGGCCAGGTAGCGGACGACGTCCTCGCGCCGGACGGCGCGGGCCGCGCGGCCGGTCGCGGCGAGGAACCGCCGGGTCTCCGCGAGGACGTCCTCGCGCGTGCGCGGGGCGCGGCCGAGGCGCTGGAGCTCGCGGTCGGCGGCGGTCAGCGCACGGGCGAGCCCCCTCGAGTCGCGGGCCATGGCCTAGGCCTCCAGCCGCTCGCGCGGGTGGCGCAGGAGCAGCTCCCGCCGGAGATCCGAGCGGTCGAGCTTCAGGTAGGCGGCCGTGGTCGTGAGCGACTCGTGGCCGAGCAGGACCTGGATCACGCGCACGTTCACGCCGTTCCTGAGCAGCGCCGTGGCGAAGGTCCGCCTGAGCGTGTGGGGCGTGACGTTCTTCTTCATGCCCGCGCGGCGCGCGGCCTCGCGCAGCAGCCGCAGCAGGTGGACGCCGTGGACGCGCCGGCCGCGCGCGGTGAGGAACAGCGCCCCGCCGGAGTCGGGGTGCGAGGAGGCGAGCGCGGCGCGCGCGTCGTCGAGGTAGTCGCGCAGGCGCGCGTGGGCCGAGCGCGTGATCGGCACGATCCGGCCCTTCTCGCCCTTGCCCGCGCGGACCGTGACCTCGCGCTCGGCGTGGTCCACGTCGGCCAGGTCCAGGGCGCACAGCTCGGCGTTGCGCAGGCCGGTGGCGTACAGGACCTCCAGGATCGCGCGGTCGCGCAGCGACGCGGGCGTGGTCGCGGCGAAGGCGCCGAGGAGCCGCTCGACCTCCTTGACGGTCAGCGCGTCGCCCGGCGCTCGGCGCGGGGCGCGGGGCTGCTCGAGGCGCACGGTCGGGTCGAGCGCGACGCGCCCCTCGGCCGCGAGGAAGCCGAAGAACCCGCGCCAGGCCGAGCCGATCCGCGACGCCGAGGCGGCGGAGAGCGGCCTCCGGCTGACGGACGCCTCGCCGGTGAGCAGGCGGACCTGGAGCGTGCGCAGGTCCTCGGTGGTGACCTCGCCCGGGGTGCGGTCGGGCAGCGACGCGGCGAGGTGGCGCAGGTCGGCCAGGTAGCGGCTGATCGTGCGGGGCGACGCGCGGCGGGCGCGGAGGTGCGTCTCGTAGGCGTCGAGCGCCGCCTCCCAGGTCAGGGCCGGCGTGCGGCGGCGGCTCACTTCGCGCTCCGGTTGATCTTCGACAAGTCGTTGATGAAGTCGACGACGATCCGCTGGGCGCGCCGCCGCATGTGCCTCGGCAGCGAGCGGACGTACCTGTCGATCGCGGTGATCCCGGTCTTGGCCGGCGTCGGCGTGCCGGCGTGGGCGGCCAGCAGGGAGAGGATCAGGACGCGCTCGGCGACCCGGTGGGCGTCCTTGGCGCCGAGGCGCCGGGCGTAGCGGCGGATCGCCTTGGGCCAGGAGAGACGGTAGGCGGACATCGAGGCACTCCTTGCCGGCGGGGCCGGCGGTTCGGTGAGGTGGTGTGGTGGGTTAGGCCTGCGACGGGGGGCGCAGGCCGGATGGATGGTGTGGAGGCGGTGCCGGAGACCCGGCCGAGGGCTCAAGGGCCTACGGGCGCGCCACTTAGCCCGTGCAACGCGCCGTGCAACGCTGTGCAACGGCCTTGCTGTGCAAGGGCCTACGCGTGCAAGGGCCCGGTCAGCGTGTGCGACGCGCGGCGAGGGCGGCAGGCGCGATCAGCTCGGACGTCCCGCCCAGGGCGCCCCGCGGCCCGAGCAGGCGGTAGCGGGCGGGCGGCCCGGGCTCGACGACGCGCACCAGCTCCTGCGCGGCCAGCTCGGCGAGCGCCTTCTTCGCGGTGTTGTAGCTCCAGCCCATCGCGCTGGCGACCTCGCGGCGGTCGGTAGCCTCGCCTTCGTGCTCCGTCATCCAGCGCAGGACGCGAGCCGCCCGAGGCGAGAGGTCCAGCGCGGCCGCGTCGAGCGCGGGCTGCACGAGAGCATGCACGACGGCGTAGTCGGCGACCGTGGCCACGACGTGGCCCTCGCGGTCGCGCTCGCGCTGCCGACTGTGGAGCAGGGCGTGAGCCGCAACGAGGCCGAGGAGCTTGGCCGACGCGCGGCGATCGGCGGTGGTCCTCGCGGGGAACGTGAGCTTCGCGGCGAACGGGATGACGACGTGGACCGGCGGCTCCTCGCCGAGCAGGCGCTGGGCGTCGTGCCACACCTGGATGTTCAGCGTCGCCTTCCGCGCGCCGGACCAGGCGGCGGCCTGCGCGGCCTGCACGCGGCGGGTCTGCTCGAGGCTGTCGTCGAGGGCGAGCTCGATGCACCTGCTCGTGTTCTGCGGGTCGATGTTCGAGAGCGTCGTCCCGCTCATGACGGCGACGGGGCCCTTGGCGACGAGCTCTTCGGCCTTGCCCCGGATGGTGACCGACTGGCGGAGCTCGCCCCTGCTCTGGAGGACGCGCACGGCGTGGTCGGCGTCGGCTTGGCCTTCGTATTCGTCGACGATCACGAGGCGATGCCGGAGCGCGTCGCTGCCGCTGTAGAACAGCGCCTGCGGCGTCAGGCGCGCCAGCGTGACGACGGACTCCGACGGCATGAGCGCCGACACGGCATCCAGCACGGCGCTCTTGCCGGTGCCCGAGGGCGCCAGCAGGAGCAGCGACAGCGGCGACGCCATGAGCCGGCTCGTGGCGACGAGGTAGGCGATCCGCTTGACGTGCTCCTCGCCGACGTGGCCGAGCGCCTCCATGGCGGCGGCGGCGCGGTCGAGCAGGTCCTTGCTGGCGAGGAGCTGCTCGGCGGCCTTGCGACGCTCGTCGGACAGACGTTCAGGCGTAGGCCGATCGAGCTGGGCCGTGCGCTCGGCCTGATCGAGCAGCAGGGCCAAGGCGCCGAGGACCGCGCCCTGCTCGCGCCCGAACAGGTCGGCCACGAGCTGCGCGAGCGCTCGGCGGCTCCTGAACGCGAACAGGTCGCAGCGATCGACGAGCGGTGGCGTCGTCTCGGTCGAGCCGTCGAGCGCGACGGTGACGATGTTCTTCTTGCCGCTCCTGCGAGGCGCAGCGTCGAGCGTGTAGCGCAGGCCGTCCACAACGACCGTGAGCGGGTCGGGCCTGTCGCCTTCGACGTCGGGCGTCTGGTTCTTCTTCGACATGGCGGGGCTCCTGTGCGTGCCCGAGCCCACGCCCTCGCCGTACAGGGCGAGGGCGCCGGCCCGGTGCCGCCCCCGACCCGGGCCCCGCCAGAGGCCGCAGCGCGAGCGGTCCGTGGCCGACGCCCTCGCGGGTGTCGGTCATGGTTGCGGCGGCGCTGCGCGGAACTGGCGGGTTCGGATCGGGGGCCGCGTGGTGGTGTGGATGCGGCTCGGAGGCCGCTTCGTCGTTCGGCTACTCGCCCTTCACGATCGTCGTGAACTTGGAAAACAGACCCCCGAGCACGATGACGTGCTGGTAGTCCGTCGAGGCGACGCGCGTGATCGCGCCGTTCTTCTTGGCCGTGTCGATCGAGGCGTCGCCGATGCTGACCAGCCAGAGGAAGCCGGTCGTCTCGCTCGTGCCGGTCTTCGTGGCGGCAGGCGCTGGCGTCGCGGGAGCGGCGGTCGAGCCGTAGGAGCTCGTCGGCTGCGCAGGCGCATGCGGAGCGCCGAAGTCGGTCGCGTTGAGCGGACCGCTCACGCTGGTGAACAGCAGGCCGGACGCGGGCGCGTTCGTCGCGGCGCATCCGGTGACGGATAGGGCGACGGCGCAGGTCAGCGCCGTCAGGACGCGAGTGATCATCGTGGACTCCTGAGGGGCCTGGGTCGCCCGACGCGCCCGGCCCAGGGGTGCGGCGGAGGCGACGTCCGGAGCCCACGCCGGCCATGGACGTGGCGACCTCGAGCGCGGGCAGGTGCGCGCGTGGCCGTGGCTGGCGGGGCCCGGATGCTGTCGCAATAACATCCCTACGATGTTCTTGCGCATACATCCAGTGGGATGTTGCCGCTAGGCGGCGCCTCTCGCGACAGGCCAGCAACTACGGGCCGTTGCGGGCCTTCGGGGTGGCTGTAGCCTGGACACCCAAAGGAGTCCTCGTGGGCCGGCCACGCATCAAGCCTCGTGCGAAGGACATCAAGGCGCCTCTGGGCGACCGCATCCGGGAGCTGCGCGAACGGCGGGGCCTGACGCAGGGCCAACTCGCGATCGCGAGCGGCATCAGCAAGGTGTTCCTCGGGACCGTCGAGCGCGGCGAGAAGGCCGCGACGGTCGAGAGCCTGGAGAAGATCGCCAGGGGCCTCGACGTCGCGCCGCACGAGCTGTTCCGCTTCGGTGCGAAGGAGGCTGCCGCGACGCCGGCAGACGCCCTCGGGCGCAGGGTCGCTGCGCTGGCCAGGGGCGCGAGCGTCTCCCAGATGTCGAAGATCGAGCGGCTCGTCAGGCTGTTCCTGGAGCCGGAGCGGGAGGGCGAGGATCGGCGCCTCGGGCCGAAGCGAAGGGCGTCAGGCCGGTCCGCCCGCCGTGGCACAAGCAGGTGAGGTCGGCAGGGGTCATCGCGACCCCACCCTCTCCCTCTACGCGGAGGGCGTCTGCGAGGGGGAGGTATGTGCCACGGCGGCCACGGCCCGACGGATCGTCCTGACGGGTAGGTGCGTCGCCATGGCGACCTCGCGCCAGGATCGGCCTTGGGAGCGGAGCTCGATCGCCCTGCGCGCGTCCTCCTCGGTCCACCGCTGGGCTCGGCCCCAGGTCGAGCGGCGGCGACGGGCGCGGGCCACGCCTGCGAGGACGCGCTCGCGGATGATGTCGCGCTCGAGTTGGGCGATCGCGGCCAGGATGATGAGCATGGCGGCGCCAATGGCGGAGGACGTGTCGATGTTTTCCGTGAGGGAGATGAAGAGCACGTCGTTAGCGCGGAATTCGTCCACGACGGCAAGGAGGTGGCGCACCGATCGCGCCATCCTGTCGAACTTCCACACCATCACGGCCTGCACCTCGCCTGACCGCATGGCCGCCATCAGGCGGTCCAGCGCCGGGCGTCGGTCCTTGGCGCCGCTGACGCCGTGGTCGATGTAGGTGTCGTGGACGATCCAGCCGCGACGCGCGGCCTCGGCCTGCATGGCCTCGACCTGCATGGCGGGGTTCTGATCGGGCGTAGAGACGCGCGCGTAGAGGGCGACTCGTGTGGTCATGGCTGACCTCCTGACGTGACCGTAGCGGGTGATTCGTCAGGGCGGGCAACTTGGCCGCCGCGTGCGGGCGCGCAGGACCCGCGCGCGGTCCGACCGACGCGCGCGCGGCCCGAACAACACGCGCGCGCGGGCGCGCAGGACCGCGCGCGCGGTCCGAACAACGCGCGCGCGGGCCCGACGACGCGCGCGCGCGCAGGGCGACCGACGCGAGCGGAGGTGACCTATGCCGCCTCGATCGACCCCACGACGACGTGGACGGGGTAGCGCGCGCCGTAGCTCTCCGCCCAGCAGGTGATGCGCACCGGCATGCCCGTCAGCTCGCGCGGGTCGAGTGCCCAGGCGCCGTCGTCGCCTAGCATGCGGACGCCAGCGACGACGGTCTGCGTCGTGCACAGCAGGCTGGCCGCCAGGTGGACGGCGTCGGCAGCGGGGTCGTCGCCCACGTCGATCGCCAGGCGGAGTTCGAGGCGGTTCGCGCCCCCGCCCGCGACCTCGACGTCGTCGATCACGCCGTAGTAGCGCTTCCTCTCGCTCGGGCGCAGCCCGAGCGCCTCGTGCGCGGGGCGCATGCGCTCCGCGAACAGGTGGCGGTAGCCACGCACGCGCCATCCGCCCTCAGCATCGAGGCCGATCAGCACGAGGACGTGCGCGCCGAGGACCGCCTCGGGAGTCACCGGCTCGCCCTCGTCCAGGTCGAGCGCGCGACGAAGCCGCGCGACGTGGCGCGAGTGAGCGATTTTCAGGGCGTCCTCGATGACGCCACGACGGTGCGCCGGGTCGTCGGTCCGGATGGCGAGCCGGACCCGGATCGTCCGGCCGAGGTCCGCGCGCATCGAGTAATCCGCCGCGACGACGATCGCCGACAGCCACCGGCCTCGGGCGCCCGCCGGCAGACCGTAGGTGGCCGCCGCCGCGAGGGCGGGGAGCTCGGCTCGGCTGGCTCTGATCTGGACTCTCTGCATAACCTCAGTTCCTCCTCATTGTTACGTGTTGCCAGAATTCCAGTACAGTACAGATAGTGGGGTTCTGGCAACGGGCAAGTCGTAGCGAAATATGGACTTAGCGTCCGACCCACCACTGCTCCGCCGCGAGGCGGGTTATGGCGGCCGGCACGCCGCCCAGGAGCCGGGCGGCGCGCTCGGCGTCCGACGCCGGCCAGGCCGGCGTCACGGGCGTGGCCTCGAGCCAGCGGCGGGTGGCCGCGACGCGCTGGCGCTCGTCAGTGACGTCGGCCAGCGCCACCTCGAGGGCGGCGAGGCGCGCGGCGAGGACGCCCTCGACCTCCTCGACGCGCGCGCAGAGCAGGGCCCGCGCCTCGTCGTCGTCCACCGGCAGGGGTCTGGGCGGCGCGAGTCGGACGACCTGCGGCAGGATGATCGGTGGCGGCGCAGTCGGCGCGGGCGGCGGCGGCTCGTCAGCGTCGGTCGCCGGCGCATCGATCTCCGACGGCGCGCCTGCGGCGACGACGTCGGCGGCAACGACCGGCGGCGTCACTCCTGGCGGCAGCGGCGCAGCCCGCAGGCGCTCTGCCGTCGAGGCCGTCAGGATCCGCTTGCCAGACAGGTACCGACTGATCGTCGATGGCGCCACCATCGCGGCGCGCGCGAGCGCACCTGCCGACCCGTGGGCGGCGATGAGCGCGAGCAGCTCCTCGCGGGACATGTCCGCCGGATCCGGCGGTCGCCCGCGCTCGAGCTCGATGAGCGCCGCGTTGCCGGGATGCCAGCCGGTCGGTACGACCTGGCCGAGATGTACGGACAGCCCTGGCCGTGGTCGCACGGGCGCGCGCAGGCGACCGTGCGCCTGCGCGAGCTCGTCGGCGGCGAGCTGGCGCACGCGATCCATGGGGGCGTCGAGGCCGAGCAGGATGCCTGCGTCACGCGCATGGTCGAGCGTCGGGTACGGGTCCCCAATCGTGACGCACGCGTCGAGAGCGATCCATGGGATCTCGTCCTTGCGCCACCTAAAGGCGTTTTGCCCTCGGATCGCGTGGTAGTGGGCGAGGATGATCTGGCGACCCGGCAGCCCCTCGTACCATCCGCGGAGCGCGTCGGCAGCGCCCTCGTGCCCGACCTTGCGGAGGTGAGGGCGCTCGAGGTGCAGGATCGGCCGCAGGGCGTCCGCGACGGCCTTGTGGGTGACGACGAGGACCGTCCTGACGGCGTCACCTCCGATTCGCTCGAGCGCATGGACCAGCAGGCTGCCGAGGGCGTCCCACTGGACCTCGCCCCCCGCGAGCAGGATGCGCTTCGCCGAAGCCGAGGCGTAGATCATCTCCCGGCGCACGTCCGCGCCGTCGTCGACGTCGAGGTCGAGCCAGACCGGCTGCCGCCCCACCCAGCGCGCGGCGGCCGCGAGACCAGCGCGGTCGGGGGTCGCGTCGAGCACGGCGAGGTGGCCTCGCGCGCCGAGCAGCTCGGCGGCGCGCACGCTCGGCGCGGTGACCACGATCGTGCGATCGACGACGCGCGCGACTCCCTGCGGCAGCCCGCGCTCGCGCTGGGGCGCGAGCCAGCGCGCGAGGGTGCGGCCGGTCGAGAGCGCGCGCAGGGCGTCGAGCGCGCGGGGCGCGTCCTCCGCGGCCGCAGCGAGCGTGCTCCGCGCGGGCTCCGAGAGGGCCTCCTCGACGCCGACCGTGGCGCGGTCGTCGCCCAGCGAGGTCACGGGCGCGAGCACCGACAGGCCGCCGCTGGCCGCGTCGATCCAGGGCGTGGGGTCCAGCCTCTCCCAGTCGGCCGTGGCGGGCGGCGCGCCGACCGGCAGCCCGAGGTCGCGCAGGTCGTCGACCCAGGTCGTCACCACGCCCCGGCGCTGCCCCCACGCGTGGTCGACGCTCGCGCGCAGGAGGTCGCGCGCGGCGTCTGCGACCGCGGTGGCGGTGTGCGGGATCGGCGGCGGAGCGGGGTCGAGCACGATGGTCGCGGGGTCGACGCCGTAGGGGACCTCGGTCGCGCGCCCGCTCGCGAGCAGGCGCCGCACGAGCTCGAGCGCCGGCAGGACGGCGATCGCCACCGCTGGCTCCACGGCGGGCCCGCCGAGGCGGTACCTGCCGTCCGCGAGCTTGCGCGGCCCACGGCGATCGTGCCGACGCTTGGGCAGCGCGCGCGGGGCCGTCAGGCCCGCGCGCGCAGCGCGCAGGACGACGATCGCCCGCTCCACCTGCTGCGACGAGACGACGACGGTGTCGGTGACCGGCGGCGGCTCGTCGATGATCACCATGGGGGGCAGGTCCTGGTCGACGCACCAGGCGTCGACGACCGGCGACAGGTGCGGCACGGTCACGAGGGCGTCCGGCGCGCTGCCCTCGCTGCCGCCGTACGCCTTGCACGCGCCGCCGTGCGGCGGCGCGTGTCGACAGGTCGCGCACAGGAGCCGAGCGGGCGAGCCGCCCGCCTCGAGGATCGCCTTCGCCTCCTCTGGCCGCAGGCAGAGGGGCGTGTCGTCCTGATCGCCGCGCGGCGAGAGGATCCCCATGCGCCTGGTGGTGCGGCGTGCGGGCAGCGCGGAGGGCGCCAGCAGGTCGGCGCAGACCTGCCGCGTCAGGCGATGGTCGCGTGCGACATAGGCCAGGGGCAGAGCCGGCTGCGTACGGGCCGCGGCCTGCGCGCCGGACGACTTGCCGGCGCCTGGCGTGACCGCGATGGCGAGGACCTCGCCGGGCGCGATCGTGCGGTCGGGCGCGGCCAGCGCGATCGCGATCCGGACACGAGCCTCGTCGGCGGACATGAGCTTCTCCGGCACGCGCGCGCGCGCGAACTGCTCGCGCGCGCGCTGGAGCGCGCTCATGTACTCGCGATACTCCGTCGCCAGGGCGTCCAGCGCCTCGTGCTCAGCGAGCGACAGCACGAGCCGCGGCCCGTCGTGGATCTCGCGGACGACGCAGAGCACGGGGACGCCCTCGTCGATCACCAGCCTGGCGACCTCGCGCGAGATGTCGCTCAGGTCCAGGTCCGTGTAGGCGTCGTCGTCGTCGTCGTCGCCGATCGACACCGAGGTCGGCAGCCCGCGGTCGAGCGCGAGCACCGCCTCGCTGACGGCCAGGGCGGCCGCGCGCACCTCGTCGGCGTGACGGCCCTCGGCCCGCGTGACACGCCACTCGTAGAGGGCGTCGTCGATCGCGCGGGCGAGGTCGAGGACGGGGTCGACGACGGCGTCGTGCAGGTCCTCGTCCTCGTCGAGCATGGACTCGACGGCCTCGTAGATCTTGCAGTTCCACAGGTCGAAGATGGTCATGCGGCGGACGCTACTCCGGCTCACTGACATGCGGAGCGGCGGCGTGGCACCCCGGGCGGCGGCTGATCACGATGTCGCCGCGCTAATCTCCTCCGCTGCCCGCATGACCTGCGCAATGACTTGGCGCCCTCGCTCCGAGTCCGCCATGACGACCAGCCGTGCCAGCCCCGGCTCGCTCCTCGCGCGTCCGATGAGCTCGGCGAGCTTGGTGATCCTCGCGTTGAGGGTTGCGAGATGGTCCGCCGCCTCCCCCACATCACGCCGCCAGCGCCGCAGCTCCGAACGCGCCAGCTCGACCTCGCCATCCAGCCTGCCGAGCTCCGCCATCGACCACGCCGCCCAGGCGCCGACCTCGCCCGGGTCCAGTCCCGCCTCTCCGATACCGCGCAGCATCTGCATCACGTCCTCGGCGCCCAGGCCGAACGCCTCCCTCCCGGCGGCCACGACCTCGAGCACGCGCCTCGCCTCCTCGGGCGAGATCTCACACTCGTCCATGGCGGCCAGGACCCGCAGCCGTCCCTCGGCGTCGACGTCGCGCCCGCGCACGATCGTGAGCATCTCCCTGATTCCCGCGAGGTCCTTGGCGCCCAGGCCCACGCCGCGCACTGCCGCCGCCAGCCGGAGCAGATAATCGAGCACCGTCGGGTCGCCAGCGCCATGCGCCCGGGCGACCCGGTCGAGCTCGGCGACCCGGTCCTCCCAGGCGTGGTCGCACTTGATGTCATCCTCCATGACGACATCGGCCTCCTCGACCTCGTGAGCATCCTCGTCTCGTCCGACCACCTCGGCGAGCCGCTCCTCCCAGGCCGCCGCCGTCCACCCCGTGGTCGCCCACAGCACGCAGCACGAGTGCACGACCATGGCGACCGCCTCCTCGACCGACAGGCCCCACGCGCAGGCCGCCACCGCGAGCTGACCGAGCAGCACCAGGTCGAGCGACCCCATGCGCTCGCGGCTGTCCAAGACGACCTCCAGCGCGTCGGCGATCCGGTCGCGGAGGCTGCGCTCGTCCACAGCGCCGGGCCTGACGTCAGGCAGCGCGACAGGCCCGAGTTCGCGGACACGATCCAGGCGCTCCTCGCCATCGCGGGCGAACGCCGCATCCAGGACCACACGCTCCAGGAAGGTGACCAAGCACCTGCGGATCATCGGGGCGTCGAGGCCGGTCGCCTCCTCGACGCTCTCGGCGCCGGCGGGGGAGTTCATCGCGAGCAGGATGACCGCGGCGACCTGGATCTGCGCGTCCTCGAACGGGACGAACCTGTCGCCGTGGATGAGCACGGTCGTCAACCGCCGCACCTCAGTCGACCCACGCCGCCACTCGTCGATCATCAGCATCGGCCTGCCCAGCGCCGCCCGCACCGCCGCGACCTGGCCGTCACCTCGGCGCCGCGCGGCCAGCGACCGCCCGCCCTCGGCGACGGCGTGCACCACGTCGCCGCCACCGAGGACCAGCGACGCCCAGCGCCCAAGCCAGGTCTTGCCCCGCAGACCCGACCTGCTGAACAAGACGAAGCTCGCGTGGTGGTGCTCGTAGTGCCGGCGGGCTGTGGCGGCCAGCAGGACCAGTCGCCCGAGCGCCTGATGCTCGCGCGAGGGCAGCACGTCCAGGTGCGGCACGCCCGGCAGCGTGGGCCAGTTCATCGGGGACCTCGCCGGCGGCACCGGCGCGCCCTCGGCGGCCTGAACCCCGGCCTGCGTGAGCTGCCAGGTGCCCTTCGTCGGCCCCGGCATGACCAGCATCTCCTCCCTGAGCTCCTTGAGCGCGGCATAGACCTCCCAGCGCGGGAACTCGGCGAAGAGCGGTCGCAGGCTCGCAGGCCCTGTTGCGAGGAGTTCGAGCAGTCGCACCCGGATGTCGTCGCGTTTAGCCATGTCAGGCCTCCTGTTCCCGGAAGTCCGGTCCTGTTGTCGCTGAGCTGTTGTGCCTCGGAACCGGGCCTGTCGCGCGGTTCTCGGGCGATCCGATACTTGTCATTCCTGTCGTCCGACTCCGACTACGACACCCAACTCCTGTAGTCGTCGTCGCACCCAAGAGCTTCGTCGCCTCCGGCGACCCCAGCACCCGCGGCAGCGCCAGCAGGGCGGCCCTGGGCAAGGTGGCGACGGCGCGTCCGCCATGATCGACGAGTCGAACGAGCTCACCCTCATGCGCGACATCCAGGTCGAGCGCCCTGCCGGCGGCCAACGCACGGCACACCGACAGCGGCACGCGGGCCGTGTCGCCGGCCTCGCTGGCGATCATCAGGTCGCCCTGAACCCGCATGAGCGGACGCCAGGATCGCTGCGCGGCCTGGACGACCTCCGTCTTCCGTTCGAGGTCGGCGCGAGCCGCCTCGAGCGCGGCGACCCTGGCCGACAGGTCCTCGACGACCTGACCGAGCTGGACGACAGCGTCGACGAGGGTCCTGTTCGCCATGGCGAGTCCTCCCGACTGATCGTAGTCGCGAGGAATCTTCGGGCGCCGCAGATTTGACAAATCATCTGCCGCAGATGACTTGTGGCGTGTCAGGCCTCGACAGCCCACATCGAGCCTTGCATGCGCGTCTTGCGCGGATTATCTGTCGAGTCTGAGCGGGTGACGGAGTTCGAAACATGCCAGACAACGTGCTACTGACGACAAGCCAGGCCGCCCAGGCCCTTGGCGTCTCGGCCTCGACCGTGTGCAGGTGGGCGGCCCTTGGGGCCCCGTGCGAGCAGACGATCGGCGGCCACAGGCGGTGGGACATCGACGAGCTGCGGGAGTGGGTCCACCAGCAGGTCCTGGAGTGTGAGCGCGAGTGCGAAGACGAGGAGGAAGACCAGGAGGAGTCGGACGACGACCTCGACGAGGATGCCGACGAGTCGGATGAGGACGAGGCCGACGAAGAAGACGACGACGAGTCGGATGACGACCTCGAGGAGCCCGAGTGCGACGACGAGGACTGCGAGGGCTGCGACGAGTGCGAGGACGACGACGACGACGAGGAAGAGGAGTAACCCGCTCGGCTCGGCGGCCCCGACCACGGTGGCCGGGGACGCCGGGCTCTCCGAGAACACCATGTCGGTCGAGAGGGGCGCGTCGCCCGGTGCGGCGCGCCTCGCGCCCTGTACGGCCCTCGGAGGTCACCGGCCGGCCCGGACGTCAGCCCACCAGGTCGCCGGCCCGTGCCGCCCGCCGCAGGGGCTTTCGCCCCATGCACTACCCGAGCAGCGCCCTGGCCAACTCCACCACCGACTCCTGCTCGACCGGCGCCATGGCCGCCACCGCCGCCCGCCCCCGCTCCAGGGCCGCCCTGAGCGCCGGCCTGTCCTCGACGAGCGCGGCCACCGCGTCGGCGCCGCCGGCCGCCTCGCACCCGACCCCGGGCCAGCGGGCCACCGCTCACCGGCGCCTCGGCACCACCTCCCACTTGCGCCCCGGCCCGACGGCCAGTTCCCGGTCCGGCAGCACGACCTCGTAGTTGCCGTCGAACGACGGGTCGCCGGGCAGGTGGTCGCAGAGCACGCGCAAGACGAGCGCGCGGTCGAACGCGACCTCCAGGTCCCACGCCAGCGGCACCGTGATCCGCGCCCGCTCGACCGTCCGGCCGCGCAGGGCGCGCGTGAGCAGGCGGTCCACAACCTCGTCCTCGGAGTCGCTGCTGACCACCGGTCCCTGCGGTCCGTCGAGTCGCCAGGCGCACCAGACCATGAGCGCGCACTCGCCCTCGAACTTCCGGTAGGCCGGCGGCTGCGCAGGGTTGGCGAGCGGCCTCGCCCGTGGCACCTTGGCACCCAGGGCGAGTTGGAACGTCGAGCCGACTCCGGGGCCGGCCGAGACGTGCCAGCAGGGCTTGCCGGCGAGGGCGCGGAGGACGCGGCGCATGTCGGCGGGGACGGTCATGCTCGGGGTTCCGGGGGAGAGTCAGCCGTCATGAGCGACGCCAAGCTACGCGAACTCGAACGCCGCTGGCGGGAGACGGGCGCCGTCGAGGACGAGGCCGCCTACCTGCTGGAGCGCGTGCGCGTGGGGGACCTCACGCGGGAGCGGCTGGAGTTGGCGGCGTACTGCGGGCATGAGGGGGCGAGGAGGGCTGTCGGTGATGTTCAACCCGGGGAGGCAGAAACCTTGGGAGCGTGGGCTTCTGCCTTGATCTCGCGGTGGCGTGACGGAGCGATTCGCGCGTCAGAAGCGGTCGCCGTGGCTGTCGCGAGAGAGTGGCTCGTCGCTGACCACTCGTTCGCGGGTGGGCGCACTCTCTCACCGTTCGTTGAGTCAGTTCGTCGCTGGCAAGCATGTCAATGCGATGACCACCGGCAGCGTGTAGTTAGTCAGGACGACGACCTCAGTTCGCTTAGTCAGATTGCGGACCAGGCGGGTGCCCAGCGGTTGTGTTTCTGCGCACTTGCAGTTCGAGCGTTCGCTCGCGCGTCGGTCAACCGAGACATGGACGACCAAGGAGATGATCTCTTGTGGGCGATTACATACGGCGGACGCGTCCTTGGAGAGCGCTCCCTGGCCATGCTGCGCCATACGGTTGGTCACTGGGCTCTCGAGGGCATTAGAAGAACTCCAGGATGACCTGCCCTGCGGTGTTCTTGATGATCTCGACGTTTGTGAATCCCAGGTCAAGCATCGCTTTGCCGGTGGGCGTCTCGAACGCGGCTCGCTGGGGAGACATCCCACTCGCAATGGCCCTTTGGAATGCCTTGAGATTCGTGTCCAGCCCTGGTGTCCAATCCGTCCTGAATCTGGTCACCCGATAGCCGAGTGCGCGGAGGGCGTCGAACGACTTGATGAGGAGTTCCTTCCCGTAGCCTTGCCCTTGAGGCGCCACACCACGAATGTCAAGTCCTCCCTTCATGGTGTTCATTGCGCCTGTAACCCTGTCCGCAACGACCCTCATGGTGCCAACGACCTGTCCTTCGATCTCCAGTCGGACGCTTCGCTCGCCCGTCTGAACTACGCTGGTTCCCATTCTCTGCGCGGCGCCTCCGGCTCCGGCTGCGCCGATGCCGAGGAAGCGCAACTGAATCCCCATTAGGCGCGTTGCAGCCCAAACGTACGCGCGGTACGCGAGATTCTGCGCAAGACTGAACGCCCCGCGTAGCCCAAGGCTGCTCAGTAGCCGAGTGGCGAATTGGCTGATGATTGGTGCCGAAAAGTAGGCAACGACCGCCCCCGCCTCTCCGGCCACAATCGCGGACCCAGCGGTGGCCGTGTAGAGAGTGACCCGACGTGCTCCGAGCCTTACCTGCTGCGCCGTAGTCAGATACTCCCGATCGCATTCGTCCTGGCGAGCCTCCGACTCCTGAGCAGCCCTCCTTGTTTCCTGGAACTCCCACCATGGACCAATTATTGGAATGTAGACCCACCATGGCCGATCCGGCCCACGGTCCTCCCCCTCCAACCCCCACGGATCCACCCGATTGACCGGATCGTTCCCGCAGAACGAGTAGGCATTCCCGAACTGCCCCGCGTCTCCCCAGATCCCCAGCGGATCCCTGCTGACGAACCTCCCTCCCTCCGGGTCCAGGTACCTCAGCCTGAAGTAGTAGAAGCCCGTCTCCGGGTCGAACCTCCTCCCCTGGAACCTCCACGGGTTCCCGATCTCCTCGCTCCTCGCCCGCGGCGCACCCGCGGCGTCGCGCACCTCGCACACGCCGTAGATCGACGCGTACGAGTACCGCTCCACCACCGCCCCGCTCGCGTCGGTCGCCGCGACCACCGACCAGATCGAGTTGGCGTGCAGGTGGTACTCCTGCCCCCCCCGCCGCATCTGGACGACCTGGTCCAGGTAGAGCCCGCCCCACACGTAGTCGGCGACGACGTTGCCCGCCCCGTCGACCTCCTCGACCTCCTGCGCGCCGTCGTTGACGTGGAACGCCTGCTGCCCGACCGCTTCCCCGCGAGCCACGAACCACCGGTCGACGCGCCGGCCAAGCGCGTCGTACCGGTACCTGCCGACCGTCTGCCCGTCGCTCGTCCGCTCCACGCGCACGAGCCGGTCGAACACGTCGAACGACAGCCGCCACTCGCCGCTCTTGATCCGGTTTCCGTTCGGGTCCTGGGTGTGCTGCTCGTCCTTCACGAGCGAGCCCAGCGCGTTGAACGTCGCCAGGCGCTGGACCTCGTTCATGAGGTCCGGGGCGTACCTCCCGTTCTGGCGCTGGTTCGTGGTCTGCGTCTGGCCGCCCTCGGTGCGGCTGACCCAGTTGCCCACGCCGTCGATCACCCACGACGTGTCCGGCCGCGCGTCGCCGAAGGCCACGCGCGTGATCCTGGACGCCGAGTCGTACGTGTAGGTCTCCGTCCGCGCCGCCACGCCCACCGCCGGCAGGTGCGTCTCGCTCGCGCGGCGGTCGGCGCGGTCCCACGCGTAGCCGAAGCCGGCCATCCTCCCTGCGCTCCCGACGTGGTCCAGGCCCGTCAGCCGCCGCTTCGCGTCGTACGAGTAGGACGTGCTCACCGTCCCGCGGCCCGTGGTGCTCGCCAGCGGCCGCCCGCCCACGAACTCCATGGCCGTGATCGTGCCGACGGAGTCGCGGATCGCCTGGAGGCGGTCAAGGCCGTCCAGTTGGTAGGTGAGCGTCCGGCCGCTCGAGTAGGTGGTCGACGTGCGGTTCGAGTCGAGGTCGAACGTCCGCGTGATCGTCCGGTCGATCCCCGCCGCGCCGACGGTGATCCGGCCCTGCGTGGCGAACGTGCTCACGAGGCTCGTCTGCGCCCGGAAGCGGTGCCGCTCCGTGAGCTGCCGCCCCAGCGAGTCGTACGTGAACGACGTCGCCACGTCGTCCGTCGGGTCGAGCGGGTCGTTCTGGTCGACCGCCAGGCGCACGCGGTGCAGGCCGTCGTACTCGAACGCCTGCACGGCCGTCCCCTCGACCGCCTGACCGGTGCCCTCGAGGTTCGTGGCCCGCCGCGTGGCCTCGACCTTCAACAACCGCCCGGCCGCGTCGTACGACCTGTCGATCACCGTCCCGTTGCGGTCGATCGTCTGCCGCACGAGCGAGTCGGGGTCGTAGAGCGTGCGCTGGACGCTCAGGTCGGCGCCGAGGGTGTAGACGACGCGGTCGCGGGCGTCGTGGGCCCAGCCGGTGGTGCTACCGTTGTCGTCGCTGCGCGAGACGAGACGCGAGTTGCGATCCCAGCGCTGGGTGATCGTGATCTTGCCGTCGGGGTTGCTCGCGTTGCCCGTGTCGAGGTTCGTGTCGTCGAGGCTGCCGTCGCCCACGCCGCCCTTCTTCAGCAAGACCTCGCTGGCCACCGGGCGCGAGAGGCCGTCGTAGAAGGTCCGGGCGACGTTGCCGTGGCCGTTCACCGTCGGCGGCCAGAGGCCTGGCAGGTTGGGCACCGTGGCCAGGGAGTTGGCGTCCGAGGCCCCGATCACGTTGCCGCGCGAGTCGTACACCAGCCGGCCGGTGTGCCCCGCCGGGTCGGTGGCCTGGAACAGCCGGCCCACGGCGTCGTAGGCCGCCGTCGACGTGAAGGTCTGCTCGAGCCCGAGCGGCGAGCGGTCGAACGTCGTGACCGAGACCGGCTGGCCCGCCTGGTTGTAGGCGAAGCGCACCTCGTTACGCACGGCGCCCGCGCCCGCGACCGAGCTGAACATGGGCCCCAGCGCCCGCAGGAGCCGGCCGGCGCCGTCCCACACCGCCAGGCTCTCGTCGCCCTTCGGGTCGACCCCGCGCAGGGCCCGCCCGAGCGCGTCGAGCTCGACGAGCGTGACCGCCTCCTCCTCCCCGGCCGGCGGCGCGTGGTCGATCGTGGGGATCGTGCGGAAGGCCGCGCCGTGCTTCTCGAAGCGCTGCGTCAGGTCCTCGAACACCCGCGCGTCCGTCCGGAAGAGCCGGCCTAGCTCGTCGTAGTGGTACTCCACCTCGAGCAGGCGCGGCAGGTTCTCCTCGTTCGGTCCGTGCCGCACGAAGCGCACCTTCTGGCCCAGCGGATCCATGACCGCGTCGCCGCAGTTCCCCTCCGGGTCGTGCGTGCAGATCTGCTCGTCGAAGCCGTTGTAGCGGAGCAGGGTGACGTCGCCCGCGTAGCCGGGCGCCTTGGTCGGGTTCCGCTTGACCGGGCTCACGATCCGCTCGAGGTTGCCGTTCACGTCGACGAGCAGCGTCGTCGTCGCCTGCTCGGGCGTCCCCAGGCCGTCGGTGACGTAGGCCAGCCGGCTCCGCTCGTCGTGGACGTAGTGGACGACGTTCCCCTCCGGCTTGACCACCAGGCGCACGTCGCGGTTGGGCTCGTAGACGACCCGGCTCACGACGACCCCCGGCGAGCTCACCGTGATCGACGCGTCGTCGGCGATCGGCTCGACCTCGGCCAGCGTGAGGACGGCGCCGTCGAGGAGGTCGTAGGCGACCTTGCGCGTCCACCAGGGGTTCGTCGCCACCTGCGTCACCGAGCCGTCGCGCTCACCGGCGTTGCTCACGCGCACCTCGACCGGGCGGCCGTTGGCGTCGTAGGTGACCCGCGCCTCGTAGCCCAGCGGCGCCAGGCCCGGCTCGGTGACCGGGCCCCCGGACGAGCCGACGATCGCGGTGGCCACCCGCGAGGAGACCGGCTCGTTGAGCACGTTGTAGGTCGTGCGGTGCTCGACCCCGCGCGGGTCGATCACCCGCGTCGGGTTGCCCGCGCGGTCGTAGAAGAGGCGCGTGCGCGCGGCCACGGGCGGCGGGTTCGTGCCGGCGTTGCGGCCCGGGGCCGAGACGGCGTCGACGATCACCTCGGCCAGCCAGCCGCCGGTCGTCACCGTCGACGTGACCCCCGGCTCCGGAACGCCGTCGCCGTCGGGATCGGCCTCGGGGTGGTAGTGGAACAGCGTGACGTTCCCCTCGGGGTCGACCGCGCGCAGGGGCTGGCCCAGGGGGCTCGTCTCGAGCAGCGTCACGACCGCCTGCGCGGGGCCGTAGACCGCCTGCATGAGCGTCTGCCCGGTCGCGACGCGCACCGAGGGCGCCTCGGCGCGCACGGGGTCGCCGAAGCGGTGGCCGTCGTCGGCCGGCGAGGCATTGAGGTCCCCGAGCCCCAGCACGACGCCGGCCTCGTCCAGGAGCGCCTGGAGGTCGGCCTCACTCGTGCCCAGCTCGGCGGCCAGCGCCGCGCGCGTGGCGGTCGGCTCGCCTTGCTGGTAGTCGAGGCGCACGTGGCTCGTGTAGCGCTCGGGCGACCACGGCCCGCCGTTCTGGGGCGTGTAGTCGGAGTCGTGGCCGCGCGGGTCGGTGTGGCGGATCAGCCGCCCGAACACCGGGTCGTACTCGAAGGTCCGGATCCGCGGCCGCACGCCACCGCGCGTGTCGCCGCGGGCGTCGGGCTCCTGCACGACCCTGAGGAGCTGCAGCCGCTGCCAGGGCGCGCGCCGGTCGAGGACGCCGTTGCCCGGCCGGTAGGCGTAGCGCGGGTCGTCCTCGGGCTGCACGTCCTCGGGGTCGTCGAAGTCGCCGTCGCCGTTTCGGTCCTCGCCGGGCGTGAGCGCGCCGTCCCCGTTCAGGTCCTCGTCGGCGTGGATCCAGCGCGTGGTGCTCCCGGTCGGCAGGGTGTGGGCGATCAGGAGCCCGGCGTGGTTGTAGACCTTCGTGGCCTCGTAGAACTCGGGCTCGCCCGGGCGGACGTTGCGGTTCGTGTACTGGCGCACCCGCACGCACTGCCCGGCGCGGTTGTGGAACAGCTCCACCAGGTTCCCCGCCCGGTCGACGATCGTCGTCTTGCGGGCCGGGTGGTTCAGCGATGCGTTGGGCGGCAGCGGCAGGTCCTCGTAGCGGAAGGTCGAGGTGCCGCCCGCGGCGAGCGGCGCCGTCTCGCCCGTCCAGGCGGGCAGCACGCTCTCGCCGCCCCAGCGCTGCTTGATCACGCTCCCGTACGAGGGCGAGTCCGGGTCGAGGTCGTAGGTGTTCTCGACGCACGCCAGCGGACGCAGCAGGCTCAGGTCCTCGAGCCGCCCGGGCGGGAGCTTCGCCGCCTCGACGGGGGCGACGCGGAGGAGCATCTGATGGTTCAGCCGCTCGTCGGCGAAGCCGCTCGTGTAGGCGTAGACCTCGGTCCGGCCCTCCGGGAACTGATCGGCGGCCGGGAGGAGCTCGCCCTCGGTCGTGGCGAGCACCTCGGGCGACGTCGCGGCGATCAGGTCGCCGAGTCTGCTGTAGCGGTAGCGCACCTGGCGGCCGAGGTGGTCGGTGACCGTCACGATCCGACCGAGCAGGTCGTAGCCCAGGTCGACCCGCCGGCCCAGCGGGTCGACGACGGCGATCAGTCGGCCGGCGACGGCGCCCGTGACACCGTACTCGAGCGCGAGGCGGTTGCCGTGCGCGTCGCGGACCTCGGCCAGGGCGCCCGGCGCGTTCACTGCACCGAAGGCGCGGAAGACCGCCTTCCCGCCCGAAGGGTCGCGGAGCGTACCCACGCCCTGGGCGTCCACCGAGAGGACGACGTCGAAGCCGCGCGGCGTCGCGAACCGCCCTCCGCCCACGCTGCGGAAGGTCTCGGTGCGGGCGGTGCCCGTGACCCACAGCACGTCGCCCGAGGGCTGGCGGAGGAGGCGCTGGTCGAAGCCGTGCGTCCAGCGGTGACCGAGCGGGCCCGCATAGAGGCCGTAGCCCTTGTAGGACCGGGTCCACGCGAAGTGGACGCCCCGCCCGGGCAGGACGAGGTCGACGCGGGTCTGGAGCTTGCCTCCGTGGTCGACGTTGATCGGTTGGGTCCTCTTCTTCGGCGCCGTCGCGCCGGCGGGTGGCTCAGGAGGACAGGGCCTGCTCATGGCGAGCGCGTCGCACTGTCCGTCGCTCAGGTTGTTGACCGGGTCGTTGCGGGTGGCAAGGAACACGCCGCCGGGGCCCGACTCCCCGCCCGTCGGGACGAAGATCCCCGACTCGCCCAGTCGCGTGGGCTGAAGTCTGTCGAACGGCGGGCAGTCGAAGCTGGCGCCCGACTCGACGACCAGGGCGAACGGCGCCTCGCCGTCCTGGTGCACGAACGTGACGATCACGTTTCCGTTCTCGTCCGTGACGGCCGTCGCCCCCGTCGAGCCCGGCTGCCCGTCGATCGCCACGGCGTCGGTCGGCTCGCCGTTCTCGTCCACCGCGCGCACGCGCACGGGGTACCCGGATCCTGCCAGGATGGCCGTCTCGGGCGACCTCAGGAGCCGGGCGCGCAGCGCCACGCTGGCCCGGATCGGCCCCGCGAAGGGGGGAGAAGCCCCTACGCCGACGAAGGCGATCGGTGAGCGCTGCACGACCTCCTGTGGCTCGGTCGCCGTCTGGTCGAGCGGGTTGACCAGGCGCAGCCGCGCGCCGTCCTTGACGACGTCGTTGGCGCGGTAGGTCACCCGCGCCTGGCCAGAGGCGTCGAACGTGTTGCTGCCCGCGCCGAGGGTCTGGCGGCCGGCGGCCACGCTGAAGGTGCCGCCGCCGTTCTCGGGCGCGACGCGCAGCTCGATCGGCGCGAAGAGGCCCTGCGAGCGCCGGAGCGTCTCCACGTCGAGCACGAACGGCGCCCCGGGGTCGCCCGAGAAGCGGAGCTCGTAGCGGTGCGCCGGCTCCTCGAGCGCGCCCGCGAGGACCTCGTGCACGTCGGTGGCGCCCGGCGCGGGCGGCGACGAGGCCGGGAGGCGCTCGGTCTCGATCCGGAACGACACGGGCGCGCCTGGCACCGACGCCGGGCTGCCCCCCGGCCAGGCCGTGACGGCGAAGAGCGTCAGATCGCCGTCCGGCAGGGCGAAGGGCGCGATCTCGAAGGTGCCGTCGTCGCGGGCCACGGTGCGGAGGCCGGTGGGGAAGCCGTTGACGAACAGGTGCACCTCGTAGCGCGGAGCGGCGTGCCCGGTGATCAGCGGCCGCGGGTCGCTCAGGGTCGCGCCATTCGCGGGAGACGTGATCGTGGGCGCGGGCGGCGTGAGCTGGCTCGTGAGGGTCGAGAACGTCACGTGGCCGAAGTCGGCCAGGGCGTTGCCTGCCAGGTCGCGCACCCCTCGCCCGACCGAGACGGTGTAGCAGCGGCCGGGCTGGAGGGACGGACTGACCGCCACCGTCCGGCCGTCCGCCAGGAGGCTCACGGGCGCCGGCACGACGCCCATGGCGGTCGTGACGACGACCGACTGGTCCGTGACGCTGGCCGGATCCAGCTCTTCGTCGAAGAACAGGAACACCGTCTGCCCGGTGGGCACGCCGCCGGCCCCGTGGGCGGGCACCGACGAGAGGAGGCGCGGCGCGCGCGCGTCCAGGCCGCCCGTGCGGTAGGCCGCCTCGAAGGCCGACAGGCCGAGGACGAGCTCGTGCTGGTCGAACACGAACTGCCCGGTGGCGGGCCGGAGGCCCGGGAGCACGCGCAGGCGGTACTCCCGATCCGGCGCCAGGGCGCTCCGGGGCACGACGCGGACCGCCACCCCGAGCGGGGTCCCCGAAGCGAACAGGTCGACCGGCTCGCTCGTCCCCGCGACGGCGTCCTCGAGGACGATCGAGGCCGCGAGGTTCGCGGGGTCGTTCGTGACCGGCCGCGAGAAGGTCAGCGCGAGCTCGCCCTGCGGGTCGAGGTCGCGGGTGCCCGCCCGCGGCTCCACGGCCAGGACCTTGAACGAGCGGATGAGGGTCGTGCCGATCCGGCCGCCGCGCTCGGGGCGGCCGACCGGCGACACGCGCACGACGACGTCCGCCAGCGACAGGTCGCCCAGGTCCGCGTCGGCGTGCCAGATCGCCATGTAACGGCGGCCGACGGGCGTGCCCGCCAGCGCCTGGGTGGCGCCGGCGACGATCGTGGCCGGGGCGAAGGTCGCGCCCGCGTCGGTGGAGTACTCGACCGTCACGTCGAACGCCCCGCCGTCGGCCACGACCTCGAAGGTCAGCGGCAGGTAGGGCGCGCAGAGCACGGGCGGCGTCTGGAGGACGTGGACGACCACCTCGCCCTCGACGTCGACGCCGTGCCAGAAGCCGCCGGCGAGCTCGAAGCCGCCCGACGTCGCAGGCGGTGGTCCGAAGGCGCCGGCCTCGCCCAGGGTGAACCCGACCTGGCCGCCCGACTGGCCGCCCGCGGCGAAGACGTGCTGGGCCAGGCGATGGCGAGCGAGCACCACGAGGCCGAAATCGGTCTCCGTCGTCTCGGGGAGGAGCGGCAGGAGGGGCCCCGAGACGAAGGCCGTGCCGTCGGCGCTGATCTGGAGGTAGAGCGGCTGACCCGAGGGCACGGTCAAGGCGCCCGACCGGTAGAGGCCGTCCCCGAGATGAGCGAGGACGACGCCCGTGCCACCCGTCTCGGTCACGAGCGCGTCGGCGATCGGCGAGCCGTCGGACCGCTGCACTCGCACCTGGAGGACGGTGCTGACGGCGGTCGTCAGCTCGTGGAGGGCGACGACCTCGCACCCCTTCGCGTCGACGGCCGCGCTCACGTTGCCCGCGGCGTCGACGGCCACGAGCCGGAACACGGTCTTCTCGCCCGTGGGGAAGGCGACCGTGGCCTCGGTGGCGGCGGTGGTCGCCGCGAGCTGGAAGGTCTCCCCGCCGTCCTCCGACCGGAAGAGGCGGTAGAGCGCGACCCCCGAGGGCCCCGCGTCGACGCTCGGGAGCCAGCGCACGATGGTCGTCGCGGCGAGCGGCCGCGCCCCGGCGAGCGGCCGGCCGGGGGCCGACGGCGGCGCGGCGTCGACCTGGAACGGCAGGCTCACGGTCGTGACGTGGCCCGCGCGGTCGCGGACCTCGAGGCGGTACTCGTGGGCCGCGTTCGTCAGCGTGTCGGGCGCGAAGGTCAGGCTCGTGGCGCTGACGCTGGCCTCGTCGGTCACGTCGACGCCGTCGAGGAGCAGGCGGACCTCGGCCACACCGCTGCCGCCGTCGTCGTGGAACGTCGCCCGCAGGGGCGCCCGCGGGTCTCGCGTCCAGGCCGGCGCAGGGGCGGGGGCCTGGGTGACCGTGACCTGCGGCGCCCGCGTGTCGACGAGCACGGGGTGGCGGTGCTCGGTCACGTTGCCCGCGCGGTCAGTGAGGCGCAGGATGAACGTGTGCTGTCCGTCCGGGACGCCGGTGACGGTCGCCGAGGTCCGCGTCGGCGTGCGGAGGGCGATCGCGGTGAGGTCGATCGGGTCCGAGGCCAGGACCAGCGTGGTCGAGTCGGGGACGATCTCGCTGAGGATGTCCTCGTGGTCGGCGGAGAACTCGATCGTCGGCGTGGACGAGAGTCCGCTGGCGGGCTCGACCTGGGTCACCTCAGGGGCGGTCAGGTCGACCGTGAACGTGCCGTTCACCGTCGTGGTGTTGCCGCCCGGATCGGTGGCCGAGACCTGAAGGTCGTGCTGGCCCTCGACGAGCTTCAGGATCGAGAACGAGATCGTCGTGCGCACCAGGTCGACGGCGACCTGCTCACGCGTGATCGTGAGCGTCGGCGCGGCCCCGTCGAGGAAGACGGAGAGGTGCTCCGGATCGAAGTTGTCCTCGACGACGCACGTCCCCGTGCGCACTCCGGGCCCGAACACGCCGCCGCTCAGGTCGCCGACATGGATCGCCGGGGGGCTCTGGTCGACCTTCCCGGCCTCGACCGTGACCACCTGCTCGTTCTGGGCCTGGTCGATGGCCCTGATCCGGTAGCTGTAATCGCCGTCGGGACGGTCGGCGTCGGTCAGCGTGATCGTCACTGGACCGAACCCCGAGAGAGCGTCGGCCGCGACCGTCCCCGCGGGGACCCCGAACCGGAACCGCTCGATCTCGTACCCGGCGAGGCCCGCGGGCCCGACCTCGGTGACCGTGAAGGTGATCGTGAACGCGTCGTCAGCCGACTTCACGGCGCTCACGTCGGTGATCATGGGCGCCGCGCGGTCCACGACGACCTCCTGCGACGCCGAGTGCGCAACGTTGCCCGCCGAGTCGACGGCGCGGAACGAGTAGGTGTAGCGCCCGTCCGGGACGATCTCCGTGAACTGGCGCGTGACCGTCTTCCCCGGGCTGGTCGACGTCTGCGCGACCATGCCGTCCCGGAGGAGGCTCACCTGCTCCACCAGCGAGTGCTCGTCGGTCACCTGCGTGGAGAAGAGGAGCTGGGCGTGCCGGGTCACGGTCGGCGGGAAGCTCGTCGCCAGGAACACGGGGGGGACGGTGTCGAGGACGACCGTCGTCTCCCTGACCTGCGAGATCCCGGCGGTATCCACCACGACGGCGCGGACGCGGTTCGTGCCGGTCGTGAGCGGGAGGGACTGGCTCAGGTTCACGCTCGTCGGGCCGAAGGAGCCCGCTTCGCCGAAGAGGAACGGGCCAGCTACGGTCTCGAAGGTGGAGCCTGAGAATGCCTGGAGCTCGACGCTCCTGATGCCGGCGACCGCGTCACCCGTCACGAGCTGCAGGGTGGCCTGGGGTTGGGTGGTGACCCCCTCCGGGAAGGAGAGGGTCGAGATCGCGGGCGCGGTGCGGTCGAGCGCCAGCCGATTCGCGGGCGGGGCCCCCGAGAACCAGAGCTTGTCGTCGCGGAAGGGGCTGCCCTGTTGCCACTCGAGGACGTACGAGCCCTCGGGGAGCGGCGCGTCCGCGGGCGAGCGGAAGAGGTAGACGTCCCCCTGGGTCGCGAGGTGACTCAGGGGGGCGCTCTGGTTCCCGACGTGGGCGACCAGCGCATGGAAGTGCGGCGCGCCGGCGACGCGGACGTGCAGCGTCTGCCCGGGGCCGATGGCTTGCGGCCAGACCTCGCAGATCAGCGGGACCGACCCGATGGTGTTCGTCGTCGTGCCGGGCGGAGGCGTCGTGGGGACGGGCTGGATCGTCGTCGGGAAGGTCGGAGTGCGCGTGAGCGTGATGATCGGGGTGGAAGGGGTCCCCCCCGTCGGGTTCGTCGGCTGCGTCCCCGTGAACACGTAGACGCCAGGAGTCGCGGTCGGGTACAGGCCTGCGCTGGCACCGTTGAGCTGGGCGAACAACGTGGAGACCGAGCCGCTCGCGGTCAGGTCGACGTTGAAGGAGACCGTCATGGGCGGACCGCCGGCGACGGCCGCCGCGCCGTTCAGGAGGTCCGAGTTGAAGCGCCCCTCGAGGCGGCTGCCGTCCGCCGAGACTCGCAGCGTCGTCTTGGGGAAGAGCGCCCCCGTGCGGTGATCGAACTGCTGGAAGGTGACCTCGGTGCCCGGCGGGAGGCCGAGGTCGTTGGGCAGCGTCAGGCCGAAGCCCTCGACGACCTGCGCCCCGACCGGGTGAGCCATGACCCACCACGAGGCGTAGAGGTCGCTCGCCAGCGGGTTCGGGGTCGCGGCCCAGGCCAGGCGCGTGATCGACAAGGCCGGCGTCACCCCGGGCGTGAGGTCGTCGGGGAGGACGACCCGCGAGCCGGCGTCGATGGTCAGGCTCAGGCCCGGGACGTCCGGGTTCGTGAGGACGAGCTGTTGCGTCGTGCGGCCGTCCGCGTCGAGGGCGAGCGGGGTCTGCTCCGCGGGCAGCTCGTGCAGGATCACCGAGCGATCGACCGGAACGCTGCGGTCGGCGACGGCCTCGACGGTCATGTAAGCGCGGCCGAAGCCCTGCGTCGCGCCGTCGGCGACGAGCACCACCGGCTGCCCGGCCCGGACGCCTGGCAAGGTGAAGTTGCCCTGGTGGTCGGTGACGACCTCCGGCGCCTCGGGCGTCAACGCGCGCACGCGGACGCCCGGCAGGGGCGTGATCATGCGCGCGTCCTCGGCGCGTGCGCCACCGACGACGCCCTCGAGCGCGCCGAAGAGGACCACGCGGAAGGTCGAGCTCGCGACGGTCGGGTTGCCGACCAGGTCCCGGACCTCGGCGGTGAGCGTGTGCTCGCCATGACCGAGCGTCACCACCGCGGTCGCCTCGGCCGCGCCCACCTCGAGCGCGAGCGGCTCGCCGTCGAGGCTCGCGGCGACGGTCGCCAGGTCGACGCCGGCGCCCAGGTCCTCGTACGTCACACGAACCGAGATCGTGTCCGTGGTCACCACCGCGCCGGGCGGCGGCGTCAGGGCCGCGGCGGGCCCGACCGAGTCGAACCTGTAGCCGACCTCCGCCGAGGCCAAGTTGCCGGCGACGTCGCGGACCTCGCAGGCGAGCTGGTTCGGTCCCTGGGCCAGGGCGGCGGCGAGCGCGGCGAGCGGCGCGGTCGCGCCGCCCGGCCCGACCTCGAAGTGGCCCGTCACGTCGACCCCGCCGACGCGCGCGGCGAACGACCCTGCCGCGATCCCGGTCCGAGGGTCGGTGAACGTCACGCGCACCTGGTCCGCCGGGCCGGTCCAGGCGTCCTCGACGGGGGTGTCGATCACGAGCGACGGGGGCGTCACGTCACGGAGGCGCACGACGAGGCGTGGCCCGGCCCCCGCCTCACGCGACGTGAAGCGGACGGCGCCAGGACCGGACTCGTCGAGGCACCTGAGGACCCACCCGTGGTCTCGCGCTTCGCCGGGCGTCTCGCCGGCGAGGAAGGCGGCGACGTCGCGCGTCACGTCGAGCCTGACGACGCCGCGCTGGCCGCGGGCCAGCGACAGCGTGGTCGTCGGCGCATCCGCGAAGGGGAGCGGGGCCTTGTCCATGCTCCAGCTCTGGCCCGCCGCCGGCCGGGTCCAGGTGGCTGCGGCCTCGCTCCACGCCGCGGTGAGGCGGTGCGCGCCGATCGGGAGCGTCGCCTGCTTCCCGGCAGGTGGGAGGCTCACCTCGCCCGCGATCGTCAGCTCGAGCTCGGCGGACTCGAGGCGGTCCGGCGCCAGCCAGGCGCCCACCGCCGCGAGGTCGAAGCGGACGAGCGCCCGGCGCCGTGGCGCCTGCTCGACGGCAAGGGCGGCCTCCGAGCCATGGGGTCGGTTCTGCGCGTCCTTCGCCACGTAGGTGTCGGCGACCGCGTCGAACGCCAGGGTGACGACCGCCTCGGACGGCGGCGGCTCCTGCGCCCGGCTCGTGACGACCAACCCCGCGGCGCCCGCCGCGGCGGCGAGCGTCAGGAGCGTGGCGCGACGGGCCCGCTTCTCGCGGCTGGTCATGATCCCCCCAGGACGTGCGCTTCGAGCAGCAACCGGTCGAAGTCGTCGCGGCGGAAGTCGGGCCGCCGCGCCACTTCGACCGCGAGGCGGAGACGCTGCAGGGCCGGCCGCTGCCCCGAGATCCACTGGCCCGCCAGGAGCGCCTCCGCGCGCCGATCGACCTCGTCGAGGACGGCCGCGTCTCCCGGGCGACGGTTGAGCGCGTCGACCAGCGCCCGCAACTCCTCCTGGGCCTCGCGCCCCTGGCTGAGGCGCAGCGGGAGCTCGAGCGCCGAGCGGTCGCTCAGATGCGCGGGCTGGTAGCTCAGGGCCTCGCGCACCGCCGCCGGCTGCTCTTCGAGGCGAAAGCGCGCCAGCACCTGGTACGCCCCTGCGACGACGGCGCCCGACGCCTGCGCGTCGACCGCGACCTGCGCGCCGTCGGAGACGCCCTCGAGCCGGACGACCTCCTCGGCCCCGGCCAGCACCAGGACGGCGACAACGGCCCCCGGCACGAGGTTCGTCTCCGCCCGGACCCGCAGGCGCGCCCCGCTCGGTGACTCGATCACGCGCGCGTCCGTGAGGCGCAGGTGGCGGGCAGGGCCTCGGCGGGTCGGGTCGCGGCGCTCGTCGTCGTGCGAGGGGAGGAGGACCGCCACGGAGAGGGCGAGCGCGGCGCCTCCGGCCGCGGCGATCGCCGCGAGCTTGACCCCCCTTCGGTTCGTGCGGCGCGTGGAGCTCATCGCGGCTACGGCACGTCGCAGCCGGTGACGAGCCAGCGCGCTCCGTCGTGCTTGACCGTGACGAACATGCCCGTCTCGACCCCGTCTGGCCGCGTCCACACCAGCGTGGCGAGCACGAGGTTCGGCTCGAGGGCGGTCTCGTGCTGCGCTCGTCGGAAGCTGCCGAGTTGGCCTGGTCCGGTGCACGAGGAGAGGCGAGGGTCGAGCCGGCCGAGCAGCGGAGGGGCCGTGCAGACTGCCAGGGCAGGCCTGTCGCACGCCGTCAGCGCGGCCGCGTATGCCTCGACGGCCTCGCGCACCTGCGGATCGCCGCCGGACGCGGTCCTCGGCTGTGCGAGCAGGATGCACAGACACAGACAGACACCGGCGACGCTCGTCGCGAAGCGAGTCATGGGAGGCTCCCGTGGTGGATCAGGGGTCAGCGAACGCGGACGATGAACGCGAGCTCGACGAACGCAGGACGGTTGTCGTGGGCTCCGGCTGCGCTGGTCGAAGCGCTCGCGTTGCCTGTCTGGCCGCCGTGATTGTGGCCGCCACCTGGCTGCGACTGCACGTTGATGGGGTGCGTGTGGTCGTGGGCGATCCAGAAGGGTTGCAGGTTGTTCGTCCCGACGAACACGATCTGCTGTGACGGCGAGTTCGTGTTTCCCTGCACGAGGTGTGAGTGGTCGCCCTGGAACGGGATCGAATGGCTGTGGGGCGCGACGTCGTGCGAGTGCGCCGGCGTGGCGTCGACACCGCCGGTGACGAACGAGCTACCGCCGCCGAACCCCGGCAGCGCTGCGAGGGGCAGACCGCGAATGAACCGTGGCGATCCCATCAGGTCGGGCTTGGCGAACCCGTGCAGCGGGCCCGGCGTCACCACGGGCGTCCCGTCGCAGAGCTCGAACCCGTCGGGGACGGCGGCGCCGGGCGCTGGTGGCCACCAAGGGAGCACGGTCCCGACGGGCACCGACCCACCCGCGCTCATGGCGTAGGGGACGCTCGCCAGCGGGGAGAGCGGCGAGAGCGGCGCGTCCCCGTCGACCTGGACCTGGACGAAGCGTGGCGCGCCGCCGTCGAACTCGGTGCTGAATGCGTTCCTGCCCGGCGTTTCGACGCCGGCGGCGTCGAGCCTCTTGCTGCCAGCGCCGAGCAACACCGTGAAGACCCCCCGGCTCACCGGGACGTCCTCGTGGACCTCGCCCCAGACGAAGGAAGCCGAGGACGGGGCGGCTGTGGAGTACAGCCTGAAGCTCAGACGGGAGATCGTGCCTTCCAGCGGAACGCCGTTGGCGTCCACCAGACGGCCCTGATACTGGATCGACTCCCGCCCGGGAGCCGCCCGGGTCGAGGCAATGTACGGCCCGATCGTCACGAGCCCTGCGCCCATGACGAGCAGGACGAGCCTGCGAAGCGTGCTCATGGTGTTCCCCCCGCGCCGCGATGGGTTGTGGCTCCGCCGCGCCGATCTTGCAAGCGGAAGCTCACAACTTCTCAAGTCGCGCGGGCGCGGCGGCTTCGGCGAAGCCTCGCCGGGCAACCGCGGCTCTCTTGGCCGGCGAGCTGCCGCGTGACCAGGACGCCTGGGTCGCGCCAACGCTCGCCGCGCGGCACCGCTGACGGCCGGGGAGATGGCACCCGCGCGCCGCTCGTCGGGGCCGCGGCGGCCGACGGCCACGACGAGGGCCGCTCACGGCCCTCTTCCTGGCCGTCCTGGCCGCGGACCGGGGGTGCCCCGACCGGAGCCCACGCCGCGGGCGGCCCTGGCAGCGGCGCGCCGGACACCCCGGCGCGGGCGGTGGCGCGCACGGTGACCGGTGACCGGTGGGCGGTGACCGGTGACCGGCTACACGCCGCCGAAGCGCCGCTCGCGCGCGCCGTAGGCGCGCAGCGCCTGGTGCAGGGCGGCCTCGCGGAAGTCGGGCCAGGCCACGTCGGCCACGTAGAGCTCGGCGTAGCTGGCCTGCCAGAGGAGGAAGTTCGACACGCGCAGCTCGCCCGCCGTGCGGATCATGAGGTCGGGGTCGCGCATGGACGGGTCGTAGAGGAACTGGCGCAGGTCGTCCTCGCCCAGGCGCTCGACCGCCTCGAGGCCCTCGGCGACGGCCAGGCGGGCGACCTTCTGCGCCGCGTGCAGGAGCTCGCGGCGGCCGCCGTAGGAGAGCGCCAGGCGCAGGACCATCCCGTCGTTGCCCTCGCTCATGGCGCGGGTGGTCTCGTACTCCCGCTGCACCGCCGCCGGGAGCCGCTCGAGCTCGCCGACGGCGCGGAAGACGATCCCGTTGTCCATGATCTCGCGCCGCTCCTCGACCAGGTAGCGCTCGAGGAGCGCCATGAGGAGCGCCACCTCCTGCTCGGAGCGGCGCCAGTTCTCGGTCGAGAAGGCGTAGAGCGTCAGCTCGCCGATCCCCAGCCGCGCGCACTCGCGCGTGACGGCGCGCACGCTCTCGGCGCCGACCTCGTGCCCCTTGAAGCGCGGCAGCCCGCGCTCCTGCGCCCAGCGCCCGTTGCCGTCCATGATGATCGCCACGGCCTCGGGCAGGCGGGCGAAGTCGGCGCGGGTGGGCGTGGGGCTGGTCATGTGGGCGGCCGACTCTAGCACACCGCCGCGGACCCGCTCCGGCGCGGCCCCTGGCCAGGGCCGACCGCGCAGACCCCGCAGCCTGACCGGCATCCGCGACCGCAGCCGTCTAGCCGGGATTACTCACGAGCACCGCAAAGCTCTGGCAGAAGAAGAAGAATTGAACCGCCAAGACGCCACGCGCGCACGCGGGGACCCGCTTCGCGGGTCCCCGCGTGCGCGCGCGCCAAGGGAGGAAAGTAGGTAAGAACGAAGAGCTTGTGGCGGAGCATCTCTCACACCCTTGGCGCTCGGTCGCTGACCCGGGACCCGCGAAGCGGGTCCCGGGTCAGCGACCGAGTGGCGTCTTGGCGGTTCAATTCTTCGCCTTGGGCGTGTCGCGGCGCGAACACTCGTGAGAACGAAGGCCTGTTCACGATCCTGCCTGTTGTCGGCCGTTCTTGGCGGTTGCATGGCTCATGCATGATCCAGGCTACCGAGTCGCGAGCGTCGCTTGCACGAGGCGCCGCTCGAGCGCGGTGAACGTCTGGCGCGCCGGGTCGGGGAGCGTGTCCTTCTCGACGTGCGTGCGCCGGCCGCCGCGGTAGAGGTAGAGCGCGCGCTCGGGGCCGATCTCCTCATCGAACGCCTGCGCCGCCCAGGGCAGGCGCTCGAGGCCCAGCGCGGCGAGGTCGCGCAGGAGCGCGGTCATGTCGGCGCGCGTGACCCGCTGCACGGTGACGCGGCTGGTGCTGCGCCGCTGGAAGTGCGGGTGCTTCGGGTCGCTCGAGAAGACGATCGCCGCCGCCTGCGCCCGGTCGCGGCGCCCCTGCTCGGTCACGTAGACCAGCGTGGCGGCCTCGCCCTCGGTCGCGTCCTCCCACCCGGCGACGTCGGGCGTCGTCAAATCGACCGTCGTGGGCTGGCCCACGACCTCGTCGGGCGAGACGACCGGCGTCGGCGCCGGGGCGGGCGGGTCGGGGATCGGCGTGGGCTCGAGCGGCCGGCGCGGGGCCGGGTCGGCGGCGCAGCCGGCGAGGAGGGCCAGGACGACGAGCGCGCGGCGCATGGCCGGAATCCTACCCTCACCTGCTGCGGACGAGCGCATCGAGGGGGACCCCCAGCCGCGGCAGCGCCGGCTGGACGTCGACGAGCCAGCGCGTGGCGTCGCTGCCGTAGCCGGCCGTGGGCTCGATCCCGGGGACCCGCGCGCCGAACCACTCGTTGAGGCGCAGCATGAACATCTCGCGCAGGTACTTGCACATCATCGACGCCAGCGCCACGGGCAGGCTCGTCCGCTCGGCCTCGGGGCGGAAGGTCACCCGGAGCGGGCCGCGCGGCGTCTCGACGCGGTAGCGCGAGAGCTCCGGCTCCTCGTGGTCGACCACGAGCGGGCAGCCGGGGAAGGCGCGCGCGAGCAGGTCGGTGTAGGCGGCGCGGCCGCCCTGCTTGTCGCAGGCGAGGTCGATCGGGCCCTCGAACGCGGCGCGGAGCTGCCGGGCGAGGTCGACGAACGTGTCGCCGAGCACGGCCGCCTTGTTCTGCGTGGCCGCGACCTGCCGGTTGTAGACGTGCTCGTCGAGCACGCGCACGCCCGCCCCGGCGAAGGTCACGCCGGCGCGCGCGCCGCACTCGACCAGGCGCAGGGCGCGCGCGGCCACCTCGCCCGACCACGACCAGGCGGGGACGCGCACGCCGCCGAGGTCGCCGTACCAGGGGATCTCCGCGTAGCGCGCCGCCGGCTGGCCGAGCGCCTCGAGCAGCGCCGCCAGCGTGGCCGGCGCGGGCGCCCCCCCGCGCGCCGCGCCGGCGCGGCTGCCGACGAAGGCCAGGAGCGCCAGCTCGAGCTGCTTGAGCCCGTCCTTGCGCGGCTTGATCGCCTTGCTGTCGGCCACCCACAGCTTGGCCGGGTCGCCGTCGCCCTGGCCGCGCACGGCCGCGCCGAGCTTCTCCCACAGGCAGGGCGGCGTCGCCGGCGCGCGCCCGCGGGCGGGCGCGAGCTGGAACGCCGTCCAGCCCACCGTCAGCGGGCCCAGCTTCGGCCCGTAGCCCGCCTCGTCCAAGCCCGCGACGATCACGACGGCCCCCTCGCGGCCGCCCGTCATACCAGGCGGGGCCGACGGGCTCACGACCCGCCGGCCGGGGCCGCCGCCGCGTCGGCCTGGCCGACGTGCGACGGGTAGCCCAGCGCGGTCAGGATCCGCCCCAGCGCCCGCTCGACGCGCCGCGACGTCTCGGGGCCGAAGAGGGTCAGGCGCGCCTCGTAGCGCCCGGCGACGTACTGCGCCTCGCTGGCGACGTAGCCGATGTGGTCGAGGGCCAGGCCGACGACGAAGGTCGCCGTGGCCCCGCGCGCGGCGGCGGCGGCCTTGAGCGAGAGGCCCACGTCGTGGGTGGCCTCGCCGGGCACGCAGAGGAAGGCGACGTCGTCGCGGGCGGTCATCACGCGCAGCCCGCCGACGCGCGTGCGCGTCCGGCCGACCAGCCCGTCGAGGTCGACGACCATGCCGGGCGCCAGGCCGTAGGTGAGCCGCGTGCGCACGTTCGTCAGCCCGGCCACCCACAGGACGGCGTTGACCGGCAGCGTCAGCGGCTCGAGCAGGTACGACGCGGGATGCCGGTAGGCGTCGAGGAACCGGGTGCGCGCGGGCGAGAAGACGATGTGGGCGTCGCCCATCTCGAGGTCGGCCGTGGCCGTGACCAGGCGCGCCGCCGGGCTGGTCTCGATCGCCGCCACCGCCGGCGCCACGAGGTCGGCCATGCGCTCGCCGAGGGCGCGGATGCGCTCCAGGCCGCCCGACCCGTCGGGGCGCGCCGGGGCGATGTCGCCCTCGGCCCCGTTGAGGAACAGCACCGGCACGCCGCCGAGCCGCGCGCCCAGCGCGTCCTCGATCCCGTCGGCGACGTCGCCGCTGAAGTGCAGGTTCTTCTGCCCGAGCACGGTCCCGTGCACGGCGTAGTTGAGGACGACCGCCATGGGCGCCCCGGCCTCGAGGTCGTCGACGCGCAGGAGCAGCACCTCGGGGTCGATCGCGTCCTCGGGCAGGCCGGCGCGGTTGCGCGCCACCTGCGGGCCGTCGGGCCCCTCGTCGCGGGCGCGGCCGACGCCCAGCGCCGCCGGGCGCGCGGCGGCGTGAGCCTCGCGCACGGCGCGCACGCAGGCCGACGCGATCAGCGCCTCGACCTCCGGGCGGAAGTTGTCCATGCCGATCGCGCGCGCCAGCGGCGCGCGGTGGAAGGCGCCGACGCCCGAGTGGGTGTGCGTCGCCGCGAGCAGGACCGTGCTCTGCTGGTAGCCGAGGCCGGCGAGGCCCTCGACGACGAGGTCGTGCAGCTCGCGCGTGGTGGCGATCGCGTCGATGCGCACGAGCGCCACGGGCGGGCCGTGCGCGGGCCGGAGCACGAGCGCGCGCGCCGTGAGCTCGTCGTGGACGCCGCGGGCCGGGACGAGCATGCTGGCGCGGTCGGGGCCCTCCTCGTTTCGGCGCTGGCGCCACCAGAGCGAGGCGCGCCCGGGCCAGCCCATGCCGAAGTAAAGCGGCCACTCGGCGCGGCGCGCGCCGCCGCCGAAGCCGCCCAGCGGGTAGCCCAGCGGCGGCGTGAACACGACCTCGCCGGTGCCGGCGCGGAGGGCCACCGGCGCGGGCGTGGGGCGCGTGCGGTCGGTCAGGTCGAACTCGCCCGGCGTCCGGCAGCCCGTCACGGCGACGAGGGCCAGGAGGACGAGCAGGGCGGGGCTACGCGGTCGGCTCTTCACCGACGTGAACGTACCTGCAGAACGTCGACTTGGGCACCCGCACGACCAGGCGCGGGGCGCGCCCGTGACGGGAGAGGTCGGCGGAGAGGTCGAGGTGGGCCACGAGCGCCCAGCGTCGGCCGAGCCGCGGGAGGGCGCGGGCGAAGGGCGCCAGGTCGTGGTGCGCGAGCCGGAGCCCGTAGGGCAGGTCGCCCACGACGGCGTCGTAGGGCCCGTCGTCGCGGGTGAGGGCGTCGCGCACCTCGGCCGTGGCCTCGAGCCCGAGCGCGCGCAGGTTGGCGCGCGCCCGCCAGGCGGCCTTGGGGCTCGTGTCGCCGCCGGTGGCCCGGCAGCCCCGGCGGGCGGCCTCGACGAGGAGCACGCCCGTGCCGCACACGGGGTCGAGGACGCGGTCGCCCGGGCGGGCGACCAGGTTCACCACGGCGCGCGCCAGCCGCGAGGGCAGGCTCGTGCTCGTGCGGTGGACGAGCGCCGGCTCGACCCAGCGCGGCGCGCCGGTGGCGCGCACGAGCCACCAGCCGGCGGCCGTCGGGTAGAGGACGAACGCCGGCCGGTCGGGGCGCGGGGCGCGGCTCGAGGGCTCGTAGCGCGTCCGCCAGCCCAGCGTCGCCAGGAGGTCGAGCGGGCTGCCGCGCGCCTTCCAGGGGCCGCGCGGGACCTGCACCACGCGGGCCTCCTCGACCATGGGCGCGACCGGCCCGCCGGGCGGGCCCGCGGCGACGACCTCGCCCGCGCCGAGGAGGAACGCGGCGCCGTCGGGCGCGCCGGCGTCGGCCCACACGAGGCCGGGGGCCGGGCCCGGGCGCGCGCCGAGGGCCAGCGCCTCGGCCCACGCGAGGTCCCGCGTCTCGTCGCTCCAGTCGACGCGGAGCAGCCAGCGCCCCGCGCCCGGCGTCACGTCCCCGTGCTGCCGAAGCCGCCCGCGCCGCGGCCGCCGTGGGCCGACGACGCGCGGACGGCCGCGACCTCGCGCACGACCACGTGCGTCACGGGCGCGACGACGAGCTGCGCTACGCGCAGCCCGCGCTCGACCGTGAACGGCGCCTGCCCCAGGTTCACGAGGAGCACCTGCACTTCCCCGGAGAAGTCTTCGTCGATCGTCCCCGGCGCGTTGAGGACGGTGACGCCCTCGCGCAGGGCCAGCCCGCTGCGCGGGCGCACCTGGCCCTCGTGGCCGGGCGGGAGCCCGAGCCTCAAGCCCGTGGGCACGAGCGCGCGCGCGCCCGGCGCCAGGACGAGCGGGGCGGCCACGGCCGCGTGCAGGTCGAGGCCGGCGGCGCGCGCCGACATGTAGCGCGGCAGGGGCAGGTCGGCCGCGTGGGGGAGGCGCTCGACCTCGAGCTCGGTCATGGGTGCAGGGCTCCCTCGAGGTGAAGCGCCCGCGCCCGCGCGCGCTGCACCTTCCCGCTGGTCGTCTTGGGGAGCGTCCCCGGCGGCAGGAGGAGCACCTCGCGCAGGCGCAGGCCCGTGCGCGCCAGGACCACGTCCTGCACCTGCGCGGCGATCGCCCCGCGCGACCAGTCGCTCTCGTCGGCGGCGACCTCGAGGGCCACGACGGCCGCCTCGGTCCCCTCCTCGGCGTCGGGGACGGCGAAGGCCGCGGCGGCGCCGGGGCGCACGCCCTCGACCGTCAGGGCGGCCCACTCCAGGTCGATCGCGGCGTGGTTGCGCCCGCGGACGATGATGAGGTCCTTGCGCCGGCCGACGACGACGAGCTCGCCGTCGACGAAGGCGCCCAGGTCGCCCGTGTCGAGCCAGCCGTCGGCCCCGAACGCGGCGCGGGTCGCCGCCTCGTCGCGCAGGTAGCCCGTGGTCACGCTGGCGCCGCGCACGAACACGGCGCCCGTGCGGCCGGGCGGGGCCGGGCGGCCGTCGTCGTCGCGCACCTCGACCTCGAGCTCCGGCAGCGGCCGGCCGTTCTTCACCAGGTCCAGGCGGTCGACCTCGTCCTCGGGCGGGGCCACCTCGCCCGCGGCCAGGCGGCGCCGCGAGACGGCCACCTCGACCACGCCGCGCCCGGGCGGGGCGAACGTCACGGCGAGCGTGGCCTCGGCCAGCCCGTAGCAGGGGAACACGACGCCGGGCGAGAGGCCCTGCGGGGCGAAGCGGCGCGTGAAGCGCTCGACCCCGCGCGGGTGGATCGGCTCGGCGCCGCAGTAGGCGATCCGCCACGAGGAGAGGTCGAGGCCCTGGACCTCCTCGTCCTTCACGCGGTGCGCGGCGTAGGGGAAGGCGAAGGCCGGCGCGGGCGAGAGGGTGCAGCGGTGGCGCGAGATCGCCTCGAGCCAGCTCGCCGGCCGGGCCAGGAAGGCCTGCGGGGGCAGGAGCGCCAGGTCGAGGCCCCAGTAGAGCGAGAAGAGCACCGTGCCGACGAGGCCCATGTCGTGGTAGAGCGGCAGCCACGAGGCCACGCGGTCGTCGGCGCGCACGTCCGAGCCCCAGCCGATCATGTGCACGTTGGCGGCCACGTGCGCGTGGCCGACGAGCACGCCGCGCGGGTCGGCGGTGCTGCCCGAGGTGAGCTGGACGTAGGCCGGGCCGGCGGTCACGTCCGGTCGCGGCGGGCCGTCGGCCGGCAGGGCGCCGAGGTCGACCGTCGGCAGGTCGACGCCGTGCGTGGCCAGGAACTCGAGCGTGCCCGCCCGCCCGACGACGGCCGTGGCGCCCAGGGCGGCGGCCGTGCGCTCGACGCGGCGCACCCAGCCGTCGAGGCCGACGAGGCCCGCCGGCGGGGCGAACGGCGCCGGCAGCGCGCCCAGGAGCAGGCCGCCGAGGAAGGTCGTCACCTCCTCGATGCCGGTCGACGCGACGAGCAGGAACGGCTCGCCCGCGCGGATGCGGCCCGAGGCGGCGAGGCCGGCGGCGGCGCCGCGGGCGCGGGCCAGGAGGTCGTCGTGTGGCACGCGGACGGCGGGGCCGCCCGGGCGCGAGGCCAGGAGCGTCAGCGCGCGCGGGCCGCGCGCGGCGGCCGCCCCGAAGTAGAGCGCCTCGACCTCCGACGCGACGTCCAGGGTCATCGACGTGGGCACGCGCCGCCGCTCACCGGTCGCACCGGGCGTGGCGCGACACGTAGCGCACGACCGCCCCGACCGTCGTCAGGTGCAGGGCGTCCTCGGGCGTGATGGTCACGTCGAAGGCCTCCTCGAGGCGGCCCAGGAGCGCCGCCGCGGTGACCGAGTCGACGCCCAGGTCGTCGAACCGCGCCTCGGGCACGACCCCATCGGCATCGACGCCGGCCACGTCGGCGAGGAGGCCGCGCACGCGCCCGGAGATCGACGGGGGGTGGCGGTCATCTGGGCCGATCATGGGGGGGCCGATCATGGGCGCGCTCTCCGCCGGCGGGCGCCGGCGGCGCCTGGTTTACCACGGCCTGCGACCGCGCGCCGCTGCTTCGACGACGCCACGGAATCCCGGATTGCGTGTCATTTGCGGCGCGGACGCGGCAGGGGGCTGCAAGCGGCCACGAAGTTTGCGACGGTATGCACCTTGCGCAGGAGCCCGCAAACGGGGATCGTTCTCCCCTTCGAGAAACGGAGGCACTTCATGTGGCGTAGGGCCTTGATACCGGCGGTAGCGCTGGGCGTCGTCGGGCTCGCGGCGGGAACGGTCCTCGCGGACCCCACCGTCACGGGCACCTGGAAGCTGGAGTCGCGGAGGCAGGGCTCCGTGAGCGGTCCGCGCACCGAGGTGCGCGTCTGGATCGAGACGGCGCCGGGCGGCGCCTTCAAGATCACCCGGCAGGAGGTCTACCCTGACGGGCGCGGCGCCGTGCTCAGCGGAACGGGCACCCGCTCGAACTCGGGCTGGATCCGGGTCACGTTCCGCCCGGTGACGGGCATCGCGAACCTGCCCGTGTTCAACAACTCGAACTCGAGCACCGGGACCTTCACCGGCAGCTACGCCATCAGCAACAACAAGATCCGCGGCTACTACCGCGGCCCCGACCGCGCGGGCGCGATCGTCAGCCGCTACGAGACCGGCAACCGCGCCACGGCGGAGCCGCTGCCCGGCGGCGGCGCGACCCCCGACGGCGGCGACACGAACCAGCCCCCGGCGGCCGGCCTGGCCGACCTGGGCGCCAAGGTCGTGCGCGTGTCGGTGCTCTCGGACATCGCGATCTCCGACGTCGGTGACTCGCAGTTCGAGCAGCCCCTCGGCGCCGAGCGCCCGACGGTCAGCGAGCCGGCGGCGATCCTCAAGGGTCAGCCGCTGCGCGCCCGCGTGTTCATCGGCGCCGCCCGCGCGCCGAGCCAGGCGATCGCGGCCCGCCTCACGGGCACGCACGCCGGCCGCACGCTCTTCTCGGCGCAGGTGAACATCAGCGGCACGAGCCAGGACTTCACGGTCACCTCGAGCGAGCCGGTCAGCCAGAAGGTCGCGATCAACGAGCTGAACGTGGCCTGGAAGCTCGACGAGGTGGCGCTCGGCGCGACGCCGCTGCGGATCTACACGATCCACGCGCGCCCGATCAAGAACACCCCCAACGACCGGACGAACCCGGCGACGAAGGTCCACTTCGAGAACGCCTGCCGCTGGGCCAACGGCGCCTCGAGGAACATCGGCCAGGGCTCGGACTCGATCGCGTACCAGATCGACAACCAGATGCGCCACTACGTCCACTGGAAGGACCTGGGCAACCGCGAGCCCGCCGTCCCCGACTACCCGAAGGGCTCGGAGCCGCCGGTCAACTACAAGGACCTGGGCGGCTACGTGAGCAACGGCACGCGGTCGATCTCGTCGCTCTACTACCCGCCGCTCGAGCCGCGCCAGAACTACGAGGAGTACACGCACTACCGGAGCAACTTCGGCTGGTGGCTCCTCGACAACCCGACCCACACGGGCGGCCGCTGCAACCAGCAGGCGAGCCTGGTGTGCTCGATCGTGGGCACGGTCGGCCTCAAGGGTCAGGTCCTCTACCTGGAGCGCACCGGCCGCGGCAAGCGCACCGGGCGCCCGGTGCGGAACTACTTCTACGCGCAGGGCGGCGGCGGCCCGTGGAACTTCCACGGCGTGGCGCTGATCGACCTCGACGACGGCAGCCAGTGGATCTACGACGGGTCGTTCTCGTTCCCGCCGAACCGCAAGAACGGGACGCGCGCCTGGGCCGAGAACGCCGGCGGTCCGTTCATCGGCCGCTGGGCCGACTGGTACTACGAGGACTTCGGCGGCAAGGTGCCGGCCGACGACATCCCGGACCGGTGGGAGGGCGTCCAGTAGGACCCCTTCCGGATCGGTGACCGACATGCGCGCCCCTGGCCCCCGCGGTCAGGGGCGCGCCGTCGTTCCGGACCGGTCGGCCTGCCATTCTGACCGGCCTCGCGCGCGCGGCGGTCAGCCGTAAGTGGCTCGGATTGAAGCGCATCACGACCGGGTGGGTCAGGGCACGACCGTTGCTCGCGGGCTCCTCGTCACCCAACACCCGAAGGGGAGCCACCCATGATGTTCCTGACTGATCTGCGTCCGATGACCTCGAACCTCGCCTCGAGCCTGTGGAACGAGCGCGCCGAGGCGCGCGAGGCCGAGACCTTCACCCCGCGCGTGAGCCTGTTCGAGTCGGTCGACGCCTACTGGGTCCGCATGGAGATCCCCGGCGTCGCCGCCGACAAGATCGAGCTGACCTTCGAGCGCGACCAGCTCCTCGTGAAGGGCGAGAAGGCCCTCGAGACCCTCGACGAGGGCATGCGCTGGCTGCGCAACGAGCGGCCCTACGGCGCGTTCGAGCGCACCTTCCGCTTCACGGCGCCGGTCGCGGTCGACGGCGTCCAGGCGGAGACCCGCGACGGGATCCTCACGATCCGCGTGGCCAAGGCGCCCGAGTCGCTGCCGAAGAAGATCAACGTCATCGCCAAGTAACGCGCCCCACCACGGCGCGTGACGCGAGGCGGGCGGCCCCCCCGGGGCGCCCGCCTCGCCGCGTTCCGGAGGGCCGCCCCGGGTTGCGGCCCGGCCCGGGGCGCCGACAATGCGGGGGTCGGCCGGGCGTGGGGACGCGGCCAGCGAGGGGGCATCGCGCGTGATCACGACCGAGGAGCTCCGCTTCATCAACAACCTCTCGGTGCTGATGAGCGTCGGCCGGCCCCTCCTGTCCTCCCTCAAGCACATGCGCTCGACCTGCCGCGAGCAGGCCTGCATCCCGGCCTACGACGCCATGATCGAGCGCACGGAGAAGGGCGGGCAGTTCACGGACGTCCTCGCCGACTACCCGCAGCTCTGCTCGCGCAGCGTCCTGGCGCTGCTCAAGTCCGGGCGACGCTCGAGCTGCCTGGCCGTGCTCCTGCCGAAGCTGGCCAAGCTCGTGCGCGCGACGGTCAGCGGCGAGTGGGACCCGCGCCGGCGGTTCTTCGAGACGTGGGCGCTGATGGTCGAGACGGGCATCAGCAACGACGAGGCGCTGGGCGAGCTGCGGCACGACTTCCGCCGCGGCCCGCTGGGCGAGGTCGCCGAGGGGCTCCGGGGCGCGATCCTGGGCGGCAAGAGCCTGGCCGACGGCGCCACGCGCTTCCCCGAGGTGTTCGACGAGGTGAGCCTCGACCTCCTGCACTACGGCGAGCACCGCGACCTGGCGCGTGCCCTGCGCTCGATCACCGACCTGCTGTGACAGCTCGCCTGGGCCTCGCCGTCGTCGTCGCCCTGGCCCTCGGCTCGACCGTGGAGGTTCGCGCCCAGGAGGGGACGGCGCGCCAGGGCGGCGACGCCCTGCGCGCCGACCTCCTGGCCGCGGGGCCGCGTGACGACCTGGTCGGGCGGGTGCGCCTGCCCCTCTACGCCGGGGCGGCCCGGGCGGGCGCGATCAACCTGCGCACGGACGTCGTCGAGCGCGACGGCGCGCTGGTCTACCGCATCCACGACCGGCTCGACCTCGACCTGCCGGGGCTGGGGGCCGCGCGCATGCTCGTGCAGGCCGACCTGCGGGCCGACCTGTCGGCGGTCGAGGTCGTGCTCGAGACGGAGGAGCCGCGCGGCGACGGCGCGGTGTCGCGCCACCGGATCACCCTGCGGCGCGCGCCCGACGGCGCGCGCTGGCTGCGGACGGTCGTGCGCGGCGAGGCGGCGCCCGTCGAGGAGGCGGTCGAGGCCGGCGTCCCCGCCGACGCCCTCGTGCTCACACCGCCGCTCGGGGCCGGCGAGCGGCTGGCGCGCCTCGCGCCCGGCGGGCTCGGCCGGCGCATGAGCGTCCGCGGGCTGGACCTCGAGACGGGCCGCGGCGCGACCTGGCGCCTCTCGGTCGACGACGAGCGCGTCGTCCAGTTGACCGCCGGCGGCGAGGGACGGGCCCTCGTCGTCCTGCGCGAGGAGGGCGCGGCCCGGCTGGAGGTCCTGCGCGACCCGGCCGGCGGCCCGCCGTGGCGGCTGGCGGGCGACGTCGGCGCGGGCC
>JAHBXY010000033.1 GCA_019636275.1 Planctomycetota bacterium | reverse complement strand
GCGCCAGCGGGCGACCCCCGCGCCGGCCAGCCACGCCAGGCCCAGCGCCGGGAGCACGAGCCACTTGGCCGGGAAGCGCAGGCGCAGGGCGTCGCTGACGGTCGAGCTGGCCAGCAGGAGGCCCAGCAGGGCCAGCCCGACCGCGAAGCGCTCGCCCGGCGTCCAGGCGCGCGGGCGCGCGAGCGCCGTGGCGGCCGCGGCGAGGCCCAGGGCGCCGAGCCCGACGCCGCACCAGGGGAGCTCGCCCCCCCAGGCGGCCCCGCCCCAGTAGGCGCCGCGCCCGATCGCGAGCTCGCCGAGGAGGCCCGGGGCGACGAGGTCGGCCGCGTGCGCGGCCGGGGCCAGGTGCCAGCGCAGGTCGCCGAACTGCTGCATGGCCCGGTTCGTGCGCGGCAGCTCGTCGAGGAGCGACAGGAGCTGCGGCGCGGCCAGGAGGGCGCCCGCGCCCACGCCGGCGCAGGCCCACGCGACGCCACGCGTCCGCCCGGCGACGGCGGCGAGGACCACGGCGAGCGCGGCGCTGGCCAGGGCCCCCTGCGGCTCGCCGGCGAGGTTCATGCCGCCGGTGGCGAGCGCCACGCCGGCCGCGCCCAGCGCCCCTCGCCCGCGCCCCGCGACGAGGCCGCCGAGGAGCGCCCAGGGCAGGAGCGCGCCGGAGACCAGGTACGGGAGGGCCCAGTACTGCGAGGTCAGGAACCCGCCGCAGCCGTAGACCAGCGCCGCGGCGAAGGCCGGCGCGCCGGGCCGCTCCTCGCCGACGAGGCGGCGCGCGCCCTCCATGGCCAGCAGGTAGTGCAGGGCCACGAACGCGGCCATGGCGCGCGCCAGCGGCAGGAGCGCGAACAGCGCGTAGCCCGGGTAGAGCACGCCGCCCGTGCGCGGCCCGAACCAGCTCGCGCCGTTCTCGCAGTACGGGTTCCAGCGGGGGATCGTGAGCGCCCGGAGGGCGCGGCCGAAGGCCTCGTTGCGCGGGTAGAACTGCGGCAGCAGGTCGCGCCCGACGAGCACCTCCCCGCCCACGAGCGCGGCCGAGAGGAGCGCGATCGCCACGCAGGCGCGCGCCAGGAGTCCGGCGCGCGCCCGCGTCATCCCAGGACCAGCTCGTCGGGCGCGCCGAGGAGCTCGGCGCAGGCGCGCGACAGCGCCGCGCGCGCGTCGCGCCGCCGTGACGTGAGCAGCACCTGCAGCTTCCACAGGGCCCGGTGCTTCTCCAGCAGCTCGTCCACCTCCGGCAGCCGCAGGTCGGCGAGCGACGTGATGCCGCCGCGCCCGGTGTCGACCAGGATGTCCGCCTCCTTCAGGGCCATGTCGGCGCCCGGGCAGTAGACGATCACGTCGCCCGGGTCGAGGCCGACCGCCGCCTCGAGCGCGCGCTCCACCCCCTCGCGCTCGGCGCGGTCGTGGTGCAGCCGGCGCACGAGGTCCTGCTGCAGGTCAGGCCCGATCCGCCGCGTGAGCAGGTAGGCCCGCTTGGGCAGCCGGCGGCGGCGCAGGTCGTCGAGCAGGCGGCCGATCACCGGGTCCCTGGGGGCGTAGGTCCGCTCGAGGTGCAGGAGCAGCCCCTCGTCGCCCAGCCCGAACAGCTCCTGCAGCGCGAGCCCGAGGCCGACCGCGCGCTCGACGAGCTTCGACACCAGCGCCCCCGAGGCGACCTTGGCGTGGTGGAAGTAGACCCGCTCCGACAGCGTGTAGCGCAGCCGCAGCAGGTGGATCACCTCGGAGAAGGCGTCCTCGCGCGGCAGCCCGCGCTTCTGCAGGCGCAGGACGAGCCGGCCGTCGTCGAGGTCCATGTAGCGGAACACCCGCTCGTCGTAGGCGCGGCGGATCCCGGTCGCGTGCGCGTCGCGGGCCAGGTAGTCGAGGAGGTCGGCGCTGACCGTCCCGGCGACGATGTCCGAGACGACCGGCGGACAGCCCGGCCCGGCGCCGAGCGCGCCCAGGACGAGGTCGCCCAGGCCGCGGCGCCGCAGGGCGTCGCCGAGGGCCGTGTCGCCCAGGAACGCGCGCGTGCGCTCGGCGCCGTCGTGGCGGGGGAAGATCCGCCGCTCGTCCTCGAACGTGTGGCCAAACGGCACGTGGCCGACGTCGTGGACGAGGGCCGCCGCGCGCGTCGCCTGCACGACCTCGGGCGGGAGCGCGCGGCCGGCGCGCGCGAGCGCCTCGAGGACGCGCCCGGCCACGTGGCAGGTCCCGAGGACGTGCTCGAAGCGCGTGTGGTTGGCGCCGGGATAGACGAAGTGCGCCGTGCCGAGCTGCCGGATCCCGCGCAGGCGCTGCACCTCGGGCGTGTCGAGCGCGTCGACCAGGTAGGGCTCGAGCTCGATGTCGCCCCACACGGCGTCCCGGACGACCACGGCGCGGTCGGCTTCGTTCGTCACGGGCCCGAGTGTCGCATCCGGGCGCGTCGCTTGCGTCGTCGACGCCGCGCCCACCGCTCCGAGCCGCTCCGAGCGATGAAGTTCTGGTGACCAGCCTTCGATCGGAGCAGCACGCGAGGCGAGGCCGCGGAGGCTGAGGCGAGGCGGCGCGCGCGCGGGCGACGTCGTATCGGCATACTTCGAGCCCGCGCGCGCGCCGCCCCGACCAGCATCCGCGGCCGCAGCCGTCGAGCACACCGCTCGGAGCGTATGAAATGATCGTCGCTCACCGACGAGTCCTGGTGACCAGCCTTCGATCGGAGCAGCACGCGAGGCGAGGCCGCGGAGGCTGAGGCGAGGCGGCGCGCGCGCGGGCGACGTCGTATCGCGGCTTCTCGAGCTCGCGCCATTGGTGGCGTATGGAAGCGCGCGCCGCCCCGCCCAGCATCCGCGGCCGCAGCCGTCGAGCACACCGCTCGGAGCGTATGAAATGATCGTCGCTCACCGACGAGTCCTGGTGACCAGCCTTCGATCGGAGCAGCACGCGAGGCGAGGCCGCGGAGGCTGAGGCGAGGCGGCGCGCGCGCGGGCGACGTCGTATCGGCATACTTCGAGCCCGCGCGCGCGCCGCCCCGCCCAGCATCCGCGGCCGCAGCCGTCGAGCACACCTCAGCGGGCGGAGGGGGGCGGGCGGGCGGGGTCGGAGGTCTCCCAGGGCCGCTGCTTCTCGAACTCGAAGAAGGCGGAGACGAAGTGGACGAGGAGGACGAACACGGTCCCCCAGTAGACGGCGCCGGTGATCCCGCGGCTGACCTCGGCCGTCGAGCGCTTGGGACGGGTGCCGATGTAGTACGCGATCGCCGTGACGCCGGCGGCCGAGGTGAGGAGCTTCGCCAGGACCCAGGGCCAGCCGTCGCCGAAGAAGCCCAGGCGGAAGGGCGCCAGCTTGGGCCAGTAGGCGTGCGACCAGTAGAACGGCGTCAGGTCGGGCTGCGTGACCGTGAACACCGCCAGGCTGGTGAGGGTCGCCGACCAGAAGGCCACGGCCGCGACGACGATCATGCCGAAGAGGCTGGCCCACATGGCGGCCGTCCCCAGGTAGGCCGCCGGCGGCGCGCCGAGCGAGCGCATGGCCTGGGTCTGGTGGTGGTAGACGCGGTTGCCGAAGTCGGACGCCAGCGCCGCCCCCGTGCGGCCGGCGACGAGGAGCGTCACCAGCACGGGCACGACGATGCGGTAGAGGGCGAAGCCCAGGTTGGGGAGGATCTCGTCGAGGATGAGCGGCTCGGTGAGCTCGCGCCGGGGCAGGAAGCGGTAGGTGAAGTAGGTGGCGACGAAGCCGGCGATCACGCCGGCGATCACGTTGTAGGGCAGCGCGCTGCCCAGGAACACGATCCGCGCGTAGTGCACCAGCCAGCGCAGGAACCAGCGCGGGCGCGCCCCCCAGGGCACCAGCGCCGCCGGCGCGGCCAGGAGGGCCGCCAGGGCCGCGCCGGGCGTCGCCGCGAGCAGGTCCGCCGCGCCCGCGAGCGCCCGCCGGCCCAGGCCCGGGGCGGCCGCGGGGGTCGGCGGCGGCGGCGGCGCCTCGACGGGCGCCGACATGCGCGCGTCGAGCGCCTCCCAGGCGAGCTCGCTCAGCGTGCGGCGCTCGGCGTCGAGGAGCACCACGCGCGTGGCCACCTCGCGGAAGGGCGGGTAGTCGTGCGTGACCACGACCGAGGTCGCGCGGGCGCTGGCGTCGCGGATCAGCGCGGCCACGGCGCGCGAGGCCCGCGGGTCGAGCGCGCTCGTCGGCTCGTCGAAGAACACGACCTCCGGGTCGCGCGCGAGCGCGCGCGCCACGGCGACGCGCTGGCGCTGCCCGCCCGAGAGGGTGCGCACGCGCGCGGCGGGGTCGATCCCGTGGTCGCGCAGGAAGGCCAGCGCCCGCTCGGCGGCGTCGGCGGCGCGGGGCGAGGCGGCGTGGTCGCGCGCGAAGATGACGTTGTCGCGCGCCGTGAGCTCGTCGAGCAGGGCGTGGTCCTGGAAGACGATCCCCACCGCGTCGCGCAGGCGGGCGCCCGCGGCGCCCGAGGCGCCGAGGACGTCGACGCCGCCCACGCGCACCTGCCCCTGGACCTCGAAGGCGTCGTCGTCATCGGGGTCGAGGAGGCCCGTGAGCAGCCGCAGGAGCACGCTCTTGCCCGCGCCCGACGGCCCCACGAGCAGCACGCGCTCGCCCTTGCGCACGACGAGGCTCACGCGCTCGAGGAGCGCCCGCCCGGCGACCTTCACGGTGAGGTCGACGAGCTCGATCACCGGCGGCGCCGGCGCGTCGAGCGCCGTCGCCGCGGGCGCGACGCCCTCGGCGGGCGCGCCGCCCTCCTCGATCGCGGCGCCGCTCACTCAGGGCCCCCGCGGGGCGCTCGCGGTCGGGGCGTCCGGCTCGACGAGCTCCACCCAGCGGGCGTCCTTGTTGAAGACGACGCGGCGGAGGACGCGCGCGAGGTCGGGGTCGATGCGCCCGGTGTCCGGGTCGATCGTCATGCGGCGGCCGATCCGCTGCAGCCCCGGGGCGAACAGCTCCTCGAGCCGCCGGAACCGCGCCTGGTGCGCCGGGTCGCTCATGAGCCGGTCGAGGAGCGCCCGGGTGTCGAACGGCTTGACCAGCGCGTCCTCGATCACGCCGCGCACGATCTGCTTGAAGCGGGGGTCGTTGGCCAGCCGCCGCGTGGCCGACCCGAGGGCGGCGCGCACCTCGGGGTCGCGGGCCCCCTCCTCGACGAGGTCCTCGAGCGCCTTGATCAGCTCGTCCTCGTGCGCCTTGAGGATCGGGATGGCCTTGTTCTCGACGAACTCGTGCCACCACTGGTCCATGCGCGTGCGCGACGTGCCCGGGATCCGGTCGACGAACGCGCTCCAGCCCAGCGACCACATGGGCAGCTCGTCCCACAGCTCGCGGCCGATCTCGCGCAGGATCGGCTGCGCCTTGACCTTGGCGCTCGGCCCCAGGCGCCGCTTGAGCACCGGGAGCAGGTCGTTCTTGACCATGACCCGGTGCTCGTCGAGGAGCTTCTGGATCGAGTCGCGCCGCGCCTCCAGCGCCGCGCTCAGGTTCTGCTCGAGCACGAGCATGCCGTGGCCGATCGCGTCCTCCGCCAGCGGCCGGAGGAAGCCCTGCACCTCGCGCTCGTGGTCGGCGAGGAAGCCCTTGACCTCGTCGACGAGCAGCCGCCACTTGTGCTCGGGGAGGAGCGTGCGGAGCATCCAGCGGCCGTCGTTGCGGGCCACCGCGTAAGAGGCCAGGCGGGCCGAAGCGTCCGGCGGAGGCACCTCCGGGTCGAGGGCCACGGTCACGGTGAAGGGCGTGGCGCTGGTGACGACGGCCAGCGGCGCGTGCCACGTCGCCGCGAGGTCCTTGCCGTCGGGCGCGCGCACGCGCACGACGCGGCCGACCACGCGCCGCCGCCCGTCGAGCAGCGGGTCGCCGACGGCGAGCGGCCCCTGGAGCTGTCCCTCGATGGTGTGCGGCCGCGAGAGGAGCCAGCGGCCGATCCGGTCGACCGGGCGCGCGACCTCCGGACCATGCGCGCGCGCGGCCGCGACCGCGCCGGCCAGGCCGACCAGCCAGATCACGCCCCCGAGGAGGATACGTCGCTCGCGCCGCATGCTCCTCGGATCATAGCGCGGCCTGCGTCCCCGGTCAGGGCGGGGATCAGGGCGGCGGGAGGGGCCCCCCGTCCGGCGCGGCGGGCGCGGCGGGCGCGAAGAGGGCGAGCACCGCCGCGCCCGTGGCCCGCAGCCCCCAGTAGACGCCGAGGAACCAGCCGAGGCCGGGGAGGGCCGACGCGAACACGATGACGAACCAGCCCACCGCCAGGGCGCCGAGCTCGCTCGCGCGGTCGTCGAGGACCCGGGCGCCGAGCGCTCTCGCCAGGCCGTGCGCGCCGACGAGGGCGGCCAGGGCCCACAGCGACGCGACCAGCGCCGCGAGGCCCGGCGCGCGCCCGCCGGCCGCCGCCAGCGCCAGGAGGAGGAACACGGCGTGGGCGGCGCCCAGGAGGAGCGACTTCCAGCGGTGCGCCTCGGCCTGCTCGACGAGCCCGGCGCCGCGCCGCGGCGCGTGGGCGAGGACGAGGCAGTGGACGGCCAGACCGAGCGGATAGGCCACGACGGCGGCGAGGAAGGGGCCGACGAGCAGCGCGCCGGCGCCGCCGTCGCGGTCCGGCTCGGCGCCGAGGGCGGGCGCCGCGAGGAGGGCGACGCCGAGGAGGGCGGGGACGACGACTCTCATGGGTCTCCGCGGCCAGGGCCACGCCGCCCGGCGAGGCCGTCGACGATCAGGCCGCGCCGGCAGGCGAGGCCGTCGAGGAGGAGCAGCGCCGGCACGAGCGCAGCGACGAGCAGGAGCGGCGGGCTGGGCACGAGGCCGCCCGCGGCGTCGCCCAGGGCGCCGAGGCCGGCCGTGAGCGTGGCCAGGGCGGCGAGGCCGGCGCGCACGAACTCGCCCGCCGCCGCCCCGCCCGGGGCATCCGCCGGGGTCAGGGCCAGCCCGGCGGCCACGGCGACGGCGGCCGCGACGAGGACGAGCGCCTGCTGCCGCGCCCACACCTGGTCGTGCGCCCTCCGCCGGGCGACCCGCGCCAGGACGCTGCCCACGAGGTCGGCGGGAGCCGGCGGCGCCGGCTCGGCCGCGAGCAGGGCGTCGAGGCGGGCGTAGCCCCCGCGCCCGGCCCGACATGCGGCGCACCCGCGCAGGTGCTCGGCGACGGGATCGGGGACGGAGTCAGCCAGGTCCAGCCAGGGGTCCGCGAGGAGCGCCTCGACGGCGCGGCAGGCGCCGTCGAGCGACGAGGGCGCCTGCGCCGCGTCGTCCGCGGCGTGGTCTCGACTGCTCCGCGTGGGGTCCTCGGTCACCTGCCGCTCCTACCGCCGACGACCACCCCCGGTTTCGCAGCCCCTCCTTGTCGGAGGGGATCAGCTAAGATCAGCGGGAACGACGCCGCCGATCCCCGCCGGGCGCCACCGCGCGCCTCCCCCCCGGTGGATCTGGCGAGAGCGAGGGTGAGTGCCATGCGCGAGCGGATCGAGCAGGTCGGAGACATCCTCCTGGCCGCGGCGCACGCCGATCACCACGTCGAGGCGGCGGAGATCGACAAGATCGAGGAGCTCCTCAAGTCGATCTGGCGCCAGGAGCCGACGCCCGAGTCGCTCGTCCGCCGCGTGACCGAGTTCCGCCAGGGCGAGACCGTCGACGCCGACGAAGTGGCGCGGCTCGGCTCGGTCCTGCGTGACCTCCAGCCGCGAGAGGAGCTCCCGGCGGCGCTCGTGCAGCGCCTGGCCGACTTCGACCCCGCCCGCTTCGACATGGACGAGGCCGTGGGCCCCTTCCTGCACGAGCCGGTGGAGTTCAAGCGCAAGCTGCTCGAGCTGGCCGTCGCCGTGCACGAGAGCGACGGCGAGCTGGACTTCGCCGAGGACACGTTCATTCGCGAGCTGGGCTTCAAGCTCGGGCTGGAGCTCGAGCAGTTCCAGGACATGCTGCTCGAGTTCCTCCCCGCCGACGCCGAGCCGCCTGGCGTGAGCGACGCCGACCGCGGCGGGGAGCCGCGCGATCCGGCGGCGCCCTGGGCGGCGCCGGACGACGAGCGCGCGCCCGCCGCCCCCGAGGAGACCGCCGACGTGAGCGAGGGCCCGGCGGGCTGGACCCGCATGGGCGAGATCGAGGCGGTCGACCGCGTGACCTACGAGAGCCTTGGCGCGTCGGCGGACGCCCTCCCGGAGGCGCCGGACCTGGCGTCCGGTGCCCAGACCGAGCTGCTCGTGCCGCCGCCTGGCGGGGAGCCGGGCACGCTGCTGGCGCCCGCGACCGACCTCCGGCGCGACGGCGCACGGCCGTCGCGGGGCGCCGGGGCGCGGGCCGCCGCGCGGAAGGACACCGCCCCCGAGCCGAGCGGCGAGCGGCCGGCGCGCGCCGGGGAGCCCGTGGCCCGACGCACGAAGGAGGCGGCGCGCGTCACGGACGGCGTGAAGGGCGCCGGCGAGAAGAAGAAGCCGGCCGCCAAGAAGAAGCCGGCCGCCAAGAAGAAGCCGGCCGCCAAGAAGAAGCCGGCCGCCAAGAAGAAGCCGGCCGCCAAGAAGAAGCCGGCCGCCAAGAAGAAGCCGGCCGCCAAGAAGAAGTCGGGCGCGAAGAAGCCGGCCGCCAAGAAGAAGCCGGCCGCCAAGAAGAAGCCGGCCGCCAAGAAGAAGCCGGCCGCCAAGAAGAAGCCGGCGCGCGGGCGCTGACGCTCAGCGCGGCGCGTCACGTCCGTCGCCTCCTCGACCCGGGCGTCAGGAATCGGGAAAGCTTCGTCGAAGCTCTGTAATTCCCGAGCCCTGCAAGAATTCTCTTGCCGTGACCATGACCCGCCGGTGAGATGGCGCGCAACGGGTGGTGACACCCACAGCACGCGGCGCGCTCTCCGAGCGGCGCCCCACGCAGGAGCCAAACCCATGAGCATCGTGGTCACGTGCTCGTGCACGCGGACGTACCGGCTGCCTGACCGCTACGCCGGCAAGCGTTGCCGCTGCCGCGACTGCGGCGAGAAGATCCGCGTCCCCGCGGAGGCGAGCGCCCAGAGCTCGGCCGAGACCGGGGGTCGGCGGGCCCGGCGCAAGAACGGCGGGGTCAAGGAGGAGCGCGCCACCGGCACGGACAAGGCGCGTCCCCCCAGGCCCAAGAAGGGCGGCGACGACCCCAGCCGGACCACCCGCCGGCTCAGCTCGCAGGACCAGGAGATCCTGGGCGAGCGGCGCCGGCTGCGCAGCTCGCGCCGCGCGCGGCCGCTGAGCGAGTCGATGCATCAGCTCGCGCCGCTGACGCTCTCGGGCGACCTCCCGATCGCCCCGGCGCGGCCGGCGAAGAAGGCCGCGCCGGCCAAGAAGGCCGCGCCGGCGCAGAAGGCCGCCCCCGCCAAGAGCGAGGCGCCGCCGGCGAAGAAGCCGCGCAAGTCAAAGGCGAAGGACAAGAAGCCGACGCCGGCCCCCGAGCGCCCCACGAAGCGCGCGCGCGGCAAGCAGGCGGCTCCGACCGAGAAGCCCCGGCGGCCCGACCGCCCCGCGCCCGACCGCCCCGCGCCCGACCGCCCCGCGGCAGACCGTCCCCGGACCAAGGCCCGGGCTCGCGCCGAGCAGGCCCGCCCGGGCAAGCAGCGCCCGACGACCGCGGCGACCCGCGGCCGGGCGGGGCTGCGCAGCTCGCGCGAGGACGACGCGGCGCCGCGGCAGAAGGCGTCGAACCGCCGGCTGCCGGCGGTCGTGGCGATCGCCGGGGCGCTGTGCCTCGGGATCGGGCTGGTGATCGGCGGCCTGTTCGCGGCCGGCGGCGGCGTCGCCGACCTGGACCAGCGCCTCGCGCAGGTCCAGAGCCTGCAGTCGAGCCGCCAGTGGGCAGCCGCCCTGGCCGAGGCCGAGCGCCTCGAGGCCGACCTGCGCGCGGCCGGCGACACGAAGAACCTGTCTCGCCTGCGGGTGGCGAGCGCCGCCGCGGTGAAGATGGCCGCGCTCGTGGCGATCGACGACGAGGAGACGCGCCTCCTGAACCTCGTCACCTACGCCGCCGACAAGAACGCCGCCGTGCGCCTGGGGATCGCGCACGAGCTGCGCACGCTGGCCGAGTTCGACGAGGCGCAGCGCGCCCTCGCCGCCCTGGCTCGCGACGCCGACCCCCAGGTCGCCGCCGCCGCGCGCGCCGGCCTGGCGCAGGCGGGCGTCCCCGACGACGCGCACGGGGAGTGACCGCGCTCACCGCTCGATCTGACCGCGCTCACCGCTTGATCTGACCGCGCTCACCGCTCGATCTGAGAGCGAAGCGAGCAGATCGAGCGGTGGCGCGCATCCCCGAGCGAAGGCCGCGAAGCGGCCGGAGCGAGGGCGACAGGTGCCTCACTGCGGATCGGAGCAAGGGTCCCGCTCCATGACGTGGAAGTCAACACGAGCGACGGCCGCTGTGAGAGCGAGGCGACCAGATCGAGCGGTGGCGCGCATCCCCGAGCGCAGGCCGCGAAGCGGGCCGGAGCGAGGGCGACAGGCGCGTCACTGCGGATCGGAGCAGGGTCCCGCTCCGCGACGTGGACATCCTTACAAGCGACGGCCGCTGTGACCGCGCGCCCCGCTCGCTCGACCTGATGGACGAGCGAGAGCGGTCACCGAGCGCGCCGCGCCGCAGCCGTCGATCACGCCAGTTCAGGCCTTCTCTTCGGCCGTGGGCTCGTTCTCCGGCGGAAGGCCGTAGCGCTCGGCGAGGCCGTGCTTGCGCAGCCGGTAGTAGAGCGTGCTGCGGTTGATCCCGAGCGCGCGGGCGGCGGCGGCCTTCGAGCCCTGCGCCTCCTCCATGGCCCGCACCAGCTCCTCGCGCTCGATCCGGTCGAGGACGTCGGGGAGCGGCGCCTCGGGCGAGGCGGCCTCGGCGAGCTCGGGGGCCTTGGGCCGGGCGCCGAGGTCGAGGAAGCGCAGGTCGTTGGCCTCGATCCGCTCGCCCTCGGCGCAGAGGATCACGGCCCGCTCGATGACGTTCTCCAGCTCGCGCACGTTGCCTGGCCAGGGGTAGGAGACCAGGCGCGACATGGCGTCGGCCGAGAAGTCGCGCAGGAGCGGGCGCCCGTTCTCCTGCGCGTGGCGGCGCAGGAAGTAGCGGGCGAGCTCGGGGATGTCGCCCTGGCGCTTGCGCAGCGGCGGCACGTTGACGGGGAAGACGTTGAGCCGGAAGTAGAGGTCCTCGCGGAACTTCCCCTCCTGGACCATCTGCTCGAGGTTGCGGTGCGTGGCGCTGACCACGCGCACGTCGACCTTGATCGTCTCGAGGCCGCCCACGCGCTCGAACTCGCGCTCCTGGAGGACGCGCAGGAGCTTCGTCTGCAGCGGCGCCGAGATGTCGCCGATCTCGTCCAGGAAGAGCGTGCCCCCGTCGGCCAGCTCGAAGCGGCCCGGCTTGCGCTTCTCGGCGCCGGTGAAGGCGCCCTTCTCGTAGCCGAAGAGCTCGCTCTCGAGCAGCGTCTCGGGGATCGCCGCGCAGTTGATCTTCACCATGGGCTTGCCCGCGCGCGGGCTGGCGTGGTGGATCGAGCGCGCGATCAGCTCCTTGCCCGTGCCGGTCTCGCCGCGGATCAGGACCGTGGAGCGCGTCGTGGCGACCTTCTGCACGTCCTCCATGACGCGCTTCATGCCGCCCTGGGCGCCGACGATCCCCGACCAGTCCCACTCGTGCTGGATCTCCGACTCGAGGTAGGCGTTGACGGCCTTGAGCTGCTCGATGAGCCGCTGGTTCTCCTTGGCCATCACGTAGCGCTCGATCGCGCGCCGCACGGTGATGCGCATCTCGTCGACGTTCCACGGCTTGACCACGTAGCGGTAGACGTCGCCCTTGTTCACGGCGTCGAGGATCGAGGCCGCGTCCTTGTAGGCCGTGACGACCATGCGCACGGTGTCGGGCCGCACCTCCTTGGCCTGCTCGAGCAGCTCGACGCCGCTCATCCCGGGCATGCGCTGGTCCGTGAGCAGGACCGCCGCCTCGGCGCCGCGGAGCATCTCGAGCGCCTCGGGCGCCGAGCCCGCGAGCTGGAGGTCGAAGTCCCGGCGGAAGTTGAGCCGGAAGACCTGGAGCTGCTCCGGCTCGTCGTCGACCACGATGACCCGGAAGCCCCGATAGTCGAGCTCGTTCACGGATCCTCACCCCCGACCTTCGGAGCCAGAGTCTAGCCGACCGGCGACCGTCCGGCCCAGGGCACCGAGCGCCGCCGGGTGGTGCCCGCATCGGACCGTGACGCGTCGATCACACCGTCGGGGCCAGGGTGATCGTGCTGCCCGAGAAGAGCGACGCCGACTGGCGCGGGTCGTGCGGCTTGACCTGCGGCTCCCGCGGCAGCTCGATCACGAAGCAGGCCCCTCGGCGGCGCTTCAGGGCCTCGATCGCGCCGCCGTGCTTCTCGACCACGCCCAGGCAGATCGCCAGCCCGAGGCCGGTGCCGCGGCCCGGCTCCTTCGTGGTGAAGAACGGCTCGAAGACCTTGGACAGGTGCTCCTTCGGGATCCCGGGGCCCGTGTCCTCGACCTCGATCCGCACGCGGTCCTTGCCGGGGAGCAGGCGCGCCGCGACCCGCACCTTGCCCGGCCCCTCGATCGCTTGGGCGGAGTTCGTGAGCAGGTTCACGAACACCTGCGTGAGGAGGCTGGGGAAGGCCTTGAGCTTGAGCGGGCCGCCGTCGACCTCCGGGACGTCCACCTGGACGATCACGCGCTGGCCCGGCCCGAGCTCCTGCGCGCAGGCGGTCACGGCCTCGTTGACGATCGCCGCGAGGGCCACCTCCTCGAGGTCGGCCGTGCCGAGCTTGGAGAACTGGCCCAGGTCGCGCACGATGTTGATCGCGCGCAGGACCGAGCGCGCGATCACCTGCGCCGCCTCGGCCGCGTCGTCGAGGCTCTCCACGACCTCGGGCGGCAGCGGCGGCGCGGGCGGCGCGGGCGCCCCGGCGGCGGCCTCGCCGTCGACCTCGCCCGCGGGCGCGGGCGGCGGCGGCGACGGGCGGAGCCGCTCGCGCAGGCAGGCGATCGCCGCCTCGAGCGGCGGGACCATGTTCTTGGCGGCCGAGAGCGGGTTGTTCAGCTCGTGGTTCAGCCCGTGCACGAGGCGGCCCAGCGAGGCGTGCTTCTCGTTGAGGATGAGCTGCTCCTGCGCCTCCTTGAGCTGGCGGTGGGCGTCGTTGAGCCGCCGGTGCGCCTCGGCCAGGCGGTTGGCCTCCTCGAGGCGCTGCTGGAGCGAGTCGCGCTCGATGAGGATCCCGATCAGCTCGTTGAAGCTCTCGGCCAGCGTGCCCAGCTCGTCGCGGCGCTGGATCTCGACCCGCGCGGTCACGTCGCCCGCGCGCACGCGCATGATCGCCTGCGTGAGCGAGAGGATCGGGCGAAGGATCCGCCCGTTGATCATCTTGTAGAGCATGAGCCACAGCGCGCCGACCATGACGGCCGCGCCGAGCATGATCGTGAAGGTCGTCGCCCACACCGAGGCGGGCGCCGCGCGCAGGGCCAGGTGCAGGACGCCCACGCGCTCGGGGCCGTCGACGATCGGCACCGTGAACTCGACCAGCTCCTCCCCGCGCGGCCCCTCGCGGCCGGCGTCCGCGCCGTCGGCCACGAGCACGCGCCCGGGCTCGAGGACCTCCAGCGCGGTGCGCAGCTCGGCCAGCCCCACCTCGCGCGGCGTGCTGCCCACGCGCAGGAGGACCTGCTCCTGCCGCGCGTCGTAGACGGCGGCGCTGACCACGGGCGGCTCCTGGTCGCCGCCGCGGATCGTGAGCACCGCCTCGAGGTCGTCGCGCTGGTTGGGGCCGCGCATGGCCAGCGCGCAGGCGCGGGCCAGGAACAGGCCCATGGTCTCGCCCTGGGCGCGGACCTCGACCCGGTGGACGCGGCGCACCTCGAACCACGCGATCACGCCGGTGACCACGAAGGCCGCCGCGGCGCACATGCCGATGATCGCGTGCATCTCCGACTTCAGGCGCACACGCCTGTTCTACCCCCTGCGGGATAGACTGGGTGCCGCCATGGACGCCCGCGCCCTGCCGATCGCCGCCGCCCCCACCGGTGACGCCGCCCCCGCCGACCCCGACGACGCCCGCGACGACCTCGTGGGCGTCGAGCGCCGCCTGCGCCGCGCGCTGGGGCAGGCGGTCATGACCTACCGCATGATCCAGGACGGCGACCGGATCATGGTCGCGCTCTCGGGCGGCAAGGACAGCTACACCATGCTCGTCCTGCTCGAGGACCTGCGCCGCAAGGCGCCGGTGCGCTTCGAGATCGTGCCGGTGCACCTCGACCAGCGCCAGCCCGGCTACGACGGCGCGCCGCTGCGCCGCTGGCTCGAGGCGCGCGGCGGCGAGTTCCACATCCTCTCCGAGGACACCTACTCGGTCGTCGTGGACAAGGTCCCCGAGGGCAAGACCTACTGCGGCCTGTGCTCGCGCCTGCGCCGCGGGATCCTCTACACGACGGCGCGCGAGCTCCGCTGCACCAAGATCGCCCTCGGCCACCACCGCGACGACGCGATCGAGACGCTGCTGCTGAACCTCCTCTTCTCCGGCCAGCTCAAGAGCATGCCGCCGGTCCTCCGGAGCGACGACGGCGACAACACCGTCATCCGGCCCCTCTACCTGTGCGAGGAGAAGGACATCGTCGCGTTCGCCCGCGCGCAGGCCTTCCCCATCCTCCCCTGCAACCTGTGCGGCTCGCAGGACGGCCTGTGGCGCGACCAGGTGGCGACGCTGCTGGTCGACCTCGAGCGGCGGATCCCGAACGTCCGGTCGAGCATCATGGGCGCCATGCAGAACGTCCGCCCGACGCACCTCCCGGACCCGGGGCTATGGGAGCGGCTGGGAATCGACCCGACGGCCTGAGGCGAGCGGGAGAGGCTCACAACAGAGGAGCAGAGGGAGCAGAGGCGCCAGCGAGCCTCACTTCATCGAGCGCGAACGGCGCCTTCGGCGCTCACGGGTCACCGAGGGGCGGGCACGACCGAGCTCGACGAGGAGCAGGGAGCACGAACCGGCGACTCGAGTGAGCGAGTGACCGACCCGCGGGCGGCGCGAGGCACATGGGTGCTCGTGCCTCCTCACGCGGAGAGACCACGAGGCCGACGGCCTCCCTGGCTGGACCGCCCTCTGCTCCCTTTGCTCCTGTCGTGATCCCTCCTCCGCGCCGGGAGCCCGAGACCGGGGGCTTGCCACCTGGCCCCCGCCGCGCAACCATCGGGGTCGTGGAGCGCCCCCCCGAACCCGAGCACGGACCGGCCTGGACGGAGGAGCGCCTCCTGGCGCTGGACCCGCACGAGTACGACTTCCAGGAGTTCAAGGGCTCGGCCTACGTGTTCGACGCCGGGCAGCAGCGCCTGCGCAGCGACTTCCTCGACAACCTGAGCAAGCAGGTGTCGGCCTTCGCCAACGCGGGCGGCGGGCGGATCTTCCTCGGCCTCGACGACGAGGGCCGCATCGACGGCGGCGTGCCGAGCGACGTGCGCCCCAACGGCACGCGCGCCTGGCTCGAGGACGTGATCCCGCACGTCGTCACGCCGCACGTGCGCGCGTTCAACGTCTACGAGGTGACGGCGGCGCCCGGCGCGCCGTCGGCGATCCTCCCCGGCCGGGCCGTGTTCGTGATCGACATCCCCCGCAGCGAGGACGCTCCGCACCAGGCGCGCGACCACCGCTACTACCTGCGGATCGCCGGCAAGTCGCGGCCCATGGGCCACCACCACGTGCTCGACGTGCTCCACCGCACGCGCGACCCGCACGTCGTGGTCAGCCGCATGGACCCCTACGGCGAGGCGGAGTTCGTCGAGTCGGACCCGCGCGGCCCCAAGGCGTTCGTGCACCTGCGCACGCACCTCATCAACCGCGGCCGGTCGCTCGCGCAGCACGTCGGCTGCGAGTTCGTCGTCCCGCGCTTCGCCGTCAACAGCGAGTGCCGCCAGCGGACGCTCGCGCAGGGCGAGACGCGCCTCGTGCAGCGCTCGGGCGAGGTGGTGTTCTTCTTCTACCACCCGATCCCGATATTCCCCACGCAGGAGGTGCCCTTCGGCGAGGTGTGGCTGGCGATCCACGGCGCCAACCTGCAGCACTTCGAGGCCGGCCGCGTGAGCCTGCGCTGGCGCGTGTTCGCCGACGGCGCGCCGGTGCGCGAGGGGCACGTCGACGTGCTCGCCTACACCTCGGTGCAGCGCGCGATCCGACAGGTCGCCGCGGGTCACGGGCGGACGGTCGACCCGCGCTCGGCGACCTCGGGCCGGCTGCGCGCCCCGTGAGCGCCCGGGCCCCACGGGCGATGGGCCTCCGCGTGCCCCACGTGCACCGCGCGGCGGTCGCCGTCCTCCTCCGCGGTGGGCCGCGCCACGAGGGGCCGCGCGAGGGCGGCCTCACGCACCTGCTCGAGCACATGGTCTTCCGCGGCGCCGGCCCGCACGCGACCGCGCGCGACCTCCTGGCCGCCTTCGAGGCGCTGGGCGAGGAGCCGGACGCCTACACCTGCGACGACGCGCTGGGCCTCGTCGTCGAGGTCGACCCGGCCCGCGTCGACGACGCCGTGGACCTGCTCGCCGACGTCCTCCTCCGGCCGCGCTTCCGCGACCTCGCGCGCGAGCGGGCCGTCGTGCTCGAGGAGCGCCTGGGCCTCGTCGACGAGGAGGGCCGGCCGACGGACCCCGACGACGTGGCCCGGGCCGTGGCCTTTCCGGGCCACGGCCTGGCCCGCCCGGTCGTCGGCGAGGAGCGCGACATCCTCCGCTACGGTCGGCGCGACCTCGAGCGCCTGCGGCGCCGCCTCGTGCGCCGCGGCAACGCCGCGGTCGCCGTCGCCGGGCCCCTGCCCGAGGCCCGGGCGGCGCGCGCCGCGCGCCGCCTGCTCTCGGCGCTCCCGGCCGGGCCGGCCGTCGAGGGCGCGCCGCTCCCGCCGGCCGCCGGACCACGCACCGGCTGGCAGCCGGCGTCCGGGTCGCCCCAGACGGACCTGCGCTTCACCTTCCGCGGCCCGGGGCTCCGCGACCCCCGCGCGCCGGCGCTCGGCGTCCTCGCCGACGTGCTCGCCGGCGGCGCCGTGAGCCGGCTCCCCCTGCGCCTCGTCGACGCCGGGCTGGCCTACGACGCGTGGGCCGACGTCGTGGCCTTCCCCGACGCCTCGCTCCTCGAGGTGCAGGTGACGCTCGCCCACGACAAGCTCGCCCGCGCCGCGACCGAGACGCTGCGCCTCCTCTCGGGCCTGACCCGCGTCGATCAGGACGAGGTGCGGCGCGCCGCGGAGCGCCGCCGCCACGCCGCCCGGCGCTGGCGCGACGACCCGCGCGAGCAGGCGGAGTGGCACGCCCGGCGCGCGCTGTTCGACCTCCCCGCCGACCGCGCGGCCGAGGAGGCCCGCGCCGACGCCGTCGAGGCCGCCGACGTCGCCGCCCTCGCCCGCGCGCTCATCCGGCCCGAGCGCCTGACGGCGGTCATGGTCGGCGCGCCGCCGGCCCGCGAGCGGCGGGCGGCGCGGCTGGCGCTCGAGCGGTGGGTCAGAGCGCGGTGAGAGGCGCGGGCGGGCGACGACGCCTGCCGCCGGTGACCAGCCCTCGACCCGAGCAACACGCGAGGCAAGGCCGCGGAGGCCCGCCTCCGACGATCACACCTCGGTTCAGAGCGCATGAAGCCATCGACGCTCGTGACCGAGACCGGATGACCAGCCTCGATCGGAGCAGAACGTGAGGCGAGGGCGACGAGGCTGAGCCGCGGCGGCGAGGCGCGCGGGCGACGACGTAGCGACCTACTTCGAGCCCGCGCGCGCGCCGCCGCGGCCACCGTCGTCGCCCGCAGCCGTCGATCACACCACTCAGACGCTCTCGGGCAGGCTGAAGCGGCGCCGCGCCTCGGCCGCCGCGTCGACCGGCGCCCGGCTGCGCGCCGGCGCCTCGATGACGAGGCCGACGACGGCCACGTCGAGGCAGCGCACCTCGAGCCCGGTCGCGCCGCGCACGGCGCGGGTCACGCGGGCGCGCAGGGCCGAGGCGAGGGCCGTCAGGTCGACCCCCTGGCGGGCGACGAGCGCGACCTCGACGGCCACCTCGCCGTCGCCCAGCTCGAGCGACACGGGCGGCGGCGGCCGCAGGCGCGCCGCCAGCGGGCCCAGGAGCACGCCCAGGAGCCCGCCGAGCAGGTCGCCCACGACGCGCAGGAGGCGCTCGACGCCCGGCGAGCGGCGGGCGCGCGGGCGACCGAGGTGCACGACGCCGGGCGTGGCGGCCGCCTCGTGCGCGATCAGCGCCGCGAGCACCTCGCGCGTGACCACCAGGTCGCCGCGCGCCTGCGCGATCCGGATCGTGTCCTGGTTCGGCTGCACGATGCGCTCCGGGCCCGCCTGCCCAGGTGCGGATGCTAGCACCCGGGCCGGGTCATCTCCATCGGAGACCGGCCGGCGCGCGCCGCCGCCACCGGCCGGGCGCCTCGGCTAGAACCTCTGGCCAGGCGGTCGGTTCGACGCGCCGGGACGAGGGGGGACCATGCACTTCGCCGAGGTGTTCGCGCTGGCCGACGACCGCGAGGCGGCGCTCGACCACCTGGTGCCCGGGACCGAGGAGGCGTTCGCGCGCCGCTGCCTCGTCCAGCAGCAGCGGGGCGACCTCCCCGGCGCCGAGGCCACGCTGCAGGCGTGGGCCTCGCGGCACGGCGAGACGTCGCGGCGGCAGGCGGCCGTCGACCGGCAGGCGCTGCTCCGCTGGCGCGACGACCCGGCGGCCGCGCGCGAGCACCTCGTCGACCGGCTGGGGCTCTCGTTCGACCACGAGCGCGAGGTCGAGGGCGAGCGCGAGGAGGCCCACCCGACGCGCCTCGACCCGGCGCTCCTCGACCCCGACGCCCTCGTCCGCCGCGCGCTCTCGCGCCGCAGCGACCTCTCGGGCCTCACCGAGCAGGGCCTCGAGCGCCTCCTCGACCACGACGATCTCCCGCCCGACCGGCGCCGCCACCTGCTCGCGCGCGTCGCCCGCCCCGACCACCCGCGCCTCGCGCGCCTGATCGCCGACGACCTGCGCCACCCGCACTCGAGCGGCTTCGGCGGCCACCCGCTGCACCGGCGCCTCACGCTCGAGCAGCTCGGCGAGCTGGCCCGGCTGCTCCCCGACCTGCTGAAGACGGAGGCGTTCGTCCACACCTGGCTTTCGCGCCTCCAGCCCGCGCCGGACGTGGAGTGGGAGCACGACCTCGCCGCGCGCGAGGCCTACCTCGAGCGGCTGCTGGCGTTCGCCCTGCCGCTGGCGCCGGCGTTCAACTCGCTCAAGGCGCACCTCCTCTACCACCGGCTCGACCTCGACCGGCGCCGGGGCGTCGTCGACCGCGAGCGGCTGGCGCAGTACCTCCAGCTCCCCCGGCAGACGGGCTACGCCGAGCCGCGGTGGCTGCACACCCACCGCGACCACCTGGCCAACCTGCACGCCGACTTCCGCCAGGCGACGCTCCTGCCGCCCGTGGCCGACGACGAGCCGCTGGTGCGCGACCTGCTCGACGAGGTGCTCGCCGAGCGCGACGACTGGCGGCCCTTCGACCAGTGGCTGCGCGAGGCCTGGCTGAAGGAGCGCCTCGCCGAGGGCAAGGTCCTGCGCGGGCTGGGCGACCGCGAGCGCTGGACGGCGCTCCTCGGCCCCTCGGCCTACCAGGCGCTCCGCGACCGGGTCGACGTCGTGTTCGCGCCCACCTGCCGCTCGACCTTCGGCGCCGACGAGCCGGTGGTCCTCGACGTCCTGGTGAAGAACGCCCCCGCCCTGGTGGTCAAGGTCTTCGAGCTGAACACGCTCAACTACCTGCTCGCGAAGGGGCAGGACGTCGACACGACGGTGGACCTCGACGGCCTCGTGCCGACCGAGGAGCTGGCGCTGACGATCGACGAGCCGCCCTTCCGCCGGGTCGCCCGGCGCCTCGAGCTGCCGTCGCTGGCGCGGCCGGGGACGTTCGTGATCGAGCTGATCGGCGGCGGCAAGAGCAGCCGCGCCCTGGTGAAGAAGGGCGCGCTCCGCCACGTCGAGCGCGTCGGCGCGGCCGGCCACGCGTTCACCGTCTTCGACGAGGCCGGCCGGCCGCTGCCGGACGCGACGCTGTGGATGGCCGGGCGTGAGTACCGCCCCGACGCCGGCGGCACGATCCACGTGCCGTTCACCACCAGCCCGCGGCGCCAGCAGGTCGTGCTGCGGCGCGGCGAGCTGACGTCGCTCGCCAGCTTCGAGCACAAGGCCGAGCGCTACGCGCTCCACGCCGGGGTCCACGTCGAGCGCGAGGCGCTCCTGCGGCGCAAGCAGGCCGAGGTGCTCGTGCGGGCCGCCCTGACCGTGTGCGACGTGCCCGTGAGCCTGGAGCTCCTCGAGCGGCCGACGCTCGTGATCACGTCGGCCGACCGGCAGGGGACCCGCTCCTCGCGGAGCGTGCCCCTCGAGCTGTCGGCCGAGCGCGAGGCGGTCTACGCCTTCCAGGTCCCGGAGGAGCTGGCCGAGGTCGGCTTCACGCTCACGGGCAAGGTGAAGGTCCTGAGCACCGGCGAGCGCGTCGACCTGTCGTCGGGGCGCACCTTCGCGCTCAACGGGATCGACGCCACCTCCCGCATCGAAGACCTGCACCTCGCCGCGACCGACCGCGGCTGGGTGCTCCACGTGCTCGGCAAGGCCGGCGAGCCGCGCCCGCGCGCGGCGGTCACGGTGCGGCTGACCCACCGCGAGGTCACCGACACGATCGACGTGATGCTCGAGACCGACGGCCGCGGCCGGGTCGAGCTCGGCCCCCTGCCCGGGGTCGTGCGGGTGGAGGCCGAGCGGCCCGACGGCCACGGGCAGGGCTGGGACCTGCCGCGCGCCGCCTGCCGCCCGCCCCGGGTCCTGCACGGACGGGTGGGCGAGGCCCTGCGCGTGCCGGCGCCCGGAGCGCCCGGCGGGCCGGCGGAGGTGTCGCGGCGGACGTTCGCGCTCCTCGAGGTCCGCGGCGGCGGCTACCTGCGCGACGTCCTGCGCGCGGCGCCGGACGCCCTGCGGCTCGAGCAGGGCGTGCTCGAGGTGCGCGGCCTCGAGCCGGGCGACTACGAGCTCGTCCTCAAGGCGACGGGTGACGTCGTGACCCTGCGCGTGGCGCCGGGCCAGGACGAGGCGGGCTGGGTCGTGTCGCGCCGGCGCCTGCTCGAGCGGGCCCGGCGCCGGCCGCTGCAGGTGGCCGCCGTGCGCGCGGCGTCCGACGCGCTGACCGTGCGGGTCGTCGGGGCCACCGCGCGCACGCGCGTGCACGTCCTGGGCGCCCGCTTCCTCCCCGCCTACCCGGCGTTCGGCGACCTCGACGTGCCGCTCGGGCTCGAGCCGCGCGCCGCGACGCTGTCGCCGCCGCAGGCGCTGTACGTGTCCGGCCGCGACCTGGGCGACGAGTACCGCTACGTCCTCGACCGGCGCTACGCGCCGCGGCGGCCCGGCGTCATGCTGTCGCGCCCCGGGCTCCTGCTGAACCCGTGGGCCGTGCGGGACACGGGCACCGGCCGGCAGGACGCCGCGCTCGGCGGCGGCTACGCGCGCGCGCGCGCGGCGGCCGACCGCATGGAGGCCGGCGCCATGGCCTGCGAGCCGTCGCCCGTGGCCGCGGGCGCCGGGTTCGCCAACCTCGACTTCCTCCCCCGGCCGGCGCTCGTCGCCGCCAACCTGGGCGGCGAGGTCTCCGCGGACGGCGTCCTGGAGGTCTCGCTGCCGCGCGCGGCGCTCGACGGGTACGGCCACGTGCGCGTGGTCGCCGTCGACCCGCAGGGGCTCGCCGAGCGCGACCTGGCCCTGCCGGAGGTGGACGAGCCGCCCCAGGACGTGCGCCTTCGCCTGTCGCTCGACCCCGCGCGGCACTTCGCGCAGAAGCAGCAGGTGACGCTGCTCGGCCCCGGCGACGCGCTCGTCCTCGAGGACATCACCACCTCGAAGCTCGAGGTCTACGACACGCTCTCGCGCGTGCACGGGCTGTTCTCGACGCTCACGCACGACCCGCACCTCGAGGCGTTCCGCTTCGTCCTCGACTGGCCTCGCCTGACGTTCGAGGAGAAGTGCGCGCGGCTCTCGGAGCACGGCTGCCACGAGCTGCACGTGTTCGTCGCCCGCAAGGACCCCACGTTCTTCGCGCAGGTCGTGCGCCCGCATCTGCGCAACAAGAAGGACAAGCGCTTCATCGACCGGCTGCTCCTGGGCGACGACCTGTCGGCCTGGCGGCGGCCCTGGGCGCACGGCCAGCTCAACGTCGTCGAGCGGGTCCTGCTCGCCGAGCGCCTCGATGGCGACGAGCGCGGCGCCACGGCCCGCCACCTGGGCGACCGCCTCGACGCGCGGCCGCAGGACCGCGAGCGCGCGGACCACCTGTTCCGCACGGCGCTCCAGGGCAGCGCGCTGGACGCCGACGACGCGCTCGGCTTCGGGGCGGCGGCCCAGGCGGCCGAGGAGGTCCAGAGCAAGACGGCCATGTTCGACATGATGATGGCCATGCCGGCGGCGTCCGCGCCCCCGCCGCCCGCCGCGCCGCCGGCGGCGCGGATGATGGCCGCGCCGAGCCGCGGTGGCGGGGCCGAGCGGAAGAAGATGGCGAAGGCGGCGAGCCCCAAGCGCGCCATGAAGGAGGAGGCCTACGACGAGGAGGACGCCGGCGCGCCGTACGAGGCCGCCGCCGCGGACCCGTTCGCGGCGGACCTGCGCAGCGACCTCGCCGCGCGCGAGGAGGTGCGGCAGCTCTTCCGTCGGCCGGAGGTGACCAAGGAACTGGCCGAGAACGACTACTACCGGCGCCCGCTGGCCGAGCAGGGGCCCGACCTGATCGAGGTCAACGCCTTCTGGCGCGACTTCGCGGCCCGCGACCCCGAGCGCCCGTTCCTCTCGGCCCACGTGGCCCAGGCGGCGGGCTCGTTCGCCGAGATGATGCTCGCGCTGGCCGTGCTCGACCTGCCGTTCGAGGCCGGCCGGCCGGAGACGGCCTACGACGGCGCGCGGCTGAACCTCCGGGCGGCGTCGCCGGCGATCGCCTTCCACCAGGAGCTCCGCCCGGCGACGCCCGCCGAGCGGCCGCTGCCGGTGCTCGTCAGCCAGGGCTACCTGCGCCCCGACGACCGCTACGACGAGGACCCCGACGGGCAGACGGTCGAGAAGTACGTCACGGGCGAGCTCCTGGCGCACGTCGTCTACACGTGCCGGGTCGTGGTCACGAACCCCAGCTCCGCGCACCGGCGGCTCGACCTGCTCCTGCAGATCCCGCGCGGCGCCGTCCCGGTGGAGGGCGGCTTCGTCACCCGCGGCACGCCGCTGGACGTCTCGGCCTACGGGACGGAGTCGGTCGAGTATTCCTTCTACTTCCCCGCGCCGGGGAGCTTCCCGCACTACCCGGTCCACGTGTCACGGGCCGAGGCGATGGTCGCCGCCGCCGAGCCACGGACGCTCACGGTCGTCGAGGAGCCGACGACCGTCGACACGACGTCCTGGGACTGGGTCTCGCAGCGCGGGAGCGAGGCCGACGTGCTCGCCTTCCTCGAGCGGCACAACGTCGAGAAGCTGGACCTCGAGCGCGTCGCCTGGCGCTGCCACGATGCCGCCTTCCACCGGCGGCTGCTCGCGCTCCTGCACGGCCGGCGCGTCTACCACGACACGCTCTGGTCCTACGGGCTCCTCCACGGCGACGCCGACGCGGCGCGCGAGTTCCTCCTCCACCAGGACCACCAGCTCCGCGCGTGGGGGCCGTGGCTCGAGTCGCCGCTGCTCACGATCGACCCGGTGGCGCGCCGCTGGTACGAGCACCTGGAGTACGCCCCGCTGGTCAACGCGCGGGCCCACGCGCTGGGCGGGGAGCGCAAGGTCCTCAACGACCGCTTCGCCGCCCAGTGGGGGCGCTTCCTCGACCTCGTCGCCCACCGGCCGCGGCCGACCGACGCCGACTGGCTGGCCGCGACCTACTACCAGCTCCTGCAGGACCGGGTCGAGGACGCCCTGCGGGCGTTCGGCAAGGTCGACCCGTCGAAGGTCGAGACGACCCTGCAGCTCGACTACGCGCGGGCCTTCCTGGCCGTCGCCGAGGGCCGCCTCGACGACGCCCGGGCCGTGGCGCAGGGCTACGACGACTACCCCGTGCAGCGCTGGCGCGACCTGTTCCGGGCGGTGCTCGCGCAGGTCGACGAGGCCGAGGGGCGCGGGCCGGCGGTCGTCGACGAGCGCGACCACGCCCAGCGCCAGGGGGCGCTGGCCAGCACCGAGCCGGCGCTCGAGCTGAGCGTCGAGAACCGCGCCGTGACGATCGCCTACCAGAACGTCGGGGCGTGCCGGGTCAACTACTACCTGATGGACGTCGAGCTCCTCTTCTCGCGCCAGCCGTTCGTCCAGCAGCAGACCGACCAGTTCTCCTTCGTCCGCCCGAACCGCACCGACGAGGTCGAGCTCCCGCCCGACCGCCGCGAGGTCCTGTTCGAGCTGCCGGCGGAGCTGCGGGCGAAGAACGTGATCGTCGAGGTCGTGGCCGGCGCCCTGCGCCGGACGCAGGCCTACTACGCCCACGCGCTCACGGTGCAGGTGATCGAGCAGTACGGGCAGGTGCGCGTCGCCCACCAGCTCACCGGCGCGCCCTTGCCGGCCGTCTACGTGAAGGTCTACGCCCGCCTGCGCGGCGGCGCGAGCCGCTTCTACAAGGACGGCTACACCGACCTGCGCGGCCGCTTCGACTACGCCTCGCTGTCCACGGGCGAGCTGTCCGAGGCCGAGCGCTTCGCGGTGCTCGTGCTCAGCGACGAGCACGGCGCCGTGATCCGGGAGGCGGCCCCGCCGAAGGAGTGAGCGGTCCTATCAGTAATCCCCAGCGCGCACCGACGCCGGCCGGATCGCCACGCCGTCCTGCACGTAGCAAGGCACGACCACCGTGTGCACGCGCGTCGTCCGCGAGCGCGGCTTGGGCCCGCCGGGCTCGGCCTTGAAGCGGCCGGCCAGCGCCGACGTGTCGGCGCCCTCGACGACCTCGGTGTCGACGTGGATGCCGAAGCGCTGGCTCAGGTAGGCGCCGGCGCCGCGGAAGGCGACGTCCTTGAGCACGAGGTCGCCGAAGGCGTCGCGCAGCGCGCGGTCGGGGAGGAAGGCCAGGGCGTCCTCGATCCGGTGCACCTGGTCGATCAGGAACTTGATCAGGTCGCGCCGCGCCGTGTCGGTCGGCAGCACCTGCCCGCCCTCCTGCGCGGCCTTGGCCATCTGCTGGCGCGCCTCGGTGAGCCGCCGCTCGGCGCGCGGCAGGAGCTGCTGCTGCGTGTCCTTGAGGTGCGGCTCGGCCACGCGCCCCAGTCCGTCGGCCCAGGCCCGCAGGCGCCACCAGGCGTCGAAGAGCGTGCGGTCGAGGGCCACGACCTCCTCGTCCGGCTGCGCCACGCCGCGCGCGACGAGCGCCGGCTGGAGGACGCGGTCGCCCACGAGCACGAGCGGCCGGAGCACCTCGACGCGGTCCGGGCCTGACGAGGGCGGGAGGAAGGTCCAGGTCGTGGCGACCGCCTCCTTGCCGAACGGCTGCAGCGCCGCGCGCAGGGCGTCGAGGTCGCCCACGGCGGCGAAGCGCTCGACGCGCAGGGCGCCGGCCGCGACCAGCCGGCGGACGAGGAACGCGCTGGCGCGGTGGAGCGTGCAGCCGGCCGGGTCGCCCAGGCGCGGGTCGATCAGGCCGGCGTCCCACAGCGTCTGGAAGAGGCCCAGCTCGACCTTCGTCCGCTCGGCCTGACCGGTGTTCACGCCGATCCACTCGAGGAGCCCCTGCACGCGCGCCGTGACCCCCGTGGGGACGCCCCTGGCCTCGAGCACGGGCGTCAGCGCCTGGCGCAGCTCGGTGTCGCCCTCGCCCGCGCGCGGGGCGGCCGCGACGGCGCCGGCGCGGGCGGCCGCCGTCTCGAGGAGCAGGACGACGCTCCTGAGCTTCTCGGCCGGCATCTCCATGCCGGGGAGCAGGCGCAGGCCCTCGTAGACCTCGCTCACCACGCGGCGCGCCTCGAGCACCTCGGACTCGACGTCCTCGCCCTCGCCCACGACGCGCGCCAGCCCGCGCGACGCGTCGCGGTCGGCGTGGACGCGCGCGTAGGCCGCCTGCGCGGCCCGCCGCGCCGCCTCGAGCGTGTCGGCGTAGACCGCCCCCGCGCTCGCGCCGTCGAACTCCACCCGCCAGCGCTTCACGGCCCCCATTCAAGCAGCGGCGGGCCGCCCGCGCAGCCCTCCGGCGGGCAGGCGCAAGGCCGCCGCGGCGGTGGCCACGAGCCAGGCCAGGAGCAGGGCGCCGGCCGCCTTCTGGACGGTCGGCACGAGGGTCAGGGGCAGGGCCGCCGCGGTGAGCTGTTGCCACGCGTGCAGGCCGGCCGCCGCGCCGACGCCGACCATCGTCGCCAGCCCCACCCCGAGCAGCGCCCGCCGCCGGCCCTCGGCCCGGAGGCCGCGCAGGGCCGCCGCGGCGGCGACCAGGCTGGGGAGCGCGGCGAGGACGACGAACGCGCCGTGGAGGCCGCCGTAGCGGTCCGACGGGACGAGCGGCACGGCCGCCCAGGCGGGGACCGACAGCCAGCCGGCCGCGCGCGCGAGGCGCCCGAGGCGGGGCCGGCCCGGCAGGAGGCGCGGGACGAGCGCCCAGAACGCCGGCAGCCCGGCGATGAACACGAGCATGGCCGCGCGCGCCGGCCGGGCGCCCGGGTTCTCGCGGCCGTCGAGCCCCCGCTCGCGCAGGAGGTCCGAGAGGTAGTTGCAGCGCACGTCGAAGCCGACCGCGGCGGGGTCGCACAGGCTGCCGCCCGGATAGCGGGCCACGCTCACGGCCAGGAGGACCAGCGCCAGGCCGACCGACGCCAGGATCCACCCGGCCGCCAGGGCCGCGCGATCGGGCGAGCGCCTCCAGGCAGTGGCGACCACGGGTGCATCATCGCCCGGATCCGCCGGCGCGGGCCTGCGAGGGCGCAGCGCACGAGCCTTCTGTCCGACCCGACGACCACGTATCGACTCGACGTCGGGACACGAAGGCCACGAGGCCAACCGAGGTCACGGAGGTGAAGTCCTGGGCCTCCGTGGCCTTCGTTCCGCATTCGCGCCCCGTCAACGCCCGTGCGCGGCGGCCCCTGAGCCCCGATCACCACGGAGGAGCCGAGGACGAGGGAGCGACGACACGCCCTCTGCTCCTCTGTGGTGAACCTTCTTCAGCCCTGAAGCCGCTCAGGCCGCGCGGGCGGCGTGCTCGAGCGCGCCCTCGACCAGCCGCTCGAGCTCGAGCAACTGGAACGGCTTGGGCAGGAAGGCGAAGGCGCCGGCGGCCCCGTCGGGCTCCGCGGCGGCGCTGACCAGGATCACCGGGATCCGCGCCAGGCGGGGGTGGCGCCGAAGGGCCTCGAGCAGCGCGGTCCCGCTGCGGCGTGGCATGGCCACGTCGCTGACGACGAGGTCGGGCTCGTGGGCGCGCGCCAGGACCAGCGCCTCCTCGCCGTCGACCGCCGCGAGCACGCGGTGCCCGAGGCGCGAGAGCGTCAGGCTGATCACCTGCCGGATCGCCGGTTCGTCGTCCGCGATGAGCACCGTGGCCACGAGGTCCCTCCAGGGTCCCCGGCTGCAACGCCGGTGCCACGCGCGCGCGCGGCCTCCGCAAGGGCCTCCGCGGCGCGCCGCGAGGAAACGCGCACCGGGCTGGGGACTCCCACCCGGCGCTCCCCGGGGCCAGGTGAGGCGACGCGCCACACCGCTTCCGAGGCCGGGGAGTGCGCCCCGCCCGTGGGAACTCTCGAGCGCCGGGCGCGGGCGAGGTCCCGGACCGCGCGTGATCCCGCCGGGCGGTCCCGTCCTTGCGGTCGACGGCGCCGGGCACCCGGGGGGTCGGCGGTCCATGCACCTCCTCGAGACCCTGCTGGCGGCCCTGGCCGCGCTCTCCGCCTGCTACTGGGGCGTCGCTGCCTGGGTGGCCCTGCGGACGCGCCGCGGCTCGTCCGCCGTCACCTCCGCGCGCCCGCCGGTGAGCCTGCTCGTCCCGGTGGCCGGCGCCGAGGGCGGCCTGCGCGAGAACCTCCGCGCGGCGCTCGCCGCCCTGGGCCCCGACGACGAGCTCCTCGTCGGCGCGGCGCTGCCGCGCGACCCGGCGCTGGACGTCGCCCGCGCCGCCCTGGGCCACGACCCGCGCGCCGCCGTCGTCCCCGGCGCGGTCGGCGAGGGCACGAACCGCAAGGTGCTGGCGCTCGAGGCGCTCGAGCGTCGGGCGCGCCACGACGTGCTCGTCCAGATCGACTCCGACGTGCGGCTCGACCGCGCCGCGCTCGACGCGCTGGTCCTGCCCCTCGTCGACACGCCGGCCACGCGCCTCTCGACCGCGCTCTACCGCATCGAGCACGCGGGCGGCCCCGGGGCGCGCCTCGAGGCGGCCACGGTCCACGGCGAGTTCGCCCTCAACGTGGTCGTCGCCAGGGCGCTCGCGGGCGAGCTGCGCTTCGCCCTCGGCGCCGCCAACGCCCTGCGCCGCGAGGCCCTCGCCGGCCTGGGCGGCTACCGCGCCCTGGCCGAGCACCTCGCCGACGACCACGAGCTCGGGCGGCGGGTCGCCGCGCACGGCGGGCGCGTGGCCCTCGCCCCGTGCGTCGTGCCGATCGTCCACACCTCGCGCCTCGGCGAGACGGTCGCGCGGCTGCGCCGCTGGGCGCGGACCTACCGCGCCTGCAGCCCCTGGGGCTACCTGGGCACGGCGTTCACGCACCACGGCGTCGCCGCCGCCCTGGCCCTGGCCGTCGTCTCCCGCACCCCCTGGGCGCTCGGCGTCCTCCTCGGCGTGCTCGCCGTCCGCATCACGGCGGCCGCCGCGGGCCACGCCCTCGTCGAGGCGCGCTTCGGCGTCCGCGAGGCGCTCGCGATCCCGGTCCGGGACCTGCTCGGCACGGCGCTCTTCGCCCTGGCCTGGACCGGCAGCACCGTGCACTGGCGCGGGCGAGAGTTCGTCGTCGAGCGCGACGGCCGCCTGCGCCCGGTCGCCCCCCTCCACGCCACCCACATCGCTCGCGAGGCGGGGGCCGAGCCGTGATGCAGGAGACTTCGACGTGAAGCGCACCCTGTTCCTGAACCCGCCCTCCTTCGACGGGTTCGACGGCGGCGCCGGCGCGCGCTACCAGGCGCGGCGCGAGATCCGCTCCTTCTGGTACCCCACCTGGCTGGCCCAGCCGGCGGCGCTCGTCGGCGAGTCCGGCCGCCTGGTCGACGCGCCGGCGCGCGGGCTCGACCTCGAGCAGACGGTCGCGATCGCGCGCGGCTTCGACCTCGCCGTCCTCCACACGTCGACGCCGTCGTTCGCCAGCGACGTGAAGGTCGCCGAGCGGCTCAAGGCGGAGCGGCCGGGGCTCACGGTCGGGCTCTGCGGCGCCCACGTCGCCGTGCTCCCCGAGCAGAGCCTGCGCGTGGGCCAGGCGATCGACTTCGTGTGCCACAAGGAGTTCGACCACACGATCGTCGAGGTGGCGCAGGGACGGCCGCTCTCCGAGGTCAAGGGCCTGAGCTGGCGCCGCCCCGACGGCTCGATCGCCCACAACGACCCGCGCCCGCTGATCGAGGACATGGACGCGCTGCCCAGCGTGCTCGACGTCTACGCCCGCGACCTGCGCGTCGAGGACTACGCCATCGGCTACCTGAAGCACCCGTACGTCTCGCTCTACACCGGCCGCGGCTGCCCCGCGCGCTGCACCTTCTGCCTCTGGCCGCAGACCGTCGGCGGCCACACCTACCGCACGCGCAGCCCGGGCGTCGTGATCGCCGAGATGGAGCGCGCCAGGGCCCTCTTCCCGCAGGTGCAGGAGTTCTTCTTCGACGACGACACGTTCACGGCCGACACGAAGCGCTGCGAGGAGATCGCCCGCGGCCTGGGCCGGCTGGGGCTCACCTGGTCGTGCAACGCGCGCGCGAACGTCCCCTACGAGACGCTGAAGGTGATGAAGGACAACGGCCTGCGCCTGCTGCTCGTCGGCTACGAGAGCGGCAACGAGCAGGTGCTGATCAACATCAAGAAGGGCGTGAAGAAGTCGCGCATGCTCCAGTTCGCGCGCGACGTGAAGGACCTGGGGATCGTTACGCACGGGACGTTCATCGTCGGGCTGCCCGGCGAGACGCGCGAGACGATCGAGGAGACGATCCGCTTCGCCTGCGAGATCGAGCCCGAGACGCTCCAGGTCTCGCTCGCGGCCCCCTACCCCGGCACGTTCCTCTGGGAGCAGGCCCTGCGCGAGGGCTGGCTGAGCCCCGAGGCGAACGACGCCGCCGTGGCGCTCGAGCGCGGCGAGCGCCTCCCCCACGTCGAGGACAAGGGCTTCCAGATGGCGACGCTCGGCTACGAGGGGCTGTCGCGCGATGAGATCGCCGGGAGCCTCGAGGTCTTCTATCGGCGCTTCTACCTGCGCTGGCGGCCGATCCGCCGCATCCTCGGCGAGATGGCCCGGGACCGCCGCGTCCTCACCCGGCGCGTACGCGAGGGCTACGAGTTCATGTCGTTCATGCTCAGCCGGAAGGGGGCCTGACGTGGCGCGCCCGCTGCCGGTCGCGGCCGCGCCGGTCCGCCGCGGCCCCGCCCCCGACGACCCCGCGCTGAAGAAGGACACGGCGCTCGGCCTCGTCGCGGGCGTCCTGCGCGACGGTGGCCCGGGGTTCGCCCAGTTCGCCATCACGAACGCCTGCAACGCCAACTGCGGCTTCTGCGGCTTCGCCGTCGACGCCCTCCCGCGCGACCGCCACGTCTACGTCGACACCGCCGAGGCCCTCGCGGCGATCGACATCCTCTACGCGCAAGGGGTGCGCTACCTGGTCCTCGTCGGCGGCGAGCCGCTCATGCACCGCGGGCTGTTCGACATGCTCCGCCACGCGCGGGCCCGCGGCATGCAGTCGCTGATCTGCTCGAACGCCGCCCTGTTCACGGACGCCATGCTCGAGCAGCTGATCGACGCCGGCCTCGGCTCGGCGATCATGTCCGTCGACGCGGTCACGCCCGAGGTCCACGAGCACAACCGCCGCCTCCCGGGCGTGTGCGACAAGATCGCGCGGGCCAACGAGGTCCTGCGCGCGGCGGGCGTGCAGACGACCGCCAGCGTGACGCTGAGCCGCCTGGTCACGGCCGACCTGCCGCGGCTCCCCGAGTTCCTCGCCTCGCTGGGCTTCCGGAGCGTGACCTTCAGCTACCCGCTCCGGTCGCTCGGGTCGAGCTACCTGTCGTTCTCCGACGGCGCGCTGGTCGACCTCACCGACGACGAGCTCCTGGCGGCGTTCGACCAGGTGAACGCCCTGCGCGGGCGGATCCACGTCGTCAACCCGCGGGCGTCGGTCGAGGAGATGAAGCGCTTCGTGCGCAAGGAGCCGCAGCGCTTCGAGTGCTACGCCGGCTGGAAGTACTACTACCTCGACTGGCGCCTGCAGCTCTACCGCTGCCACCAGTGGGACACCCCCATGTGCTCGATCTGGGAGTTCGACGGCTCCCAGCGCGTCCGCGACGGCTGCACGCGCTGCATGATCGACTGCTACCGCGACCCGAGCGTCATGCACCACCTCGGGATCTCGCTCTCGGACGCCATGGGCGCCCTGCGCCGCGGCCGGCCGCTCGAGGCCGCCGGGGCGCTGTTCACGCGCGACAACGCCGCGTCGTTGGGGGCGATCCTCGGCGGCCTGGGCTGGATCCGGCGGCTCTGATGGCCGACGCGCGCCCGCGGCTGCGGATCAACGCCGACGACTTCGGGCGCTCGCCTCGCGTCAACGCCGCCGTCGCGCGCGCCCACGACGAGGGCGTGCTCACCTCGGCCAGCCTGATGATCACGGCGCCGGCCGCCGCGGAGGCCGTCGCCCTGGCCCGGGCGCGCCCGAGGCTGGAGGTCGGGCTGCACCTCGCCCTCGCCGACGCCCCGGCCGCCGTGCCCCACGACCCGACGCTCGGCCTCACGACGCCCGACGGCTGGCTGCGCCGGGACCCCGTGCGCCAGGCCCTGCGCATCACGCTCGACCCGCGCGCGCGCGCGGCGGCCGCGCGCGAGGTCGAGGCGCAGCTCGCGCGCTTCCGGGCCTCGGGCCTGCCGCTGCGCCACGTCGACGGCCACCTCAACCTGCACCTCGCGCCGCCGGTCCTGTGGGCGCTCTGCCGGCTCCTGCCGGCGTACGGGCGCCCGGAGGTGCGCGTGCCGCGCGAGCGGCTGGCGCCGGCGCTCCTGCTCAACCCGCGGCCGCTGGTCTACAAGGTGGCCCACGCGGCCGTGTTCGGCCTCCTGGCGCCGTGGGCCCGGCGGGCGCTCCGGCGCGCCGGGCTCCCCGTGCGCGACCGCGTCCTCGGGCTCTTGTCGACCTTCGACCCGCCCGACGCCCGCGTGCTCGTGGGGCTGGTCGACGAGGTCCAGGGCGCGACCGAGCTGTACCTGCACCCCGGGGCGGCGCCCCCGGCCGAGGACCGCGAGCTCGCCGCCCTGCTCGCGCCGGAGGTGGCCGCCGCCGTCGCGGCGCGCGGCGTGGTCCTGGAGCGGCGCCCGTGACGCCGCCGGCGACGCCCGAGCAGCGCGAGGCCGCCGGAGGGCGGCGGCTCGCCACGATCGTGCACGTGGCCCTGCTCCTGGGCGGGCTGGCGCTCTTCGCCTGGCTCGTCCGCTCGGTGGGCCCCGCGGAGCTCCTGGCCCAGCTGCGCCGGGTGGGCTGGGGCGCGGCGCTCCTGTTCCTCCTGCCGACGGCCCTCGCGTTCGCGGTCGAGACGGTCGCCTGGCGCCTCGCCTTCCCCGAGCGGCCGCCCGTCTCGCTGCCCCGGCTCTACCTGCTCTACGCCGTGGGGGAGAACCTCAACGGCCTCCTCCCGGGCGTGTCGGTCGGCGGCGAGCCTTACAAGGTGCTGGTCCTCCAGCGCTGGGGGGTGCCCGTCCCCGTGGCGGTCGCGAGCGTGCTCGTGCTGCGCACGGTGATCACCCTGGCGCTGGCGCTCTTCCTCGCGCTGGGCCTCGTGGCCGCGCTGGCCACCGGCGGCGTGGGCCGGCTCGGCGGCATGGGGCCGGCGGCCGCGGCGATGGCCGTGCTGGCGGGCGGGGGGATCTCCGTCGTGTACGTGCTCCAGCGGCGCGGCCTCCGCGCGCTCGTGGCCCGGCTCCTCGGCTGGAGCCGCCCCGGCCGCCGCTGGCTCGCGCGCCACGACCCCACCCTCCAGCGCCTGGACGAGGCGCTCGAGGGGGCGTACCGCCGCCGGCGGGCGCGCCTCGCGCTCATGTTCGGGCTGGCGCTCGCCGGCTGGACGATCGAGGCGCTCGAGGTGGCGATCTTCGCCCACGCGCTCGGGATCGCGCTCTCGCCGCTGGAGGTGCTCGCGATCGGGGCGCTCGCCCTGGCGGCGACCGCCGTCGGCTCGTTCGTGCCCGCCAGCGCCGGCGTCCAGGAGGGGGGGATCGTGCTCGTCGGCCTGGGCTTCGGCCTCGACGAGCCCACGGCCCTCGCGTTCGGCCTCCTGCGCCGCTCGAGGCAGCTCATCTACACCGCGCTCGGCATCGCGCCCATGGCCCTGTTCGGGTCGTGGCGGCCGCCGCGGCGCGATCCCGCGGAGGGGGCGCCGAGCGCCCCCCCGCCCCACCCCTTGCCCCAGGAGGTCCCCTGATGACCGAAGTCGCCATCGAGACACGGCGCGCCGACCAGGCGTCGTCGATGGCCTGCCCCGTCAACTCCTACAACGGCTGGGACCCGCTCGAAGAGGTGATCGTCGGCCGCATCGACGGGTCCGTCGTGCCGCCCCACCACGTGTCGGTGACCTTCAACGTGCCGAAGAAGGCCGCCTTCCTGCTGCGCTTCTTCGGCGGACGGCGCTACCCGTGGTTCTTGACCCGGCGCGCGCAGGAGCAGCTCGACGGCTTCGTGCGCGTGCTCGAGGCCGAGGGCGTGAAGGTCCGCCGGCCGGACCCGCTGCCGCTCACCCGCCGCTTCGCCTCGCCCCTGTGGTCGTCGCGCGGCTTCTCGCTGGCCTGCCCGCGCGACGGCTTCATGGTCCTGGGCGACGAGATCATCGAGACGCCCATGGCCTGGCGCTGCCGCTACTTCGAGCCCGAGGCCTACCGGTCGCTGTTCAAGGACTACTTCCGCCGCGGCGCGCGCTGGACGGCCGCGCCCCGGCCGCAGCTCACCGACGAGCTCTACGCGCAGGACTACACGATCCCGGCCGAGGGCGAGCCCATGCGCTACGTCATCACCGAGTTCGAGCCGGTGTTCGACGCGGCCGACTTCGTCCGTTGCGGCCGCGACCTGTTCGTCCAGCGGAGCAACGTCACCAACGCCTTCGGCATCGAGTGGATGCGCCGCCACCTCGGCGACCGCTTCCAGGTGCACGAGGTCGAGACGACCTGCCGCACCCCCATGCACATCGACTCGACCTTCATGCCGCTGGCGCCCGGCAAGCTGCTCATCAACCCGGCCTACGTCCCGGTGGAGCGCCTGCCGAAGATGTTCCGCTCGTGGGACGTGATCGTGGCCCCGCAGCCGGAGCCGATCCCGGGCATGGCGTTCGAGTACTGCTCCATGACCAGCCTCTGGATCAGCCTCAACGTGCTCATGCTCGACGAGAAGCGCGTGGTCGTCGAGCGCTCGCAGAAGGGCATGATCGAGACGCTGAAGCGCCACGGCTTCCAGCCCATCCCGGTCGCCTTCGCCGAGTACCTGCCCTTCGGCGGCTCGTTCCACTGCGCCACGCTCGACGTGCGCCGCCGCGGCGGCCTGCAGTCGTACTTCTAGCCGCCCGGGCGCAGCTCGACGAGGGCCTCATGAAGACCGACCGACCCGGAGCGCGCCCGTGCTGACCCCGACCCCGCAGCCGCGGGTGCCGATCGACCCGGCGCGCTTCTGGCGCTTCGCCTTCGCCATCCGCGGCACCGCCACCCCGGCGATCTTCCCCCGCATGCTCGTGTTCGCGGCGGCCGCGGCGGTGATCACCTGGTTCCACCGCGCCGTCACGCCGCTGGGGATCGCCGAGCGGCCGGTCGAGGTCTCGGGCGCCGTGATCGGCCTGTTCCTCGTCCTGCGCACCAACTCGGGCTACGAGCGCTGGTGGGAGGCCCGCAAGCTCTGGGGCGGGATCGTCAACCAGTCGAGGAACCTGGCCGTCGCCGCCCTGGCCTACGGCCCGGCCGAGGCGGCCTGGCGCCGCGCCTTCGTGGGCTGGGCGGCGGCCCTCCCCCACGCGATCCGCCACAGCCTCCGCGGGGAGCGGGAGCTCCCCGAGGCGGCGCGGCTGATCGGCCCCGACGCGGCGGCGGCGGCGGCCAGCGCGCGGCACCTGCCCAACCACGTCGCCGCCCGCATGGCCGAGCTCCTGCGCTCCGCCCGCGCCGGCGGCCTCGACGCGTGGGCGTTCCTCGAGCTCGAGCGCCAGCGCGGCCTGCTCGTCGATCACTACGGCGCCTGCGAGCGGATCCTCAAGACGCCGCTGGCGTTCGCCTACGCCGCCAAGGTCCGGCGGTTCATCGTCCTCTACCTGCTGATCGTCCCCTTCGCGCTCGTCGAGCCGACGGGCTGGCTCACGCCGCTCATCACGATGTTCATCGCCTACCCGGTCCTCGCGCTCGACCACATCGGGACCGAGCTGCAGAACCCGTTCTCGATTCGCAGCCTCAGCCACCTGCCCCTCGACGGGATCTGCGAGACGATCGAGGGCGACCTCCTGGCCCTGCTCGAGGCCGAGCGTCCCGTCCAGACCTGAGACGTCAGTCGACTTCTTCGTCCACTACGGCCTGTTCTCCGCCGGCGCCGTCGCGGGCGACTACGCCTTCGAGCGCCTGGCGCTCGGCCGCGCCGCCCGCTCGCGCTTCATGCACGGCCTCATGCGCACGCAGGTGGCGCTGGCGGCGGGCATGCTCCTGCCCGAGCTCGTGCGCGGCGGCTTCGACGGCCGCGCCTACGTGATCGACGTCGCCGCGCTGGGCCTCTCGGTCGCCGCCGTGAAGACCGCCGCCGAGGCCCTGCGGCCGGCCCTGCGCCTGCGCGCGTTCCGGGGCGTCGCCACCGTCGCCCGCGGCACGGTCGCCGGCTGGATCTACACGGCCGCCGAGCTGGCCGTGATCCTCACGATCACCGAGGAGGTCAGCCGGCGCGTCGACGCGGCGCTCGTCGAGCGCGACCTGAAGGCGCGGCTGCGCGACGCGGTCGACGGCCTCCTCGCGCTCGGCGACGACGCGCCCCCCTGCGAGGTGGCCGAGCGCGCCGACGCCGTGTCGGCCGCGCACGACGCCTGGCGCGCCCACCTCTACGCCCCGGTCGACGAGGCCGAGGCGCGCCTGCTCGCCGAGGCCGGCCGGCGCGGCGCCCTGCGCGTCGTGCGCGACGACGCCGCGCGGCCGACCGTCCACGAGCGCCTGGGCGACCACGCCGCCCTCCGCGCCCACGTCGAGCGCCGCCACGGCTCGGTCGACGGCTACCTCGACGGCCGCGAGCGCGAGGCGCGCGACGCCATGGGCGACGTGCTCGTCGAGCTCGAGCGCGCCCGCGCGGCGGCGCTGCGGGGCGTCTACGAGGACGGCCGCCGCGGGGCCGGCGCTCGCCGACGACGCCCACGACCCGCTGGGCGCTCGCCGGCGCGCGCGGGCCGGCGCCGCGGGCGACCCTGGCGGCGCGCTCGCGCGGCTCGCCGCCCGCCGCGACGTCGCGCGCCGCCTGGCCGACCCCAGCCGCAACCGCCTCGAGGCCTACGAGGACGAGCGGGCCCTGTGGGCGGTCCTCGCGGCCGCCCGCCCGACGTGGGCCGCCGTCGCCGGGGGACGCGCCGCCGAGGTCGACGCGCTCGTGGCCCTCGAGCGCGAGCTCATCCTGCCGCTCCTCGCCCCGGCCCCGGCGGACGGACCGGGCGTCGTGGGCGCCCTGAACCGGGCGCGCTGACAGCAGGCCTCCTTCGAGTTGATGGGATCACAGAGAGCACGGAGCGAAGAACGAGGACACGGGGCTTCCATGTGGGTCCGCTCTCCGTGACCCATGAGCTGCCACACGCCCTTCCACTCTCGACGCGAGTCGGACGCAGGCTCAGGGGCGCCGGACCTCGACCCGGTCGTCGACCTCGCGCCAGCGCAGCTCGACCCAGCCGCCCTTGGCGTCGCGGGCGTTGGTGGCCAGGAGCGAGAGCGCCGCGCGCGGCGACAGGTCGCGCAGGCGCAGGCTGACCGCCAGGCCCTCGAGCCCGTCGCCCTCGATCGGGATGTTCGTCACGTCGCGCAGGAAGCTCAGCGCGTCGTCGACCGGCGTGTCGTCGAACGACAGCGTGACGCGCAGGCGGTCGAGCGGCGCGCCGCCCTCGCCGCCCGCCTCGAGCCGGGCGATCTTCTGCAGGAGGCCGTCCCGCTCGTCCATGGCGCGCTTGCGCTCGAGGTCGAAGCGCCGGGCCAGGGCGATGTTCTCGTCCTGGAGCCTGTTCTTCTCCTGGCGCAGCGCCTCGACCTCGCGGCGCAGCGCCTGGACCTCGCGGTCGGCCTGCTGCGCGCCGCCGCTCGGGGCCAGGGCGAGCGCGAGGCCGCCGACCAGCAGGGCGGCGGGGATCAGGGTCCTGGACACGGGGGCCTCCTCTCGGGTGTGGTCAGCGCGTGGCCGCGAGCGCCTCGCGGAGCGCGGCGTCGTCGAGCCGGCCGGCGAGCCGCTCGCGCAGCAGGTGCAGCCGCTCCTCGTCGCGGTGGCTCGTGCGCCCCTGCCGCTCGACCTCGGCCAGCGCGGCCTCGGCCTCGACCCAGCGCGCGAGCCCGAGGAGGCTCCGCCCGCGCACGAGGAGCAGGTCCGTCCGGCGCGCGGCGCCGGGCGCGAGGAGGGCCAGGGCGCGGTCGACGTCGGCGACCGCCTCGGCGTGCATGGCGAGGTCATGGAAGACCACCGCGCGGTGCAGCCAGGCCTCGACGAGGCCCGGCGCGCGGCGCAGGGCCTGGTTGAGGTCGTCGTAGGCCCGCTGCCGGTCGCGCGGCCGCGCCTTGAGGTGGGCGCGGGCCCGGTGCAGGAAGGCCTCGGCGAGGTTCGGGTCGACGCGCAGGGCCTCGTCGGCCGCGGCGAGCGCCGCCGGGACGTAGCCGCGCGCCAGGAGCAGCCCGGCGCGGTTGGCGAGGGCCCGCGCGTCGGCCGGCCGCAGACGCAGCGCCTGATCGAAGTCGTCGAGCGCGCCCACGTCGCCCTGGTGGCGGCCGCGCAGGCGGCCGCGCAGGACGTGGACGTCGGGCAGGTGGGCGCCGTGCTGGCGGGCGCGGCCCGCGGCGACGAGCGCGACCACGACGTCGCCCGCCGCGTCGCCCAGCTCGGCCAGGACCGCGTGCGCCAAGGGCTGCGCCGGGTCGAGGCGCAGCGCCCGCTCGGCCGCCTGCCGGGCCGCCTCGCGCCGCTGGGCGGGCGAGGTCACGAGCCCGGCGGCGTCGCGCTGCAGGCCCAGGTAGGCCCTCGCGGCCAGGGCCCGGGGGTGGTCGGGGTCGACGGTCAGCGCCCGATCGACGGCATGCGACGTGACCCCCCGGGCGCCCAGCGCCAGCCGCGCCTCGACCTCGAGGGCGGCCGCATCGCCCGACCAGGGGGCGTCGACGAGCAGCGCCTGCGCCAGCGCCGCCGCCTCGGCGTGATGCCCCGCGCGCAGCCGCGCCTCGGCCTGCAGGAGCCGCGCCTCGACGGACCCGGGGGCCTCGGTCGCCGCGCGGTCGGCGTGCGCGCCCGCCGCCTGCCACTCGCCCTGCAAGGCGAGGTGCTGGGCCCGCGCCAGCGGCGACGCCGGCCCCTCGTCGCCGGCGAGGTCGAGCGCCTGCGCGATGACCCGGGTGGCGGCGCGGCGCCGCGCCGTCGGCGTCGCCGGGGGAACCGCCAGGAGCAGGCGCGCCCGCCGCCGAGGAGCTCCGCCGCGCGCGCCGGCTCGAGCGCCAGCGCCTGCGCGAGCTCGCGATCGGCCTCGGCCGCGACCACGTCGAAGCGCGGCGGCGGGCCAGACGCCTCCACCCGCCCGCGGGCCAGGGCCAGCGTGGCCTGGGCGCGCAGGGCCAGGGGCTCGGCCCAGGTCGGGTCCAGGGCCGCGGCGCGGTCGCAGACCGCGCGCCACTGCTCGAGCGAGGCCACCTCGACCAGGCGGCCCAGCTCGCGCGCGGCGCGCCGGCGCACGTGCTCGCCCGCCAGCGCCTCGCGCGCGGCGGCGAAGATCGCCTCCACGCGCGGGTCGCCGCGCAGCCAGCTCGGGGTGGCGTCCGCGTGCGAGAGGACCGCCATGGGCGTCGGCGCCCGCGCGAGGGCGTCGAAGAAGACGGCCTCCGCGAGCGCCCGCTCCCGCGCGAAGGTCAGCCCCCAGCCGGCGAGGCTGACGAGCACCACCCCGGCCGCCGCGCCGAGGACCCAGCGGCTCGAGCGCGCCGGCGCCGGGCCGCGGGCCGCCGGCGGTGCGCCCTTGTCGGCTGGCTCCGGCGCCCCGACCGGCGTGCCGACCGGTGTGACGACCGGTGTGCCGACCGGCGTGCCTGGCGCGGGCGCGAGCGGCGTCGGGTCGCCCGCCGGGACGGGCGACCCGACGACCTCCTCGGCCGCCGGGTCGTCACCGTCCGCTCGGGTCGGGACGATGAGCGCCTCGTCCATGCTGGCACCGTAGCCGGGCCTGGCCGCCCCGGCCACCGGGCCCCGGCTCGCGGTTGTCTCCGGCCGCCCGGGCCCCTACGATCGGATCCGTCGGGGAGGGGAGCTGAGGATGCGCGCCGCGCACGCCGTCCTCGACGGACGCTATGAGGTCGAGCGGGAGCTGGACGACGAGACGCTCCTCGTCCGCGACCGCGACCAGCCCGACGCGCCGCCGCAGGTGCTGCGCTTCGTCGAGCCCCCCGCGCCCGAGCACGGCGGCCCCGAGGCGCTGGCCTGGGAGCTGGCGCGCGCGCGCGAGGTCGAGCACCCGAACGTCGCGCGCGTCCTCGAGGCGGGCCGGCTCGACGACGGCCGCCTGTGGTTCACGCAGGAGCACGCGCCGGGCGAGGACCCCTTCCAGTGGGCCCCCGGCCGGGCCCCCGACGAGGTCGTGCGCCTGTTCGCGCAGCTCCTGCGCGCCCTGGGCGCGTTCCACGCGCGCGGGCTCGTCGCCGGCGGGGCGCGCGCCCTCCGCGCGCGCGTGCAGACGGACGCGCGCGGCGCGCCGACGCTCAGGCTCCTCGACCCGGGCGGGCTCCTCGAGGAGGAGACGCGGGCGGCCCCGCTCGACCTTCCGGGCGGCGAGGCGGGCGGCCTGGCGCCCGAGCGGCTCGTGGGCGCGCGCGTCGACCGGCGCGCGAACCTCTACGAGGCGGGCGTGTTCCTGCGCGAGCTCCTGGCCGCGGCGGCCGCCGGCTCGGGCGGGCTCGCGCGCGACCCCGCCGGGGCGGAGCAGTCGGTGGCCCTGGCCACGTTCGTCCTCGTCCTCATGAGCCCCGCCCCCGACGACCGCCCGCCGACGGTCGAGGCGGCGCTCGAGACGCTCGCCGCCGCGACCGGCCTCGACCTGGGCCCCGCGCCGCGGCCGCTGGCCTGGTGCCCGGGCCCGCTCGTCGGGCGCGACGCCCTCGTGGCCGAGCTCCTCGGCTGGGCGCGCATCGTCCTCGGCGCCGGCCCCGAGCGCCCCGGCGCCGTGCGGATCGTCGCGCCCGTGAGCGGCGGCGGCGAGGCGCCCGGCAGCGAGCCGTCGCTCTTCGCCCTCGCCGGCGAGCCCGGCAGCGGCCGCCGCGCGTGCTCGACCGCCTGGCCGTGCGCGCGCACGGCCATGGGCGCAACCTGCGCGGCCGCTTCGGGCCGGGGCAGGGGCCGGCGGGCCCTGGAACCGCGCTGGCGCGGGCGGCGGTCGGCGACATCGTCGGCGCCGACATCGGCGATTTAGGGGCCGATGGTATGCCGAGGAGGCCGTCGACGCGCTCCTGCCGCGGCGCGGCGCCGGCCGCTGTTCGTGGCCCTCGAGGAGCTCGCCTGAGGCCGCCCGCGGGCCGGCGCTCGCGGCGCTTCGCCGCCGCGTGCCGCCGCGCCTGGGTCGCCCGGCGCTTCGACGCCGAGGGCCGCGGCGGCCTCGACGATGCGCCGAGCTGCCGCCGCGGCTCCTGGTCGTCGTCACGGCCGACCCCGAGGCGCTGTCGCCCCGGCGCGCGGGCCGCTCGACGCCGGCTACGCGCGGCAGCGGGCGCTCGACTCGCTGCCGGCGCGCGACTTGCTGCGCCTGGCGGCCTCGGTTCTCGGCGGCCGCCCCTGCCCCGACGCCCTGCAGGAGCGGCTGGCGCTCGGCGCGCGCGGCCTGCCCGGGCGCGTCGTGCGGATCGTGCGCGACTTCCTCGCCGGCGCGCCCGACGGGCTGCCGCGCGAGGTCGACCTCGTCGACGACGCCCAGGAAGCCGGACGCGGCGCCGCGCCCGATCTGGCCCGCGCCCTGGCCGTCTTCCTCACGGCCGGCGCCGACGCCTCGCCGCCGCCTGCGGCCCGAGCCCACGGCCGTCGAGTAAAAATCCATGTTCTGGCGCGCGAGGGCGTCGTCGAGGCTCTGGGCCGGCGCTCCGCCCGAGCCGGCGCAGGTCGGCCCGAGGCGCGCCGGCAGCTCGGGCCGCACGCGCCGCCTCGCTCGAGGCCCCGCGCGCCGCCGGCCGCGCGGTCAGCCCCGCCGGCGTCGTCCGCTGGGGCCTTGTCCCACGTTGTCGTGCGCCCTGCGCCGCGGCCTGCGCCCCGACGCGCGCGGCCGTCGCGGCGCGCCTCGAGGCCGCCCTCTGCGCGACGACGGCGATGACGAGCCGCTCGCCACGCGCCTCGAGCGCCTCGAGCTCCTGGCCCTGGCCGAGGACGGCGCGGGCCTGCGCGCGCTCGCCCCGGCGCTCGTCCCGGCGCTGACCGCCGCCCGGGCGCACGAGGCCCTGGCCGAGGTCCACCGGGCGCTGGGCCGGTTCCCGCCGCCGGCCGGCGCGCCCGAGGACCGCCACGAGCACCGGCGCCGCGAGGTCGAGGCCCGCTTCAAGGCCGGCCAGGGCGAGCGCGCCGCGCGCCTCCTGCGCCGGCTGATCGACCTGCGCGTGGGCACCTGGCCGCGCCTGGTCGAGGCCGCCCTGTGGCGCCGCCTGGGCGAGCACCACGTCGCCGAGGGCGAGGACGCGCTGGCCCGGCCGGCGCTGGCGCGCGCGCGAGCGGCGCTCGACGCCGCCGATGCGGCCCCGGACGCCGCCGACGCCGGCCCCGACGCGGCGCTCGAGCGGGCGCGCCTGGCGGCCGTGTCGGCCGAGCTGCACCTGGCCACGGGCGAGCAGGCCGACGCCGGCGCGGCCTGCGACGAGGGCCTGGACGCGCTCAAGGTCGAGGGCCTGCCCGTCGACGAGGCCCTCCCCGCGCGGGCGCGGCTGCTCGGCCTCCTCGGGCAGGTGGCCTACCGCGACGACGACCTGGCCCGCGCCGAGCAGATGCTGCGCGCCGGCCTGGCGCTGCTCGAGCGGCTCGAGCTCACGGCCGAGGCCGCCCACGCCCTGCACCGCCTGGGCACGGCGGCCTTCGCCCGCGGCCACATCAACCAGGCCGAGGTCCACTGGCGCACGGCGCTGGCCCGCGCCGAGGCGGCGCGCGACGACCGCGCGGCGGCCGCGGCGCGCTCGAGCCTGGCCCTGGCCGCCGTCCGCCGCGGCGCCCTGGCCGAGGCGCGCGAGCTCCTGCGCGCGTCCTTGCGCCAGCGCCAGGAGCAGGACGACCTCCAGGGGAGCGCCGCGTCGCTGCACAACCTCGGGTTCGTCTACACCTGCGCCGGCGCCCTCGAGGAGGCCGCGCAGGCCTACCGCGAGAGCCTGGGCCTGCGCCGGCTGCTCGGCGACCGCTGGTTCGCGGCGGCGGCGAGCAACAACCTCGGGCAGGTGCTCACCGAGCTGGGCCGGACGGCCGAGGCGCGGACGCACCTCGACGAGGCGCTCGTGGCCCGCGTCGAGATGGGCGACCGGCGCGGCGAGGCGGCGACGCTGGCGAACCTGGCCGAGCTCGACGTGCGCGCCTGCGACTTCGCCTCGGCGCGGGCGCGGGCGGCGCAGGCGCAGCGCCTGCGCGAGGAGGCGGGCGACGTCGACGACCTGATCGACTCGGCGCGCCGGAGCGCCAGGATCCACGTCGCGCTCGGCGGGCTGCTCGAGGCGCAGCGCGCGGTCGAGCGGGCGATCGGCCTCCTCTCCGACACCGGCGCCGACACCTGGCACGACCGCGACCCCGACCGGGGCCTGGGCGACGACGGCGCGCGCGACCGTGGGGGCGCGGCGCTGCAGGAGGCGGCCTGCCGGCTGCTCCTGGGCGAGGTGCTCGCGCGGCGCGGGTCGCACGACCGCGGGCGGCGCGAGCTCGAGCGGGCGCGGCGCGCCGCCGAGGGCGTGGGCGACCGGCTCACGGCGCGGGCGGCCACGCTCGAGCTGGCGGCGCTGCAGCTCGCCAAGGGCAAGCCCGAGGACGCGCGCTTCCTCCTCGACTCGCGCCCCGTCCCGCAGCCCGGGCGCATGCGGCCGCTCGAGGGGCGCGACCCGCCCGATCGCCACGGCGTCCTGCGCGCGCGCGAGCGCCTGCTGCGGGCGCGCATCGAGCTGGCGCGCGAGAAGGGCTCGGTGTTCGTGGCCGCGCGCTGCGCCGAGGAGGCGCTCGAGGAGGCGCGCCGGGCGGAGCTGCGCGACCTCGAGTGGCGCGCCCTGCAGGTGCTCGCGGCCACGGCCGAGCTGCGGGGCAAGCACGAGGAGGCGCTGGCGCTCACGCTCGAGACGCAGGAGCTGGTCGAGGACGTCCTGGGCCGCGTCCCGCCGGAGCGGCGCGACGGCTACCTGGCCGCCGACGCGCTGCGGGCGGCGGCCCTGCGCGGCGACTCGCCCGTGGCCGCGCTGGGCGTCCGCGCGTCGCTGCCGGGCGGCCCCGACACCGACCCGGCCCTGGCCACGCCGCCGGTGCTCAAGGCGATGGCCCAGCCCGAGGCCGGGGCGCCGACGATCGAGCCGGCGCCGGCCCGCCCGGTGACGGCGGCCCCGGCGACGGCGGCTTCGTCGGGGGCGGCGGCTTCGTCGGCGGCCCCGGGCGGCGTCGCGCGCGAGGACTTCGCCGCCGTGACGGCGCTCACGCGGGCGATCGTCGACGAGCACGACGTGCGCCGCGGCTACGAGCTGGCGCTGGCCACGGCGGTGCGCCTGTGCCGGGCGGAGCGCGGGCTCCTGTGCGCCTTCGGCGACGGGGCCGACGACGTGACGATCCTGGCCGTCGTGGGCCTCGACGAGGTCGACCGCCCGCGGGAGCGCTTCGCCCGCCGCTGCGCGCTGAAGGCGGCCGAGACGGGCGAGCTCGTGCTCTCGGGCGACGTCCTCGTCGACCAGCCGCTCGGCCGCGGCGTGCACCGCGTCGGGCTCGGGCTGCGCTCGGTGCTCGCCGCGCCGGTCACCAGCCCCGACGGGCGGCGGCGCGCGCTCTACCTCGACCACCCGTTCCAGCTCGGCCGCTTCGGCCGGCGCGAGGTGGAGCTGCTCGAGGTGGTCGCCGACCAGTGCGCCCTGCTCGTCGGCCGCGACGTCCTCGAGGCGGCGCTGCACCAGCGGCGCGGCTTCTCGCCCGGGGTCGAGCAGCGGCGCTTCCTCGAGGCGCGCGCCACGCTCGAGCGCCCGCCCGTGGTGCGCTTCGGCGACCCGAGCTGGGGCCTCGCCGGGCGCTCGGCGCAGTTCCGCGCCGTCGTCGAGGCCCTGACCGCCGCCGCGCCGACCGACGAGTCGGTGCTGATCGAGGGGCCGGCCGGCGTGGGCAAGGGGGTGCTCGCGCGGGCGGTCCACGCCCTGAGCGGCCGCGCCGGCCCGCTCGTCGTCGTCGACCTGCGCGAGCTGGCGGCCGAGCACGCCGAGGTGGAGCTCTACGGCCACGAGGCCGGCGCCTTCCCCGGCGCCGAGCAGGAGCGGCTGGGGCTCCTGCGCCAGGCGCAGGGGGGCACGCTCCTCCTCGAGCGCGTGACCGACGCCGCGCCCGAGGTGCAGGCCAAGCTGGTGCGCGCCCTCGAGGAGCGCAGCGTGCGCCCCGTGGGCGCCGCCGCCCCGGCCCCGTTCGACGCGCGCGTCGTGGCCACGGGCAACGACGTCGAGGCGGCCGTGGCCGCGGGGCGGTTGCGCGAGGACCTGCTGGCGCTCCTCGCGACGACCCGCGTGCACCTCGCGCCCCTCGACGAGCGGCCGGAGGACAAGGGCCCGCTCCTCGACGCCGTGCTGGCCACGTGGGGCGAGGGGCCGCCGGCGCTCTCGGGGCCCGTGCGCGCGGCGCTCGAGGAGCGCGCCTATCCTGGCAACGCGCGCGAGCTCAAGGCCGTCCTGCGCGCGGCCGCGGCGCGCGCCCGCGGTCGGGCGATCCAGGAGGCCGACCTGCCGCAGTCGCGCGCCGTGGAGCTCCCCCCGCTGGGGGTCGCCGTGGCCGAGTTCGAGCGCGGCTACGTCGAGCGCGCCCTGCGCGCGGCCGAAGGCGACCTGTCCGCGACCGCCCGCGCCCTGGGCCTCACGCGCCGCGGGCTGAAGAAGCGGCTGGAGCAGCTCGGCCTCGGCTAACGCACCTCCCAGTGCCAGGGCTCGCTCGGCACGGTGCGGCGGAAGCCGAAGCGGCTGGCGTTGCGGTTCAGCCAGCGCAGGACGCCCGAGTCGCGCGTGTTGAGGTCGAGCGCCTTGCCGTTCTGGTGGTTCGAGAAGCCGGGCTTCGCGGCCAGGTTGCCGCGGCCCTGCCGGTAGCGCCGGTAGAGGACCTCCTGCTCGGCCTGGGTGCGGAAGCCCGAGACGACGCGCAGGCGCACGCCGTCGCGGCGCGCCGCCTGGCGCATGCGCTCGTAGGCGTCGGCCGTCGAGCGCGCCACGGGCTTGCCGTCGATCCGCACGAGGTCGATCGACCCGATGCGCCGGCCACCCTGGTAGGCGATCCCGGTCCCGGCCGCCGGGAGGTCCGCGCGGGCGCTGCTGCTGCTGCTGCTGCTGCCGCCGTTCACGGGCGCGGTCGTGGCGGCCGCCACGGCCGACGTGCCCCCGCCGCCGCCGCCGCCCTCGGCCGCGCGGCCCTCGATCGCGCCCACCAGGCCGGCGCTGGTCGAGCCCTCGCTCACGACGCGCAGGAAGCGCGCGCCGACCCAGCCGGTCTTGCCGCCGAACGAGATCTTGCGCCAGACGGCGTTGCCGCCGCGGTCGGCGATGAGCGCCCCGGTGGGCAGGGTGCCGAGGCTGCGGTGGTTCGCCCCGGCGCCGGCGCGCACGCGCAGGCCGCTCTGGGCGGTCACGCGCTTGACGGCGCCGGCGCGGACCGTGAGGTCCGAGCGCCGCAGCCAGGCCTTGCGGTGGTCGAACTGCACCTCGACCCACTCGCCCGACGTGCGCGTGACGGCGTACGCGTCGCCCGCGGTGGCCGCTCCCTGGGAGCGGCCTGAGGCGGACGCGCTCGCGCGCGCGGCGCCGCCGCGCTTGACGTCGGCGACCTCCGCGGCGGCGGCGAAGCCGGCCAGGAGCACGAGCGTGCCTGTGGTGAGAAGGGCGGTGGTCCTCGAGGACAGGTGGGTCATCAGGTCGGCCTCCGCGCGCTGACGTAGCCAGCCGCGTGCCGAGCGGAGCCCGCCTGCGCGCAGGCGGTTAGGACGGGCGAGGGGGGAGCCGTCCGGCGCCGGACGAGACGAGTCCGGACGGGGACACTCTCGTCACCGAAGTGTCGTCGTCACGCCGCCTCGTCGTCGTCGCCGCGGTCGCGGCCGAGGCCGCGCGTGTTCTCCTCGATCTGGAGCTGGCAGAGCGCGAGCTGCGCCTGGAGCCGGTAGCCGAGGGCCTGCGCCCGGCCCGAGAACAGGCCGGTGAGGCCGAGGAGCAGCGCGCCCGCGCCGGCGGCCGCGTAGGGGAGCCAGGGCTCTGCGGGCAGGTGGTCGCGGTAGGTGATCGACGCGGCCCAGCCGGCGCCGCCGCCCAGCCCGAGGCCCACGAGCGCGTGGCCGAGCAGGGTCAGCGTGGCGCGCCGGTAGAGCGCGTCGGCGAGGTCGCGCACGAGCTCGGCGTTGTAGAGCGCCGTGTGCCGCATCTGCGCCGAGAGCCGCGAGGAGTGCCGCCGCTTGCCCATCTCCACCTCCCTGGGCTGGGACGATGGCACCGCCGGCCGGCCCGAGCTACCCGCGCGCCGTCACCGGGTCGGCGTGGCCAACGGGTCGGCGTGGCCGAGGAGCCACGGGACGAGCTCGCGGCGCAGCGCCGCGCGGACGTCGTCGGCCTCGTCGGCCGCGTCCTCGAGGCGCAGCGCCGGGCGGTTGCTCGGCAGCGCGGCCGCCTCGGCGGCGATCACGGCGAAGTAGGCCGAGCGCTGCGTGCGGGCGCGCAGCTTCCACACGGCCGGGCCTGCCTGCTCGGCGACGTGGTCGGCGCGCAGCGCGTGGTCCGCGCACGGGCAGCGGACCCAGTCCTCGGCCGCCTGGAGGGCGTGCAGGAGGTTCGTCCGGTCGGCGCGCGTGCCGCTCGTCCCGGCGTGCCCCCACGCGCGGACGCGCCGCCGCGCCAGGGCCACCCCCGCGCGCACCCGCGCCTCCTGACCGACGCGGGCGATCGCGGCGTCGAGCGCGGCCAGCCGCAGCCGCTCGTCGGCGTGGTAACCCAGGCGCGCGCGGGCCAGCGAGACGGCGGCCGCCGCGGCGTGACCGAGGCGCGCGGCGACGGTCAGGCGCGCCTCGTCGGTGAGGCCGCGGCGCAGGCGCTCGCGCAGGAGCGCCGCCTCGTCGTCGACGCCGCCGCCGGCCTGCCAGGCGCGCTCGAGCTCCCGCAGCCGCTGGTCGCTCATGAGGCCAGCGTAGCCCGGGCGTTCAGGGGGTGGGCCAGGCGTCCGGGGCGGCGGCGATCGCCTCGGCCCAGCGGCGGGCGACCTCGGTCAGCGGGTCGTCCGCCGCGCCCTCGGCGGCGCGGGCGCGGGCCTTCTGCAGCTGCAGCCGCTCGCCGACGGGGTTGCCGCGGCGCCGGTGCTCGAGCGCCACGCAGGCGTGCACGAGGGCGCGGAGCGTCGCCTTGCGCCGGGGGTCGGCCTCGGCGCGCCAGGCGTCCTCGAAGGCCTCGTGCGCCTCGAACCAGCGGCGCGCCCGCGCGAGGTCGAGGCCGCGGGCGACCGGGTCCGTCACTTGCCCAGGGCGTCGAGCGCCTCCTGGGCCTGGGCGGCCGCGGCGAGGCCCTCCCACTCGCGCACGACCCGGCGCAGGACGCGCTTCGCGCCGGGGGCGTCGCCCTTCTCCACGAGCGTCTGCGCCTCGGCGAGCTGCGCCTCGCCCAGCGCGTCGAGCTCGCGCAGGAGCGCGCGCGCCTGGCCCTGGTGCTCGGTGTCGAGCCCGACCTCGACGACGCGCTGCAGGTAGCCGGCGGCCTTCTTCACCTGCCCGCGCTCCTGCGCCTTGCGCGCGCGCGTGAGCAGGACGTCGAGCGCCGCCAGCGTCTCCGGGTCGCCGATCGTCCCCAGGTGCGTGGGGGCTCGCGCGACGCGCCCGTCCTTGTCCTCGAAGCGGTTGTCGGCGTGGGCCACGAAGCGGTCGCCGAAGGTGAAGCCGGGGAGCGCGTCGGTCGGCAGCGTCACGGCCACGCCGCGGCGCAGGAGCTGCTGCAGCGCCCCCGGCCGGCGCTCGATGTGGCCGAAGACCTTCCGCAGGTACTCGTCGGTGCGCTTGCCCTGGTAGTAGGCCAGCGGGTGGTACCAGTTCTCGAGCACGCGCCGGGCGTCCGGGTCGGCCGGGAGCTTGCCCTCGCGCTGCACGCGGTCCCACTTCTGGCGCAGGACCGAGACCCCCGCGTCGAGGTTGTAGCGCCAGTCGTCCTTGAGCCGCTCGACGTCGAACTGCTTGGCCGTGTCGCCCGTGAGCTGCATCATGCCCAGGCCGCAGTCGGTCTTGTTGTGCACGAACGAGCCGTCGGGCCGCCACTGCTGGCAGCCGCTCTCCTGCCAGGAGACGCCCTTGATGATCTCGGTCGGCACGCCGTGGGCGGCCGAGGCCCGGGCGATCTCCTGGTCGAGCTCCTGCCAGGACGGGTTCTGCCCGGTCGGCAGGCGCCCGCAGTCCGCGGCCAGGGCGGGGGCCAGGGCGGGGGCGGCGAGGAGGGGGAGGAGGAGGAGGGAGCGCATGGGAGGATGGGACCATCCCGGGGGCGGGATGGTCAACAGCGTCGCGTCAGAACGTCCGCAGCGCCCGCGTCACCCACACCTGATGCGTCGACGCGCCCGGCTCGAACGGCCGGCGGTCGAAGTCGCCGTGGAGCGCCTCGACCTCGAAGCCGGCCTCGTCGAGCAGCGCGCGCATGCGGTCGGGCTCGATCCAGCGCAGGTCGAGGAAGCGGTAGCGCCGGTCGGCGCGGCCGTCGGGCTCGACCGCGTCGGTCCACACGACGATCCGGATGTGGCGCCGCTCGTGGTCGAAGCGGTCGCACTTCCAGAGGAGCAGCGGGCGCCCCTGCGCGTCGCGCGCCTCGGCGCGGAGCTGCGGGACGCCCTCGCTCCGGGCGGCGAGCGCCGGGTCGAAGACGAAGTGGTCGAACACGAACCGCCCGCCGGGGGCGAGCTGGCCGTGGACCTGGCGCAGGCAGGCGCGGAGGTCGTCGTCGGTGAGCAGGGCGCCGATCGTGTGGAACGGGATCGCGATGAGCGCGGCGGGCTCGGGGAGCGTGAAGGCGCGCAGGTCGGCCTCGACCAGCGTGACGAGCGCCTCGACGCCGGCCGCGCGCGCCCGCTCGCGGCAGCGCTCGAGCATGCGCGGCGAGCCGTCGACGCCCGTGACGGCGCGCCCGCGCTGGGCGGCCTCGACGGCGATCCGGCCCGTGCCGACGCCCAGCTCGACCACCGGGCCGCGGGCCTTCAGGTACTCCTCGACGTAGAAGCCGGCGTTGCGGCGGGTGACGGGGGCCGACGCGACCCACAGGTCGTAGACGTCGGCGAAGGGATCGTAGGCGTCGGGGCGGGTCATGGTAGGAGTCTACGGACGGCGGAGGCCCGGGGTGCCTGTCCTGACCAAGTCGCTCAAGGACCCGGCCGCGCCGGCGGACGGCGTGCGCGTGCTGATCGCGCGCTTCCGGCCGCGCGGCGTGCGCAAGGACGCCGAGACGTGGGCCGCCTGGGACAAGCGCCTGGCCCCCAGCCAGGCGCTGTTCGACGCGCTCAACGGCCGGCGCCGCGAGGGCGGCCGCGTCGTCGCCCGCGGGCTGCCGCCGCTCGGCTGGGAGGCGTTCCGGGCGCGCTTCCTGGGCGAGATGCGCGCCGCGCCGGCCGAGGTCGCCCTGGCCGAGTGGGCCGCGCGCGCTGCGGCGGAGACCGTCACGCTCCTGTGCCACTGCGCGAGACCGGCGCAGTGTCACCGCGCGCTCGTGCAGGCGCTGCTGCGCGCGCGCGGACACCGAGGACTACACTGAGGTCGTGACCGACCCGCGTGCGCGCCGCCGCCCCGCCCGAGACCGCAGCCTGCCGGCCGCTCGCCGCGGCGAGGCGGTCGAGGTCCGCCTCGAGCGCGTGACGCTCGAGGGCGACGCCGTGGGGCGCGCGGACACGGGCGAGGAGGTGCGGGTCTTCGGCGCCCTGCCGGGCGAGCGCGTGCGGGCGCGCCTGCGGCCCGGCCGGCCGGCGGAGCTCGAGGCGGTCCTCGAGCCGTCGCCGCACCGGGTGCGCCCGCCCTGCCCGAACTTCGGCCCGTGCGGCGGCTGCGCCTGGCAGCACGTGGCCTACCCCGAGCAGCTCCGCCTCAAGCAGCGGCTCCTGGCCGACCTGCTCGGGCCCGACGTCGAGGTGCGCCCGACCCTGGCGACGCCCGGGGCCACCGACGACACGGGCCCCTGGGGCTTCCGCGCCAAGGTGCACTTCGTCGTCGGGCCGGCGCCCGGCGGCCGCGGCGTCGTCCTCGGCCACTACCGGCGCGGCACGCAGGACCTCCTGCCGGTCGAGGAGTGCCCGGTCCACGACCCCGAGGGCAACCGCCTGGCCTTCGCCGCGCGCGAGGCGCTCTCGCGCCGGCGCGTGCCGGCCGGCGCCGCGCTCCACGTGCTGGCGCGGACGGGCGTGGGCACGGGGCAGACCCAGCTCACGCTCGTCACGCGCGAGGAGCGCGTGCGCGGCCTGCGAGAGGTCGCGGGCGACCTCGCCGCGCTCGAGCGCCCGCCGACGGGCGTGCACCACAACGTCCACCCGCGGCAGGGGCCCTACATCCTCGGCCCGGAGACGCGGCGCCTCCACGGGCGCGAGCGCCTGCTCGAGGAGGTCGCGGGCGCCCGCTTCCTCGTCTCGCCGGCGGCCTTCTTCCAGACCAACGTCCGCGCCGCCGCCCTGCTCGTCGAGGCCGTCCTCGCGCGCGTCCCGGCCGACCGCGCGCCGGTGCTGGACCTGTTCTCGGGCGTGGGCCTGTTCTCGCTGCCGCTGGCCCGCCGCGGCCACCCGGTGCTCGCCGTCGAGGAGAGCGCCGCCGCCGTGCGCGACGGCGTGGCCAGCCTGCGCCACGACGACCTCCCCGAGGGCGCCCTGCGCTTCGTGGCCGAGCGGGCGCAGGCGGCGGCGCGGCGCCTCCGCGACGACGGGCGGACCTTCCCCACGGTCGTCGTCGACCCGCCGCGCGACGGCTGCCCGCCGGGGCTCCTCGACCTCGTGCTCGGCGGGCTCCGGCCCGCGCGCCTGGTCTACGTGTCGTGCAACCCCGAGGCGCTGGCGCGCGACCTCGCGCACGCGGCCCGCCTCGGCTGGCGCGCCGACCACGTGCTGCCCGTGGACATGTTCCCCCACACCCCGCACGTCGAGGCGGTGGCCCTGCTCCAGCCTTCTGGTGTGATCGACGGCTCCGGCCGCGGATGCCGGGCGATGCGGCGCGCGCGCGGGTCGTAGGATCAGGCGATCGATACGACCCGCGCGCGCGCCGCCTCGCCTCGGCCTCCGCGGCCTCGCCTCACGTGCCGCTCCGTTCCACCCGTGGCCTGGGAGCCCGGCCCCGCCTGTCCCAGACACTCGCCGGGACACTCGCCGGGACACTCGCCGGGCCGCTGGAGCCGGCCTCTGGAGCGAAGACCGCCAGGTCACCCGCGGTCGAGGCGGGTGGTCGGCGAGGTCACCGAGCGCGCGGGCAGGCCCGATAGAATGCGCCCGGATCGGGGGGGGACCATGGCCGAGCTGGTCGTCGTCAAGGGTGCGCACCGGGGCGCGTTCGCCAAGATCATCGACGGTCCGGTGACGATCGGTCGAGCGAAGTCGACGCAGCTCGCCCTGCACGAGGACACGAAGGTCTCGCACGTCCACGCGCGGGTGACCCCGCTCGAGGGCGAGCGGTTCATCCTCGAGGACCTGGGCAGCACCAACGGGACGTTCGTCAACGACGAGCGGATCGAGCAGATCCCCCTGCGCTCGGGCGACCTGGTGCGGATCGGGCGCAGCCTGCTGATCTTCCGCCTCGGCGGCTCGAGCGTGCACCTCGAGGACGTGGGCCTCGAGGGCGGCGGGTCGTCGCACGACATCCGCCCGGCCACCGGGCGCATGCCGCCGCGCCCCGACGAGCCGCCGCTCGACGAGACGGGCGAGCGCGAGGCGCTCCCGTCGGGCGAGGAGGACGAGCGCACGGAGCCCATGGAGGGGCTGCTCCTGGCCGCCGGCGCGGCCGACCTGGCCTCGGGGCTCGAGGGGCTCGCGGCGGCCCTGCTGCGCGGGTGCGCGGCCGAGCGGGCGATCGTGTTCCTGCGCCACCCGCTGACGCGCGGCCTCGGGCGCGCGGCGCTGCGCGCCCGCGCCGGTCAGGGCGAGGGGCTCGTCGACGCCGACGCCCTGGCGCGCGCGGCGGGGGGCGAGCTCGTCGTGACCCCGCGCGTGGCGGCCGGGCCGGTCCCCGCCCCCGGCGCCGCGCCGCTCGGCGTGGTCCTCGTGGACGCGGCCGGGCGCGAGCCGGCCGAGGTCGGCCGGCTGCTCACGGCCGCCGGGGCCGTGGCCTCGCTCCTGGTCACCAACGACCGCGCCCGCCGCCTCGCCGACGCGGCGATCGACGTCGTGGCCCTGGCGCAGGAGCGGGTCGCCCGCCAGGCGATCGAGCTCGGCGCGCAGCTCGGCGCCGTCGACCGCATGCACGGGCCCGTCGCCCGGCAGCGCGGGCTGGGCTGGAAGGTGGTCATCCCGTCCGACCCCCTGTTCGTGCTCGCCGACCCGCTGCTCCTCGGCCGCGGCCTCGACCGCGTCCTCGAGCACGTCCTGACGGTCGCCCGCGGCGACGTCCGCGTCGGCGCCGCCGTCGCGGCCGACGGGCGCGTCCGCGTCGAGGTCACGCGCCCGCGGACCGAGCCCGCCGACGCCGTCCAGCGCCTGGCGGACCCCGAGGGGGTCGTGGCCGACCTGCGCCGCGCCCGCGAGGCGGCCGCCGACGCCGGCCTCGCGGTCGGGCGCGTGGCCCTCCTGCGCGCCGGCGCGCGGCTGTCGGTGGCCACCGGGCCCGACGAGCGCGTCGTCTACGCGCTGGAGCTCGAGCTCGCCCGGTGACCTGACCGCCCGCGGCTTCCGGGGGCCGGCCCGGCCCCGGGGGGCGCACACCCTGACGGGCTCGCGGCATATAATGGCGCGGCCTGCCGCCGGACGCAGGCGGACGCGCGCCCCCCTCGCCGAGGCGGGGCGCCGGAGGGACGCCGCGGGTGGCCGTCTACCTGAGGATCATCCACGGCCCTGGGAGCGGGCAGGTCCTCCCCATCCCCAGCGGTCAGCCCGTCTCGCTCGGCCGCAGCGGCGCGTCGTCGTACGCCTTCGACGACCCGCTCCTGTCGCGCAAGCACTGCGCGGTCGAGTGCCGCGGCGACCTGTGCCGGATCGTCGACCTGCAGAGCCGCAACGGGACCTTCGTCAACGGCCAGCGGGTCGGGGCGCAGCTCCTGCGGCTCGGCGACCGGATCAAGATCGGCAACGTCGTGTTCGAGGTGTGCCCGGTCGGCGCGCAGCCGATCCAGCCGCCGCCGAGCATGACCGGCGGGCGGCCGGTGGGCGCGCCGGGTCCGGGGGCGCTCGGCCAGACGGTGAGCGTGGCGCCCCAGCAGAACCCGATCGCCCCCTGCCAGGTGTGCGGCAAGCCGCTCGGCAACCAGGGCGGGCGCGAGCTGCGCGGCAAGGTCGCGTGCGTCACCTGCTTCGACCGCTACGACGTCGAGGAGGACCTCGTCGAGGGCTTCCGGCTGGTCGAGCGCCTCGAGGTCAACAGCCACGGCGTGACCTACCTGGCCCAGCAGAAGCTCATGGGCCGAATGGTCGTGCTCAAGACGATCCAGATCGCGGGCGACGAGGACGGGCAGAAGGCCATGCGCCGCTTCCTGCGCGAGGCCAAGACGGGCGGGCGGCTGCAGCACCCGAACATCGTCGAGCTCTATGACGTCAACGAGCAGGCCGGGCTCATGTACATCGTCACCGAGCACGTCGAGGGCGACAGCCTCGACAAGCTCCTGCGCGAGCGCGGCGGCCCGCTGCCCGGGCCGCAGGTGACGCGGGCCATGCTGCAGATCGCCGAGGCCCTGCACTACGCCCACGAGCAGCAGATCATCCACCGCGACGTGAAGCCGGCCAACGTCCTCGTGCGCCGCGCCGACGGCCGGGCGAAGCTCCAGGGCTTCAGCCTGGCGAAGAACCTGGAGCGGGCGCCGTTCTCGGTGATCACGGCCGACGGCGAGTCGCTGGGCACGCCCTACTACATGCCGCCCGAGCAGGTGCGCAGCGCCAAGAACGTCGACCAGCGCTGCGACATCTACTCGTGGGGCGCGACCACCTACCACTGCCTCTCGGGGCACCTGCCGCTCGAGTCGCGCTCCTACGGCGAGTTCATCGAGAAGGTCTTCAGCCAGGACGCCCCGCCGATCGAGCGCTGGGTCCCGTCGGTCCCCCGCCCGCTGGCCACGCTCGTCGGCCGCACGCTCAAGCGCGAGCCGGCCGAGCGCCCGCAGAGCATGGGCGACGTCGTGCAGGAGCTCGAGGCGATCGTGCGCGCGCTGCCGGCCTGACCCGACGTGCTCGGCGAGCGCGGCTCCGTCCTCGACCTCTCCGCGCGGGCGCTGCTGCGCGGGGGGCTCGTGGGCGCGGCGCTCGCGCCCGTCGGGCTGGCCCTCCACGCGGGGCTGCTGGGGCTGAGCCCCGCCGGCGCCGTGCGCGAGGTGGTCTTCGACCTGTCGCTCGGGCTGTTCGCGGTCGCCCCGGCCGCGCTCCTGGAGCACCTGTCGCGCGACCGGTCGTCGCCCGCCCTCGCGCCGATCGTGGCCGCGGCGCTGACGGCCCCGCTGGCCGCCCTGGGGGCGGCGGGCGCGTTCGTGCAGGCGCAGTACGCGGCGGCCGTCCTGCGCACGGGCTCGCTCGATGCCGGCCTCGCCGAGGTCGTCGAGGGCGCGCGGTGGCTGGTGACGCTGAGGGACCTCGGCTGGCTCATCGCCCTGATCGGTCTCGTCGTGACGCGGGCCTCGACCTCGCGCTGGCCGCCAGGAGCCTGGTGGCCCGGGCGGCTCCTGCTGGAGCTGCTCTGGACGCTGCCGCTGGCCCTCGTGGCCCTGATCAGGGTCGGCCTGCGCGGTCGCCAGCTCCTGGTCAGCGTCGCCATGCTCGGCGCGCTCGCCCTCGCGCTCCGGCTCGTCCCGCCCGTCGCGGACGACCTGGCCGAGCGCGCGCGGCGCCGGCGCGAGCGAGCCTGACGGGCGGCGGTCGAGGCGCGCGCCGCGGTCAGCGCGACTTGATCGCCGCCAGCGCGATCACCATGCCGACGAAGAGCGTCACGCACACGACGATCGTGGCCGCCAGGACGACCGTCGTCCCCACGCCCGTCTTGCCGCGCCGCTCCAGCTCGCGGCTGGCGGAGGTCAGGAGGGCCAGCGCCGCGTCGGCCTCGGCCACGCCGAGCCGGCGCACGAGCCGCTCGAGCGCCTCGCGCGGCAGCCCGCGCCGCAGGAGCTCGACCTCGGCCGGCGCCACCTTCACCTCGGGCGCGGTCGGCGCGAGCGCGCGGCCGCCGCCGCAGCTCGCGCAGCGGCCGCCGCCCTCGCGCCAGCAGCCGTCGTGGTGGCGCGAGAGGCAGCCCTGGCACACGGTCGCCCGCGGGTCGTCGGGCCCGCAGGCGTCATGGCAGTAGGGGCAGCGCGTGGGCGAGCGCGCGGCCGTGACGGTGTGGTCGTCGACCTCGCCCTTGCGCGGCGGGAGCTTCTCGCGGGTGGCGTCCATGGCGCCATTCGACGCCGGCCGGGGGCCGGACGTCAAGGCGGCGGGAGCATGCCCAGCTGCCACATGAGGAACACGCGCTGGTCGGCGACGTCGCGCACGCGCAAGGACAAGGGCTTCCCCGCGCCGTGGCCGCCCTCGCGGTCGACCCACAGGAGCACCGGCCGCTCGCCGGGTGGGCTGGCCGTGGCGGCCTGGAGGGCGGCGGCCATCTTGCGGGCGTGCAGCGGGTGGACGCGCGCGTCGTTCTCGCCGGCCGTCAGGAGCACGGCCGGGTAGCGGACGCCAGGCTTCACGTGGTGATACGGCGAGTAGGCCTTGAGCCAGGCGAAGGCCGCCTCGTCCTCGGCCGAGCCGTACTCGGGCACCCAGAAGCGGGCCATGAGGAAGCGGTGGTAGCGGAGCATGTCGAGGAGCGGCACCGACGAGATCGCCGCCCGGAACAGGTCGGGGCGCTGCACGAGCGCCGCGCCCGTGAGCAGGCCGCCGTTGCTGCCGCCGGCGATCGCCAGGCGCTCGGGCCGCGTGTAGCGGTTGGCGACCAGCCACTCGGCGGCGGCGATGAAGTCGTCGAACGTGTTCTGCTTCTGGCCGAGCGTGCCGGCGCGGTGCCAGGCGTCGCCGTACTCGCCGCCGCCGCGCAGGTTCGGCACGGCGTAGACGCCGCCCGCCTCGAACCAGGGGAACAGCGTGGCGCTGAACGAGGGCGTCATGCTGTTCCGGAACCCGCCGTAGCCGTAGAGGAGCACCGGGAGGTCGCCCTTCGGCTCGAGGCCCTTCTTGTGGACGAGGAACATGCTCACGCGCGTCCCGTCCTTCGAGGGGTACCACACCTGCTTGACCTCGACGGTCGACGGGTCGACCGGCACGTCAGGGCGACGCCAGAGGGCGCGCTCGCCCGTGAGCAGGTCGACGCGGTAGATCGAGGGCGGCTCGTTGAAGCTCGTGTAGCTGACGAAGGCCTCGGTCCGGTCGTCCGACGCGACCAGGCTGGCCGTGCCGATCCCCGGCAGCTCGAGGGCCCCGAGCGCCTCGCCGGCGGGCGTGTAGCGCTCGATGCGCGTGCGGGCGTCGTCGAGGAGCTGCACGGCCAGGACGCCCCGGCCGAGGTGCGCGCGCTGGATCACGGCGCGCTCGGGCTGCGGGACGACCTCGCGCCAGCGCGCGCGCTCGGGCCGGGTGAGGTCGACCGCGAACACGCGCCCGCGCGGCGCGTCGAGCGTCGTCTGCAGGAGGAGCGTGTCGCCGTCGACGGACCCGTGCGCGCTGGCGTCCTGGCCGACGAGGATGTCCGTGCGCACGAGCTCGCCCTCGCGCAGGTAGCGGTCGAGGTCGACGACCCACAGGTCGTTGGTGCGCGTGCTCGTGTAGTAGCCCACGATCAGCCAGCGGCCGTCGCGGCTGGGGTAGGCGAACGGGCCCCAGGTCGTGTCGTGCTGCTCGACGAGGATCGGGTCCTCGCGGTGGTGCCGCCCGACCTCGTGCAGGCGGATCCGGCGCGAGTAGGCGTCCTTCGGGTCGCGCAGCTGCGAGTAGACGAACCGCCGCCCGTCGGGGAGCCAGCCGACGCTGCCGGCCTTGTTGGGGACCTCGTCGGCGAGCCACCGGCCGGTGGCCACGTCGAGGAGGTGCAACGTCGAGTTCTCGTCGCCCGCGCGCGACAGCCCGAAGGCCAGGAGCGACCCGTCGGGGCTGGGCGCGAACCAGTCGAGCGACACGAGGCCCTTCGCGTCGAGGGCGTTGGGGTCGATCAGCAGGCGCGGCTCGGCCTGGAGCCCCTTGCGCACGAGCAGCACCGGCTGGTCCTGGGCGCCCGTCCGCTCGCGGTTGAAGTACCAGGGCCCGGCGGCCGTCGGCGCGCCCACCCAGCCCACCTCCATGAGCTCGCGCAGGCGCGCCTCGACCTTGGCCCGGCCGGGGAGCGCGTCGAGCACGGCGCGCGTGTGGGCGTTCTGGGCGTCGGTCCAGGCGGCGACGCGCGGCGTGACGTCGCCCTTGTCGTCGCCCTCGAGCCAGCGGTAGGGGTCGACGATCGGCTGGCCGTGGAGCGTCTCGTTGACGGGCTCCTTCGGCGTGGGCGGCGGGCCGCCGGCGAGGGCCAGGCCGGGCGTGGTGAGCAGCAGCATCGCGAGCGACAGGGCGCGCATGGCGTCCTCCGGAGGTAGGGGACCCAGGTTACCCGAGCCCGGGCGCCAGGTATCCTGCCTGGCCGTGAGCGCCGCCCTCCTCAAGCACTTCACGGTGTTCATCAAGCCCTTCCGGCTCGACGACGTGCTGGCGGCGCTGGCGCCCCTGCCCGTGCAGGACCTCCTGGTGACGGAGTGCCGGGGCTATGGCCGCCAGAAGGGCCACCTCGAGCTCTACGAGGGCTCGGAGTACGAGATCACGTTCCTGCCCAAGGTGCGCCTCGAGTTCGTCGCGTCCGACTTCGACCGCGAGCGGATCGTGGAGGCGATCTGCCGGGCCGCCCGCACGGGCCGGATCGGCGACGGCAAGATCTTCATCGTGCCCGTCCGCGCGACGGGGGAGGACCTCGCGTGAGCCACGTCCCCGAGACCGACCGCACCAGCTTCTGGACCCGCGACGAGGTCCTGCGGCGCGCCGCCGCCCGCGCGCTCGGCGCGCACTTCGACGCCGCCGAGCCGTCGCTCGCCGAGGTCGGCGCGGCGGCGGCCGACGAGGTGGACCTGCTCGGCGCCGAGGCCGACCGCACGCCGCCCGCGCTGCGCCCGCGCGACCCGCAGGGGCGGCGCACGGACGAGGTCGTCTACCACCCCGCCTACCGACGCCTCGAGGACCTGGCCTACCGCAAGTTCCGCCTCGTGGGCGTGAAGTACGACCCGGAGGCCCGCGCGCAGGGGATCGCCCACCGCCAGGGCTTCCTGCGCACGCTGCTGTTCGGCATGGGCGAGAGCGGCGTCCTGTGCCCCGTGTGCATGACCGACGGCGTGGCGCGCGTCCTCGAGCAGGTCGACCCGGCGCTGGCGAGGGTCCACGTGCCGCGCCTGACCTTCGGCGAGGGCGACCCGCGCTGCACCGGAGCCATGTTCCTGACCGAGAAGGCCGGCGGGTCGGACGTGGGCGCCTCGGAGACGGTCGCGCGCGAGACGCCGGCGGGCTGGGCGCTCACGGGCGAGAAGTGGTTCTGCAGCAACGTCGACGCCGAGCGGATCCTGGCCCTGGCGCGCCCCGAGGGCGCGGCCGCCGGCACGGCCGGCCTGGGGCTGTTCCTGCTCGAGCGCGAGCGGCAGGGGCCGGGGCAGTTCCGGATCGAGCGGCTCAAGCCGAAGCTCGGCACGCGGACCATGCCCACGGGCGAGGTCACGCTCGACGCGGCGCCGGCGACGCTCGTCGGCGCGATCGACGGCGGCTTCAAGCACATGGCGCAGATGCTCAACCTGTCGCGCCTCTACAACGCCGTCGTGTCGTGCGGCGTGATCGGGCGCGGCGTCCTCGAGGCGCGGGCCTACGCCGAGCGCCGGGTCGTGTTCGGCAAGCGCGTGATCGACCACGCGCTGGCGCGCGAGGCGTTCGACGGCCTGGAGGCCGAGTACGCGGGCGCCCTGGCCCTGGTCCTCGACGCCGTGCAGGCGATCGACGAGGCCGACGCGGGCGACGCGGACGCCGGCAAGCGCCTCCGGGCGCTCACGCCGCTGGTGAAGCTGTTCACGGGCAAGCTGGCCGTGGCGGCGGTGTCGGAGGCGCTCGAGGCGCTGGGCGGCAACGGCTACATCGAGGACTGGCCGCTGGCGCGCGTCCTGCGCGACGCGCAGGTGCTGCCGATCTGGGAGGGCACGACGAACGTCCTGGCCCTCGACCTCGTGCGCGTCACGCGCCAGGGGGCGCTGGCGCCCGTGCTCGCGCGCGGGCGGGCGCTGCTCGACGGCTCGACGACGGCCGGGCTGGCCGCCGCGCGCGACGAGGGCGCGCGGCGCCTCGCGCTCGCCGAGGAGCGCCTGACCGCGATGTCCCAGGGCGCGCCGCCGGTCGAGGCGCGCCGGGCGGCGACCACGCTGGCGCGCGGCCTGCAGCTCGCCCTGCTCGTCGCGGCCGGCGAGCGCGAGCCCGACGGCCCCGAGGGCCGCGCGGCGCGGCGCCTCGCCGCGCCGCCGACGACCGCCTGGGCGCTGTGAGCGACGTCCCGCAGGGCAACGTCAGCAAGGTGCTCAGGAAGGGCGACGGCTTCACCTGGGCCGGCGTGCCGCTCGAGCCCTACAAGCCGACGACCGAGACCTATCGGGGCGTGACCCGGCGCGAGCTGATCGGCAAGCGCGGCGAGTCGCCGCGCTTCCACCTGCGCTACTTCGAGGTCGCCCCGGGCGGCTTCACCACCTATGAGCGCCACGAGCACGAGCACGTGGTCTACGTCGTGCGCGGGCGCGGGGTGGCGCTGATCTCCGACGGCAGGCACGACGTCGGCCCGGGCGACGTCGTCTACGTGGCGCCCGGCGACCCGCACCAGTTCGGCGCGCCGGCGGGCTCGAGCGAGCCGTTCGGGTTCCTGTGCGTCGTCAACGCCGAGCGCGACCGGCCGGTGCCCGTCGAGGGCTACGGCGTGTGCGACATCTGCGTGTGACGGCTCGCGGTCAGCGGGCGTCGTAGGAGTCCTGGCGGCCCGGCTCGGGGCCGACGCTCCGGGCGACGCGAAACCCCGTGTTGTCCATCGGGACGCCGCTGGGGTCCCGTACGCGGAAGTCAGGCGCGCGGTTCCAGCCTCCCCCGTAGTTGAGGGCGCGGTTCGGCCCCTCCGTGACCCCGTCCCACTGGACGAACTCCCACGCGTTCCCCCTGAGGTTGAGGTGCCCCCACCGCCCGCGCCACCCGGGCCGGTCGGGCGGCTCGCTCACCTTGCAGGTGAACGGGAAGCCGTCCGCGTCGCCCGCCACGTTGCCCTCCTCCACCCTCAGGGCCGCATACTCCCACTCGGTCTGCGTCGGGAGGCGCAGCCCCGCCCAGCGGCAGTACTCCTCGGCCTCGGCGGCGCTGACGAAGAGCGCCGGATCGTCAGGCCGCAGGACGTGAGACCGGCCGGCGTCGTCCACCAGCGGCGGGGGGTCCGGCACGCCCAGGCCGTCTGCCCGCCGCCCGCGCCAGGCGTCGACCTGCGCCCGGCTCACCTCGTACGCGCCCAGGAAGTACGGGGCCACGACGGTGCCTCTCGGCGGCCCCTCCGCCCCGGGCGTGACCAGCAGGAGGAGCGAGCCGTCGGGCGACGCGAGCACGGCGTGCGGTCCGACGTCCGTCGCCAGTTCGAGGCCGACGGGGAGCACGACCAGGTCGCGCCGGTGGACGGAGTCCTCGGCCGAGTCAGGCTTGAGGGTGAGGGTGTGCCAGCCGGTCTCCAGCCGCAGGGTGCGCGCGTGGCTGCCCGGGGGGAGCCGCTCCTCGGCGAGCACCCGTGACCCGGCGGGCAGGCCGTCGGCGGCGGGGGCCGGGAGCTGCTTCGTCAGGACGAGCGAGGCGCCGCGCGCGACCTCGGCGCGCACCCGCAGGGTGCTGGTGCCGGCGGGGTAGAGCCGCCACCCGCGGAGCGCGGCGGCGACCTCGCTGCTCGCCAGCTTCATGGCCTCGGGGTCGAGCAGCCCCGGCTCGAGGAGCGCCGTGGCGGTCGGGAGCGACGGCCGCTGGCCGCGCGCCGGCTCTTCCGCCGCGGGCTTCGGGCGCCCGGCCAGGGATCCGGCGACGGCCAGCGCGACCAGCGCCCCGCCGGCCACGGCGACCCAGGCGAGGGCCCGGCGCCCGCGCGCCGGCGCCTCGACCTCCTCGCCGGCGAGGAAGCGCTCCAGGTCGGCCGCGAGGGCGCGGGCCGTGGGGTAGCGCGCCTCGGGCGCCTTCTCCAGGGCGCGCAGCACGACCCGCTCGAGCGCCGGCGGCACCTCGGCGACGAGCGCGCGCGGCGGGCGGACGGGCTCCATGAGGACGCGCCGCACGAGCTCCATCGCCGTGCCGCCGTCGAAGGGGGGCTGCCCGGTGAGGCAGTGGTAGAGCACGGCACCCAGCGCGTAGACGTCGGCCCGCTCGTCGACGTGCTCGCCCCCCGCCTGCTCGGGCGGCATGTAGGCCGGCGTCCCCAGGAGCGTCCCCGTCTTCGTCAGCCGGTCGGCGCCGGCGAGCGTCGCCAGGCCGAAGTCCATGAGCTTCGGCGTCCCGTGCTCGTCGAAGACGACGTTCGCCGGCTTCAGGTCGCGGTGGAGGACCCCCTGCGCGTGCACGTGCGCGAGGCCGCGCGCGAGCTCGAGGGCGAGCTCGGCCGAGGCCCGCGCGTCGAGCGGCCCGTGCTTGAGCCGCGCCTTGAGGTCGCCCCCGCTCGCCAGCTCCATGACCAGGTAGGCGACGTCCGCGTCCTCGCCGGCCGAGAGGACGCGCAGCACGTTGGGGTGGGCGCTGCCGCTGGCCTGCGCCTGGCCCTCGCGGCGGAAGCGGGCCAGCGCCTGCGGGTTGATCCCGTCGTCGAACATGAGGAGCTTCAGCGCTCGCTCCGCGCCGGTCGGCAGGTGCCGGGCCACCCACACGGCCCCCATGCCGCCCTGGCCGAGCGGGCGGACGAGCTCGTGGTCGCCGAGCCGCACGCCGGGGAACCAGCGGCGCCGCCACTCGCCCGAGGCGCTGAGCGGGGCGCCGCCGGCGCTGGCGGGCTTCGCCGCCCCCACGCGCGTGCGGGTGGCGTCCTCGTCGTCGTGCGGGTTCACACGGGCATGCTCCGGCCGCGCCCCGGCGCGCGCAAGCGCGCCGCGAGCGTCACCTGGTCACAGCGCCGCGCCGATGCGCACCTGGGTCGACGGGCCGAGGACGGCCAGCAGGTCGTCACGCAGGGCGTCGCTGCCCTTGACGCGGAAGTGCGAGCCGACGCGGAACGGCCCGGCGACCGACTGGTCGGCCTGGCGGCGGAACGAGTAGTAGACGGCGTCGTTGCCGCGGTGCTGCAGGAGCACCTCGCGGAAGCGCTTGAGCATGTCCTGCGTCGTCTCCTCGAGCACGAGCTCCGCCTGCACCGACACGCGGAGCTGCCCGGCGGCGTCGCTGGCCGGGAGGATCTTGTCGACGATCACCGACGGCGGCTCGCGGTTGGTCGACACCTTGCCGCGGATGAAGATCACGTTGTCCTGGACGCAGTGCTGGCGCACGTCGCCGTAGGTGCTGCCGAAGATCACCGCGTCGCACTTGCCGGAGAAGTCCTCGATGGTCAGGAAGGCCATCGTGTTGCCCTTCTTGTCCAGCAGCGTGCGCACGCCGACGATCATGCCGCCGACCGTCACCTCGGCCTTGTCGCCCAGCGCCGCCAGCTCGGCCGTCTTGGCCGTCGCGAAGCGCAGGAGCGTCTCCTTGTGCGGGTCGAGCGGGTGGCGCGTGAGGAAGAAGCCCAGCGCCTCGCGCTCGAAGGCCAGCAGCTCCGAGTCCTTCCACTCGGGGACGTTGGGCAGGAGCCCGGCCTCGATCGCCGCCAGGTCCTGCTTGGCGCCGCCCAGGTCGCCGCCGAACAGGCTCGTCTGCTGCGACAGGCGGTCCTTCTGCTCCTGGATGCCCATCTGCAGGGCCTGGTCGATCACCTCGAAGAGCTGCCGGCGCTTCGCCCCCGTCGTGTCGAACGCGCCCGCCTTGACCAGCGGCTCGAGGAGCGACTTGTTCAGCGACTTGTGGTCGACCTCCTCGCAGAACTGGAAGATCGACCGGAAGCTCCCCACCTTGCGGCGCGCCTTGACCACCTCGGCGACCGCGCCCTCGCCCAGGCCCTTGATCGCGCTCAGGCCGTAGACGATCTTCCCGTCGCGCACGTCGAAGGTCTCGTCGCTCTGGCTCACGTCGGGCGGCACGAGCGCGATCCCCATGCGCTCGACCTCGGCCTTGTACTCGAGCAGCTTGTCGGTGTCGCCGGAGAACGAGGTCAGCGTCGCGGCCATGAACTCGGCCGGGTGGTGGGTCTTGAGGTACGCGGTGCGGTAGGTCACCAGGCCATAGGCGGCGGAGTGACTCTTGTTGAATCCATATTCCGCAAAAAATGCAATCTGATCCCACACCTGCTGCGCGATCTCCGACGCCGCGCCCTTGGCCACGAAGCCCTCGATGAACTTCGGGCGGTACTTCTCCATCAGGGCCGCGTTCTTCTTGCCCATGGCCTTGCGCAGGGCATCGGCGTCCGTCATGGACAGGCCGGCGATCTGGTTGGCGATCCGCATGACCTGCTCCTGGTAGAGGATGCAGCCGTACGTCTCGCCGAGGATCGGCTCGAGGAGCGGGGTGAGGAACTTGAGCGGCTCGCGGCCGTGCTTCGTGTCGATGAACTGCTGGTCCATCTTCGAGCCCAGCGGGCCCGGCCGGTAGAGCGCGATCAGGGCGATGATGTCCTCGAAGCGGTCGGGCCTGGCCTCCTTGAGGAGCTTCCTGAACCCCGAGGATTCCAGCTGGAACACGCCGGCCGTCTCGCCGCGGCTGAGGAGCTCGTAGGTGGCCTTGTCGTCGAGCGGCGCGTGGTCGAGGTCGAGCTCGACGCCGCGCTTGCGCAGGAGGCGCAGCGTGTCCTCGATCAGCGTGAGCGTGCGCAGGCCGAGGAAGTCCATCTTGAGGAGGCCGACCTCCTCGACCTCCATCATGGTGAACTGCGTCGTCTTGTCCCCCTTCACCTGCATGAGGGGGATGCGCTCGTAGAGGTTCGTGTCCGAGATCACGACGCCGGCGGCGTGCTTGCCGGCGTGGCGGTTGACCCCCTCGAGCGCCAGCGCCATCTCGAACAGCTTGGTGTAGCGCGGGTCGCCGCGGAGCTGCGCCAGCTCGGGCGACTCGGAGAAGGCCTGGTCGAGCGACTTGAGCTTCGGCCCGTCGGGGATGAACTTGCTGATCCGGTCGACCTCGGCGAAGGGCAGCTCGAGCACGCGCCCGACGTCCTTGATCACGGCCTTGGGCTTGAGCGTGCCGAAGGTCACGATCTGGCACACGTTCTCGGCGCCGTACTTGTCGCGCACGTAGTCGATCACGCGCGGGCGGTTCGACTCGCAGAAGTCCACGTCGATGTCGGGCATCGTGACGCGCGACGGGTTGAGGAAGCGCTCGAACAGCAGGTCGTAGCGCAGGGGGTCGATGTCGGTGATCCCCAGGCAGTAGGCCACGATCGAGCCGGCGGCCGAGCCGCGGCCGGGGCCGACGGCGCAGTCGTGCGTGCGCGCCCAGTCGATGAAGTCGGCCACGATCAGGAAGTAGTTGATGAACCCGAGCCGCTCGATGACCTCCTTCTCGTAGTCGAGCCGCTCGCGCTGCTCCTTGGTCGGCGTCGCGCCGTAGCGGCGGAGCAGCCCCGCCTCGCACTGCGCGGCGAAGTAGGCCCGCGGCTCCGAGCCGTCGGGCGGCACGAAGATCGGCAGGAAGTACTTGTTCTTCGTCCCGGGCAGGAGGTCGTAGACCGAGACCTTCTCGGCGATCTCGCGCGTGGCCAGGATCGCCTGCGGCCAGTCCCGAAACGACGAGGCCATCTGCTCGGTGCTGCGGAAGAAGAAGTCCTCCTTCATCTGCAGGCGGCTGGGGTCGGAGATCGTCTTGCCCGACGCGATGCAGATGCGCACCTCCTGCGCCGGCGCGTCCTGGGGGTCTATGTAGTGCAGGTCGCACGTGGCGACGAGCTTGATCCCCAGCTCCTTCGACAGCTTGCCCAGCCCCTCGTTGACGACCGCCTGCTCCGGGATCGAGTTGGGCTGGACCTCCAGGTAGAAGTCCTCGCCGAACACGTCGCGGAAGCGGATGGCGACCTCGCGCGCGCGCGCGTGGTCGCCGGCGATCAGCGGCTCCGAGATCGGCCCCTTGAGGCAGCCCGAGAGGACGATCAGCCCCTCCTTGAGGCGCAGGAGCGTGTCCCAGTCGATCCGCGGGCGGAAGTAGAAGCCCTCGAGGTTGGCCACCGACGAGAGCCGCGAGAGGTTCTTCCAGCCGGCGTCGTCCTTGGCCAGGATCGTCAGGTGGTGGTAGCCCTTGGCGCGCTCGGTCATGGCGCCGAGCGACATGTAGACCTCGCAGCCGAGGATCGGCTTGACCTCGGCCTTCTGCGCGTCCTTGTAGAAGGAGACGATCCCCGAGACCGTGCCGTGGTCGGTGAGCGCGATGGCCTTCTGGCCGCACTCGCGCGTCCGCTTGACGAGCTTGGGGATCCGCGCCACGCCGTCGAGCAGGCTGTAGTCGGAGTGGACGTGCAGGTGGACGAAGTCGCTCGCGTGCATGGTCCTGACCCGACGGTGAGGCGTGGACGCCGCGTCTCCCGCCGCCGCGGCGGGCCTCGCGGCCGTGTCTCCGTTGTAGTCTCCCGCCCCGACAGGCCCGGGTCGACGACGGCCCCGGATTGTGGGGAACGCGTCGGGCGGCGTTCAGGCGCCTGTGGACCGCCTGTGGACCCGTTGGGGACATGTCCCCGCACGGGCGCGGGTGCTCGGGTCTGCTAGAGTGAATCCCTGGCGCCGGCGGCCGGCGCAGCGAGAGCCCACGGACGTCGTGATCAACGCCCGCCTCCTCCACATCGTCGCCGCCCTCCTCGCCTGCGCGGCCCTGGCCCCCGCCCCGGTCCGCGCGCAGGAGCCCGCCTGGGCCGACGCGCTCGTGGCCATCGTCGAGGGCGAGCCGATCACCCTGCGCGAGCTCGAGCTCGCCTGCCGCCTGCACCCCGCCTACCACGACCTGCCCCGCGGCGACTCGCGCGAGCGGCAGGAGTTCCGCCGCGCGATCCTCCACGAGGGCGTGGAGAAGGGCGAGCTGGGCCTGATCGCCCAGAAGGTCCTCCTCCACAAGGCCAAGGAGGCGAAGGTCGAGCTGACGAGCAACGACGAGGAGCGCCTCAACCAGGAGATCGCCCGCATGGCCGAGCGCCAGCCGGGCGGGATCGACGGCCTGCGCGAGGCGCTGCGGCGGATCGAGGTCCCCTACGAGTACTTCGTCGAGCGCAAGCGCGCGAACCTGCACATCACGAAGCTGCTGCTCACGAGCGTCTCGCGCGAGATCTTCATCACGCCCACCGAGATCCGCCACCAGTACGAGCTCCGTCGGGCCGAGTTCGAGCGGCCGGGCGAGCTCCGCCTGCGCCAGATCGTGCTCTACCTCGACCCGCTCGAGGATGCGATGAGCCTGCGCCACATCCCGGCCGACCTGCGCAAGAAGATCCGCGACAAGGACTGGGACGCCCGCGCCTTCGCCACGGAGCTGCGGGCGAAGATCGACTCGGGCGAGCTGGCCTTCGAGCACGCCCAGCGCACCTACTCCATGGGCCTGGTCGTCGACCGCGAGGAGGTGATCGCCACGCACAGGCTGCACGAGGCGAGCCTGTTCCCGCCGGTCCCGTCGCGCGTGGCCGCCATGGCCGTGGGCGAGCTGAGCGAGATCGTCGAGACCTCCGGCTCCGTGCGGTCGGGGCCGGTCCGCGCGCTCCACCTGCTCCTCCTCGTCGACCGCCAGGACCAGGGCGTCCTCCCGCTCGAGGAGGTGCAGGAGCGGCTCGAGCTCGAGCTCAAGGAAGAGGTGTGGGAGAAGCGGCGCGACGCCTTCATCACGAAGGCCCGCGCCGACGCCCACGTCCTGGTGTTCCTTCCAGCGCCCGGCAACTGACGTAAGTCATAAGCGCGCAAGGGACTGAGTCGCCCGGCTTGCCCGTTTTGCAATCCCGTGACGGACCCCACCGGGGTGCGCTTGACTTTTTGGCAAGACCCCGACTAGACTCCCCTACGCCGAGACAGGCTGGAGGAGCGTCCCCATGGGCAAGGGCAAGGCCGACGACGAGGAGTACTACGAGGACGAGGGCGAGGTCGGCGAGGAGGAGGAGTTCGAGCTCCAGACGAAGGAGCAGCTCCGCAACAAGATCATCGCCATCTTCAGCACGTCCTACGGCATCTCCGTCCTGGTGCACGTGGGCATCCTGCTCATCCTGGCCGCGATCATCATCTCGTCGCCGCCGGCCGAGAAGGAGGCGGTCGTCATCGCCAAGCGGGAGGTCAAGCCGCAGGAGTACGACGAAGAGCTCAAGCGGGACATGGAGAAGACCCCCAAGATCGAGGCCGAGGAGCAGGTCGAGAAGCCGATCATCATCCTCGAGGAGGAGGTCGAGGTCACCCAGGACGTCCCCAAGGGCACCGACCTCTCGAACCTCTCGAACAAGAACCTCGACTCGACCTCGGTGGTCGACGCCTACGGCGTCGGCGGCGGCGCGGCCGGCGCCTACGGCCAGCGCTGGGGCAAGGGGTCGCTCGCCCGCGAAGGCGGCAGCGAGGGCACCGAGAGCGCGGTGACCGCGGCGCTGCGCTGGCTCAAGTTCCACCAGTCGGCCGACGGCCGCTGGGACGCCGCCGGCTGGCAGCAGAACTGCAGCCGCGGCCCGCGCTGCTCCGGCCCGGGCACCGAGGCGGGCAACTCGCACTACGACGTCGGCATCACGTCGCTGGCGCTCCTGGCGTTCCTCGGCAACGGCCACACGCACCGCTTCGGCACGTTCAAGGCGACCGTGAACAAGGGCCTGAACTGGCTGAAGAAGCAGCAGGCGGCCGACGGGTCGGTGGGCTACGACGTCAGCCACGGCGAGTCGATCTACAACCACTCGATCGCGACCATGGCCCTGTGCGAGGCCTACGCCGTGTCGCGCGACTTCACGCTCAAGCGCTACGCCGAGCAGGCGGTCAAGTTCTGCGTCGACTCGCAGAACCCCGGCCTCGGCTGGAAGTACGGCGTGCGCTCGGGCCGCAACGACACGTCGTCGACCGGCTGGTTCGTGCTCGCCCTCAAGGCGGGCAAGACGGCCGGCCTCGAGGTGCCCGACGCGGCGTTCGACGGCGCGCGCAACTGGTTCATCCGCGCGACCGACAGCGAGGGCAACGTCGGCTACGAGACGCCCGGCGGCGGGTCGTCGTTCCTCGGCCCCAACGACGGCAAGTACGACGTGACCCCCTGCATGACCGCCGTGTCGGTGATCTGCCGCATCTTCACGGGCGAGCGCCGCTCGGAGGACGCGATCCGCAAGGGCGCCAAGGTCCTGGCCGACAACCCGCCCACGTGGACCGACCCGAACAACTACCGCAAGGTCAACATGTACTACTGGTACTACGGGACCTACGCCATGTTCCAGGTCGGCGGCGACCGCTGGAAGGACTGGAACAAGGCCATGCAGCAGTCGCTCCTGCCCCGCCAGCGGCAGCGCGGGTGCGAGGACGGCTCGTGGGACCCGGTGTGCGAGTGGGCTTTGGCGGCCGGGCGCGTCTACACGACGGCGATCAACGCCCTGACGCTGGAGATCTACTACCGCTACGAGCGCGCGGAACAGCAGTAACCGGTTGGTCGCTCGTCTTCGGCAGGCGCGCGCGTCGTTGACGCGCGCGCCTGTCTCTTTCCGGATGGTTTCACCACAGAGGAGCAGAGAGAGCAGAGGGCGTCCTGGCGCCGTCAACTCTCTCTGAGCTCGAGAAGAAGCCGCTGCGCGATGCTTCGAGCTCGGACCTGCGATGTGTGACGCGCTCGCGAGGACGGGCGATTTCGCAGGTCCCGGAGAGAGGCACGAACTGGCCCCGTTCCGCCGTCCCGCACGCTGCGCCTCGGTGGGTCGAG
>JAHBXY010000032.1 GCA_019636275.1 Planctomycetota bacterium | reverse complement strand
CTCCCGCCGACGCGCCGCTGGGCCCAGCGCTCGGTCCGGCGGTCGCGGCCGCCGAGCGCAGGGCCTGGGCCCGCGCGGAGGAGGTCGAGGCGTGGCTCGACCTGGCCCGCGCGCGCGGCGAGCGCTCCCTCGACGTCCCCCACGCGGGCTGGCGCTCCTCGCCGCCGAGCGCGTCGACGAGGCCGTGGTCGCCCTCGCGGACGGCGCGCTCGACGCCGCCGGTCGCGCGGTGGCGCTCGCGCGCTTCGAGGCGCGGGTCGCCGCGTGCGGGAGCGACGAAGAGGCGCTGCACCTCGCGCTCGACGGGCCGGAGGCGCAGCGGCTGGCGGCGGAGCTCGGCCGCGACCCCGGCTGGACGGACGGCGTGTTCGCGCGCGAGCGCGCGCTCCTCGTCGCCACCCGCGACGGCCGGCGCGCGGGCGAGGTCGCGCCGTCGCTGCGCGCGCTCGGCCGCGAGGACCTGGCCGCGCGCCTCGAGGCCGCCGTGGCCGACCAGGCGGGGGACGCTCACCGCGTCCTCGAACGGCTCGAGGTCGCCGTCGATGCGGCCGCGCCGGCCGCGCGCGCGGCCGCCCTCCTGGAGCGCGGGGAGGCGCACTTCAACGCCCGCCGGTACTCGGAGGCCGAGGTGGACCTGACGCGCGTCGTCGAGCTGGACCCGCTCGCGACCCGGGCCTGGCGTCACCGTCGGCTGGCGCGGACGCGGCTCGGACGCCCCGGAGAGGCGGCCGACGACGCCCGGCGGGAGGTCGCCCTGCGTGGGGAGTCCGACGCCTGGGCGAGCGGCCTCGTGTTCGTCCCCGCCGATCTCCTCGAGGCGGCCGGAGACCTCGAGGCGGCCCGCGCCGCGCTGCTCGCCCTGCGGGCGCGCCGCGGGACCGCCGGGGGCGAGCGCCGCCTGGGTCACGTCCTGCGGCTGCTGGGTGACGAGGAGGGCTCCCGGGCCGCCTTCCGGCGCGTCCTCTCCGAGCGGCCGCCCGGGCTGTTGTCGGACTACCTGCAGGCGGCCGCCGGCCTGGAGGCGCCCGGGGAGATGGCCCCCGACGGTGTCGGGCCCTACCTCGAGCTCCTGCGCGCGACCGCCGCGCCGGACGAGCAGGTCCAGGCTGCCGTCACCCTCGTCGCGCTCGGGCACGCCGACGCGGCCGAGGCGCTGGCCACGGACGCCCTCGCCGCGGGCGGTGAGCCGGCGCAGGCGCTCGTCGCGCGAGCCCGCGCCCGCGAGCGCCTGGGGCGGCTCGACGAGGCCCTCGAAGACTGGGATCGTCTGATCACGCACCACCTGGCCGCGGCCGGACCGTCCATGCCGGCGCGCGGCGAGGCGACCACCGGGGCCGGGCGCGTCATCCTGTCGAGCCCCCACCGCCAGCGCTCCGCCGCGCTCCTCGAGCGGGCCCAGCTCCGGGCGCGCCTCGGCCTCCTCGTCGGTGCGCTGCAGGACGCGCGCGAGGCCCTGCGCCTGCTCCCGCCCGACCACCACCTGGCCCCGGAGCTGCGCGCCCTGGCCGCCGCGTGGGAGCGAGACCTGCAGGTCCTCGACGTGGTCCGACAGGCGACGGACGCGGCGCTCGACGGCGACGCGCGCGGGGCGCTGCGGGCGCTCGGCGCGGTCCGGGCAGGGCGCCCGGGCGCGAACCCGCGGGTGGCGCTGGCCGTGACGGGCGCGCTGCGCCTCGTGGCCCGCGTCGGCGGCGAGGGGGTCGCCTCGGCGCAGGTCCTCGACGGCGCCGCCGCCGCGCTCGACGCGGCTGCCCACCAGGGGGCCGCGCAGGAGGTGGTGCGCGACCTCCGGCGCCGGCTCGAGGAGGACCTGCGCGCCGTGCGTGCGGTCGACGCCGCCGACCCGGAGGAGCGCGCGCGGGCGCTCCTGGCGCTCGGCCGCCACGCGGCGGCCGGCGCGGCCCTGGGCGCGCTCCAGGCGCAGGACTCCGCCGCCGCTCGCACGCTCGACCAGGCCCGCTGCCTGCGCGCGGCGGGCGACCTCGCCGGCGCGCGGGCGGTCTACTCGCGCGTCGCGGAGGGGGCGCCGGGCGAGTCCGCCGCCCTGGCGCGCGTCGGCCTGGCCGCGCTCGCCAACGACGCCGGCGACGGGGCGACCGCGCTCCGCTGGCTCGAAGACCTCCCGCCGGGTGCGTGGGCGGCCGACGGCGCCCTGGAGCGCGGCCGCGCCCTCCTGGCGCTCGGCCGGCTCGCCGATGCGCTCGAGGCGCTCGACCAGGCGCCCGACGAGGGGGGCGTGCGGTCGGCGCGCTGCGCGCGCGCGTGCTCGAAGCGCTCGGCCGGCGGACCGAGGCGCGCGGCGCCCTGCTCGTGGCGCTGCGGGCCGCGGCCGCGCTCGACGACGACGACGACGACCTGCGATTGCGGCGCGCCGTGCGCCGCCAGGCGCTCGAGGCGCTCCCCGACGACCTCGAGGTCCAGCGCCTGGCGGATCGCGCGTATCCGTAGGCCCGCGTCAAACCCCCAGGCGCGCCAGCACCGCCTCGAGCGTCGGCTCGACCGGGTCTGGCGGCGCGCCGCCGGCCTTGAACGCCGCCTCGGCGTCCTTGAGCCCGCTGCCCGTGCATAGCGCCACGCACGGCGCCTCCGGGTCGAGGTCGCCCGCGCGGGCGAGCTTCACCAGGCCGGCGACCGCCGCCGCGCCGGCGGGCTCGGTGAACACGCCCGTCGAGCGGGCGGTCAGGCGCTGGGCCTCGAGGATCTCGTCGTCGCTGACGGTCACGAAGCGCCCGCCCGAGTCGCGGACGGCGCGCAGGGCCTTCCGGGCGTCGCGCGGGATCGACACCGAGATGCTGTCGGCGAGCGTCTTGCCCGACGCCGGCTCGGGCCGGTCGAGGCCGCGCGCCCACGCGTCGTGGAGGGCGGCGCTGCCCTCGGCCTGGACGCCGAGCAGTCGCGGGACGCGCGGGAGCTTGCCCATGCGCCACAGGTCGACGAAGCCCTTGTGCAGGCCGCCGATGATGCACCCGTCGCCGACGGAGACGGCGACCCACTCGGGCAGGTCCCAGCCGAGCTGCTCGGCGAGCTCGAGGGCGGCCGTCTTCTTGCCCTCGCCCAGGTAGGGGTTCACGCCGGTGCTGCGCAGGTCGAGCCCGAGGTGCGGCGCGGCCGCGAGCGACAGGTCGAACGCCTGGTCGTAGGTGCCGCGCACGGGCAGGAGCGTGGCCCCGTAGACCATGAGCTGCGCCAGCTTCGGCCGCGGCGCCGCCGCCGGGACCAGGATCACCGAGCGCAGGCCCGCCGCCGCGCAGAAGCCGGCCAGCGACGACGCCGCGTTGCCGGTCGAGGCGCAGAGGAGCCCCGGCGCGCCGCGCTCGAGGGCGCGCGCGACCGCCACGCTGGTGGCCCGGTCCTTGAACGACGCCGTCGGGTTCCTGCCCTCGTCCTTGATCACGAGGCGCGTCAGCCCGCCCGGCGCTCGGTCGGCCGGCGCGCGCACGAGCGGCGTGGGCCCGACCACGAGCGGCGCGCGCGGGCCGTCGTCGAGGACGGGCAGGAGCGCCCGGTAGCGCCAGAGCCCCGGCGGGAGGGTCGCGAGGTCGCGCTCGAGCGCCGCGCGCGCGGCGTCGAGGTCGTAGGCGACGTCGAGCGTGCCCTCGGGGCCACAGGCCGGGCACCACAGGGCAGATGGAGGGGCGGCGCCTCCGCAGACGACGCAGGTGAGGCCGGTGACGGTGCCCATGAAGCACGACCCTAACAGGACGGAGGGATACCTTGACCGCCGGCCGGCGGGCCTGCACCATCCGGCCTTCGCTCGGAGGGGGGCCGCGTGGGCAACAGCAAGCAGACCCGCAAGCACGCCACGTCGGCCCGCCTGGCCGTGCTCGAGCCACAGGCCGAGCTGGGGCCGCGCGGCGTCGGCCGGGCGAAGAAGGTCAAGCACCCGGAGCGCGGCGACGTCGTCCTCGTGACGCTCGACGCGGCGGGGGTGGGCAACGCCAAGGGGCGGCGCGCGTTCAAGCGGCACCTCGAGGCGGTCACGCCGCTCGAGCACCCGGGCCTGGTGCGCGTCCTCGACGGCGGCACCGACGACGGCGAGGGGCGCGCCTACCTGCTCGAGGAGCCGGCCGAGGGCAAGACGCTCCGCGAGGCGCTGGCCGGGGGCGCGCTGCCCGCCGAGCGGGCCCTGCGCCTGGCGCTCGACCTCCTCAACGGCCTTGCGTTCGCCCACCACCGGGGCGTGGTCCACGGCGGCCTGACCCCCGACGGCGTCCTCGTCACGCCGGGCGACGCCCCGCGGGCGCGCGTCCTCGACCTGGGCTTCGCGCGCGTCGTCGCCGACGAGCAGGAGACCCCCGTCGGCCCCGTGCGCGTCGACACCGACTACGCCGCCCCGGAGATGATCAAGGGCGAGGCGGCCGACGGGCGGGCCGACGTCTACTCGGTCGGGCTCCTGCTGCAGGAGATGCTCACGGGCAAGCACCCGATCCCGGCGCCGCCCAAGAACCGCGTGCTGGCGCGCCTCAACGACAGCGCCGCGGACCTGCCCGCCGGCACCTTCGCCGACCCGGCCCTCGACGAGGCGGTGCGCGCCGCCCTGCGCACCGCCCTGCACAAGAACCCGGCCCGCCGCTTCGCCTCGGCGCGCGCGTTCGCCCTGGCCCTGCGCCCGGGCGCGGCGGCCGGGGCCACCGGGACCCCGCCGGTCGTGGCCGCCGAGGGCGGCCCCTGCGACGGCTGCCAGGCGGCGATCCCGGCCGCAGCGACGCGGACCTGGTCGCGCCACGCCTCGGACCAGCCGTTCCGCTGCTCGACCTGCGGGGGGACCTTCTGCGGCAAGACGCACTGGGACCCGCGGGCGTTGTCGTGCAAGCGCTGCCACGAGCAGCCGCTGAAGGGCTCGGCCGAGCCGCCCCCGGCGGACGTGGTCCTCGACCTCGCGCCGGCCAGCCCGGCGGCGACGGCGTCGCGCAGCCTCGTCGACGAGCGCCGCGACGCCCTGCGCGGCCTGCTCGAGCGCGACAGCAGCGACGCCTGGCGCACGCCGTCGAAGGCCGCCGAGCCGAAGGCCGCGGAGCCGAAGCCCGCGGAGCCGAAGCCCGCGGAGCCGAAGCCCGGCGAGCCCAAGGCGGCCGAGCCCAAGCCCAAGGCCGCAGAGCCGCCCAAGGCCGCCGAGCCCAAGCCCAAGGCCGCAGAGCCGCCGAAGGCGGCCGAGCCCAAGCCCAAGGCCGCGGAGCCGCCCAAGGCCGCCGAGCCCAAGGCCGCCGCCGCTTCGACGAAAACGCCCGCGGCGCGCGCCGGAGACGACGACACCATGGCGCGGCTCTGGGCCGACGAGAAGGCGCGGCAGCGTCAGGCGGCCGAGCGCCAGGCCGCGCCGGCCGGAGCGCCGGCCGCCGCCTCGCAGACGGCCGCCGCTGCGCCCGGCGGCGGGCCCGGCGAGGTCTCGGGGCACAGGCTCGTCGCGCTCGCCCTGGGCGCCCTGCTGGTGATCGTGGCCCTCGGCTGGGCCGCCGACCGCTCGGCGCACCGGACGGCGCTGGCCGCGCAGGCCACCGCCGCCGACGCCCGGCGCGCCGAGGCGGCGACCCTCGCCGAGCAGCGCTATGTCGAGCTCGTGGGGGCGCGCGGCGACCTCGCGTCGGCGCAGACCGACCTGCGCGCGCAGCGCGAGGCCGCGGCGGCGGTCGAGGCGACCCGGGCGCGCCTGGCCGCGGAGCTGGCCGAGGCGACCGCCCTGACGGCCGCCCTCGGGAAGCGCCTCGAGGAGGCCACGGTGGGGCTCGAGGCGACCGGGCGCGAGCGCGCACGCCTGGCCGACGAGCTGGCCGCGGCCACGGCCAGGGCCGACGGCCTCGAGCGCGAGCGCGCCCGCCTGGCCGAGGAGCTGGCCGCGGCGACGACCCGGGCGACCGGCCTCGAGGGCGCGCGCGCGGCGCTCGCCGACGAGCGCGCGGGTCTGGCCGAGCGGCTGGCCGCCGCCGGGCGCGAGCTCGAGGCGGCGCGCGTCCAGCGGGCCGGGCTCGAGCGCCGCCTGCGCGGCGCCCTGGCGAAGGTCGACGAGCAGGCGCTCGAGGTCGACGAGCTGAACCTGCAGCTCGTGGCGGCCGCGCGCGTGGCGGAGACGCTGCAGACGGAGCGGCAGGCGCTCGCAGCACGCCTGGCCGAGGCGCAGGCGGGCCTGCGCGCGCAGGACGACCTGCTCATGCATCTGGCGGACGGCGGCCCCGAGGCGCTGCCCCTGACCCTCCTGGCGGTCACGCCCGACGGCGGCCTGCGCCCCGTCGACGCGCCGGCGCTCGGCGGCGACGCCGGCCAGCGCGTCGTCCTGGCGCTCGAGGCCTCGCCGGCCCTGCAGGCCGCGCTCGACGGCGCGGCCGAGGAGCGCGTCCTCCTCGCCGTGGACGTGCGGCTCGAGGGCGCGCCCGGCCCCGGGCTGCGCCTGGCGGCCACCGCGCTCCAGGGCGACGACCTGCCCTTCGAGGGCTGGCGCGCCCTCCCGGCCCTCCTCTCCGGCGCCGACCGGATCGAGGCCTGGATCGAGCCGTTCGACGCCGCCAGCCTGCTCCGCCGCGGCGGGGCGCTGGCCGTCCTGCTCGAGCCGGCCCAGGGCGAGCCCGCGGCCTGCCGGGTCGTCGAGGCGCGGCTCGTCGTCACGCCGCTGCGCGAGAGCGTGAGGCAGCGGCTGCGCCTGGCGCGCTGAGGTGTGCTCGACGGCTGCGGCCGCGGATGCTGGGCGGGGCGGCGCGCGCGCGGGCTAGAAGTATGCCGATACGACGTCGCCCGCGCGCGCGCCGCCTCGCCTCAGCCTCCGCGCCCTCGCCTCACGTGTGGCTCCATTCCACTCGAGGTCGAGCGTGCCGATCGCACGGGCGCGCCTTGAAGACTGGCCCCAGGACATGCGGTAAGGCGACGTCGCGCCCGCGGCTCAGCCTCGTCATCCTCGCCTCGCGTGCTACTCCGGTCGAAGGCTGGTCACCAGGACTCGCCGGGGCGCGTCGATGGTTTCATACGCGCTGAGGTGTGGACGCAGGGCGGGGAGGCCCGCGCGCAGGCTCGAAGCATGCCGCGAGCGCCACGACGGGAAGCACCGCGCGCGGCTCACGCCCCGCCGAACATGCCCTCCTCGTAGCTGGCGATCCGGCCCAGCACCGCCGACGCGGCCACGGTCAGGGGCGAGGCCAGCCACAGCTTGCCCGGCCCCGAGCGGCCCTTGTAGTTCCGGTTGATCGCCGAGACGGTCACCTGGTCGGGGCGCTCCGAGACGCCGGGGCCGCAGCCGATGCAGGCGCCGCAGCCGGGCGGGATCACGGTCACGCCGGTCTGTTCGAACACCTGCAGGTAGCCCTTGCGCTCGGCGTGGCGGGCGACGTCCTCGCTGCCGAACTGGATGTAGAAGCGCACGCCCTCGGCGACCCGCCGGCCCGCGCGGGCGGCCTCGGACATCACGCGGGCGTAGAAGTCGAGGTCGTCCTCCTTGCCGGCCGTGCACGACCCGCCGTAGGCGATGTCGATCTTCACCGCGCCGACCTCGTCGACGAAGGCGCCGTTGGTCGGGTCCGACGGGACCCCGCGGTCCGGGTCGCCCGGGTGGGCGACCATGGGCCGGATCGTCGACAGGTCGATCGTGTGGACGCCGCCGTCGTAGACGGCGCCGGGGTCCGGGGCCACGACCTTGGCGCGCAGGTCCGCGAGCGTCAGGTCGGGGCGCCGCGCGGCGATCCAGCGCAGGGCCTCGTCGTCGGCCTCGCAGATCCCGGAGCGCGCCATGCACTCGGTGGCCATGTTGGCCAGCGTGGCCCGCTCGTCCATGGACAGCGTCGACAGGCCGGGGCCGCCGAACTCCATGCTGCGGTCGAGCGTCTCGCGCCGCTTGGCGTACGTCATGAGGATGTAGAGCATGACGTCCTTGGCCGTGACGTTCGGCAGGAGCCGCCCGGTGAGCTCGAAGCGGATCGACTGCGGCACGACGACCGGCGTGACGCCCGACAGGACGAGCGCCGCGTACTCCGTCGCGCCGACGCCGTAGGTGTAGGCGTTGCTGCCGCCGCCCATGCAGGTGTGGCTGTCGGTCGCCTGGATGAAGTCGCCCGGCTCGACGATCTTCTCGCGCGCCACCTGGTGGCAGATCCCGGGCGAGCGGCCGTCGCGGGCGTGGTAGCTCTGCACGCCCGTGTGCTCCTGGTAGGCGCGCTGCATGTCGCGCAGCACCTGGATCTTCGGCATGAACCGGGAGTAGCTCGCCACCTGGTCGGCGTAGATCAGGTGGTCCTCGAACACGGCGAACTTGCGCGGGTTGGCCAGGCGGTAGTCGGCGCCGAACTCGTCGAGCAGGAACTGGTGCACCTGCGCCGTGGTGAACTCGTGGCTGTAGCCGCCGTCGACGCGCGCCAGCACGGCGTCGCCCGGCTTCACGGCCGCCGGCGCCGCGGCGCCGGGGGTCACGTGCAGGTGGGCGTGGACGACCTTCTCGGCCATGGTCATCGGGCGGGCCGGCGTGTCGGGCGTGGGCACGCGCGCCTGGCCGGCCATCAGCGCCTGGGTGAAGGGGAACAGGCCGCCCATGGCGACGACGGTGCGCGTGATCGCGTCGTAGCCGCGCGTGAACTCGTCGAGCGCTACCTCCTCGCCGCGCTGCAGGCGGGCGAGCACGTCGTGGCCGGCCATCAGCACGCCGAGGTTGATGTTGTTGCGCGCGTGGATCGGCGCGAACGACGCGGCCACGGCCAGGCGGAGCCCGCAGTACTTCTCGGCCTGCACGGCGGTCTCGCGCGAGGAGCCGACGCCCTTGCCGTGGCCCGAGACGATCACCTCGAAGCCGCCGTTCATGAGCGCGCCCTCGCCGAACAGGCGCTCGCCGTCGACGATCAGGCCGGCGTAGGCGTTGCGGGCGATGAGCTCCGGCTTGAAGTCGAAGCACACCCACGCCGGGGTCATGGCGTCGGTGTTGATGTCGTCGAGGAGGTCCTCGACCTTCAGGTCCGCCATGCGCAGGTCCAGCTCGCCCGCGAGCTGCCGCCGGATGAGGACCGGGTCCTTGGTGAGGAACAGCACGCGCTTGCCGGGGGTGAGGCGGAACGCCCCGGGCGCCTGCGTCGAGCCGGTGGTCGTCATCGTCCGCTCCCGGCCGCCCCCGAGCGCGGCCCCGGCCCAGTCTACCCCCGATCGCGCCCGCCCGGATCCGACTCCCCACGCCGGGGCCCTGCCGCAGAATCCGGACAGAGAGTCCGGACGGAGGGGAGGGCCCATGAGCCTGCTCGGCAACCTGCTGTGGATCGTGCTCGGGGGCGGGCTGGTGATCTGCGTCCAGTACCTGCTCGTCGGCCTCGGGCTCTGCCTGACGATCGTGGGGATCCCCTGGGGCGTCCAGGCCTTCAAGCTGGCGATCCTCGGCCTCCTGCCGTTCGGCCGCGAGGCGGCGCCGACGGGCGACCTGGCGCGGGGCGGCCTGGGCCTCGTGCTCAACATCATCTGGCTGGTGATCGGCGGGCTGGGGATCTTCCTCACGCACCTGCTCTTCGCCGGTCTCATGGCGATCACCGTGATCGGGCTGCCGTTCGCCCTGCAGCACTGGAAGCTGGCCAAGCTGGCGCTCACCCCCTTCGGGCGGGACATCCGCGACCTCAGGTAGCCGTCGGCGTGTTGTAGCCTTCCGGACATGACCCAGCCGGAGCGGCGCACCACCCGCCTCGAGGCCCTGGACGTCGAGGGCGAGGGCGAGTACCGCCTGGTCGTCCCCGCGCGGAGCGCCGACGCCGCGGCGCCCTCGGACGTCACGCCCGCCACGGCGACGCTGCAGCTCTGGCAGGAGGCGCCGGCGCTGGGCGACCCGGCGCTCCTGGCCACGCTGCGCCTCGAGGCGCCGGGCGCGACCCTCGGCTCGACCCCGGAGTCGCTCGGGCTGGCCTGGAAGACCACGGGGACGGTCGACCCCTTCAAGCCGGCCGTCCTGGCCCGCGGCCCGGGCCTGAAGGTCGCGGGCGTCGAGCGGCACCGCAGCGCCGACCACCTGGTGCGCAGCCGCCTGGGGCGGGGCCGCTACACGAGCGTCAAGACGAACCCGCGCCTCGACCGGGGCGGCTACATGTTCGCGCCGGCCGACACGCCCGACGCCGACCTGACGCCCGACTGGCTGTGGCGCAACGCGCAGCCGCGGCAGGAGAAGGTCCTGTGCGTGGGCGTGCAGCTCGAGGGCGACGCGACCGAGCACCGCCTCCCCGTCCTCCACCCGCGGGCGCTGGCGCCCGCCGACCGCTGGGGCGCCGTGACGGTCGGCCTCAGGGCCGTGCTCGCCCTCACGGGCGGCGGCGAGACGCGCGAGCACGCGCTGCCCGGCCCGAGCTGGTCGCAGCCGGCGCTCGAGTTCCTGGACGACGCCCGCGAGCACGCGGCCGGGCGGCTCGCGGCGGGCCTGATCAACGAGTACGGCAACCCCAGGCAGACGCCGCCGCTTCGGCCGCGCGACTGGGTGTCCGACGTCGCCCACGACAGCGACGTCGGCCGCGCCTTCCGCACGGCCGTGCGCGAGGCGACGACGTTCATCAACGCCAACCTGCCCGCGGGCAGCGACGTGACGATCAGCGAGTGGGAGCTGGCCGTCACGTTCCTCACCGAGGGCGGGATCTTCCCGCTGCGCAGCGCGTTCTCCAGCGGCGACCTGCGCGTGACCTACAACGGCTACGGGTCGCTCGGGATCGACTCCTACGTGACGCGCTGGCGCAGCGACTCGCAGGGGATCCGCGCCTACACCGCGCCCACGCTCACGGCGATGATCCGCGACAAGCGCAACGTCACCTGGAACACCAACGAGGTGGGCGACCGCCTCGAGACCTTCATGGACCTCGAGACGCAGGACGCCTGCTACGCGGTGGGCGGCCTCGTGGCCGAGTCGAAGCTGGCCTTCGCCCGCGACCTGCGCGACGCGGCGATCGTGGGTCCCTGGGCCGGCCGCGTCCCGGACCTCCCCGAGCACGTGCAGTTCTTCTGGACGACGCTCTACTACAACACCGGCACCGGCAACGGCCGGAGCACGCTCAGGAACCAGGGGCTGCACTACCACGACGTGATCTGGTTCTACGCCGACGACCACGGCCAGTACTCGCGCTTCGAGAAGTTCAACGCGAACTGGCGCACGGCGACCTTCCGCCTGATCCGCGCCGGCTTCCCCGCCTGGACGATCTGACCGCGCTGTCGATCCAGGCAGCCGTCGAGCACACGTCGGAGCGTGTCAAGCCATCGACGCTCGCCGGCGAGTGCTTGTGACCAGCCTCGGCCGGAGCAGCACGTGAGGCGAGGGCGACGAGGCTGAGCCGCGGCGGCGAGGCGCGCGGGCGACGACGTAGCGACCTACTTCGAGCCCGCGCGCGCGCCGCCGCGGCCAGCATCGTCGCCCGCAGCCGTCGAGCACACATCAGCCGCCCCGCCCGGCTGCCGCGGCCGCAGCCGTCGAGCTCACATCAGCCGCCGCGGCCAACATCGTCGCCCGCAGCCGTCGAGCACACATCAGCCGCCGCGGAGCCAGGCCTTGAAGGCGTGGTAGTCGCCGTCGCGCCGCACGTCGAGGCTGCGCACGTGCTGCCAGAAGCGGAAGAGGAGCTCCTTCTCGCCCTGGCCGTAGACGCCGTGGTAGTTGCGCTGCGGCCCGGCGTAGAGCTCGAAGAAGCGCTCCTTGCCGAACGACTCGATCAGCCAGCCCGTGAACGCCCCGGCGACGTCGTAGTCGCGGCGGCTCATGCCGTCGCGGGCCAGCGCCTCGGGGTCGAGGTCGGTGTCGAGGCCCAGGTCGAGGAACACGCGCGCGCGGACCTTCGCCGGGATCCCGCGGTCGGGGCCCCACAGCCGCTCGGTCAAGTAGACGGCGAGCCCCTCGTCGATCGGGTGCCACGACGACCCGGCGAGGTAGTGGACGAGCTCGTGCGTGCCGTCGCGCCGGTCGAGGTGCCCGGGCACGAGCGTGATCCCGTTGGCGTCCGCGTGGCAGCGCTCGCCGCGCGGGAGCACGACGACGTCGATCGGCGCGACGGCGGGCGACGCGACCAGCCCGGCGGGCGTCGGCGGGCAGGCGGCCCGCGGCGCCCCGCGCGGGCGGAAGTCGCCGGGCGACATGGCGGGGCCCAGCCAGGCGGTGAGGAAGTCGTGCGCCCGGTCGAGCTCGTCGAGCAGCGCCGCCCGGCGCGCGGGGGTGAGGCAGCCGCCCTGGACCCACAGCGTGAAGCGGGGCGTGGGGAAGGCCTCGACCGCCGACGGGTCGGTCACGTCGGGCGGGACCCGGCCCGGCGGGGGCGGGGCGGCGCAGCCGCCCGCGACGACGAGCGCGACGACGAGCGCGGCGGCGCCGCGGGCCCGGCTCAGGGCCGCCCCTCGACCGCCCCGGCGCGCGGGGGGCTCGGCGCCTCGTCGGCGTCGGCCTCCGGCTCGCCCAGCCGGCGCGAGAGCGCGTCGAGGCGCTGGTTGAGCCGCTCGATCTCCGCCTTCGTGGGGATGTTCAGCTTCGTGAGCACGTCCTGCACGCGCCGCTCGACGAGCTCGTCCAGGCGCTGCTTGAAGCTCTGCGTGCGCGTCTTGATCTCGGCCTTGAGCTGCGTGGCCTCGTCCTGCGGGATCTCGCCGGCCTTGACCAGCTGATCGACGTTCTCCGAGAGCTGCTCCTCGGAGAGCATCGAGCTGTCGAAGTACTGCAGGACGTTCTTGCGCATGAAGTCGACGACCGTCGTCGACGACCGCTGCACGAGGTCCATGAAGAACGACTTGGGGAGCTTGCCCTCCTTGCGCTTCTCCTGCTCGAGCAGGATCTGCGAGAGGGTCACCGTCGTGAGGTCCTCGCCCGTCTGGTTCTCGACGACCTTGATGTCCTGGCCGTCCTGGACGAGCTGCTGGATCTGCTCCAGGGTGATGTAGCGCTTGTCCTCGGTGTCGTAGAGCTTGCGGTTCGAGTAGCGCTTGATGATGCGTGGCATGTGGCGTCCCCGGCTCGGGCCTCATGATAATCCAGGGCGGGACCGAGCAGCGCGCGCCGGCGCGCCGGGCGGGTCAACGGCCAGCGGCGTCGGCCTTGGCCTCGAGGTCGTCGAGGCGGGCCGCGACCTGGTCGACCTCCTCGCGCGAGGGGATGGGCAGGGTCCTGAGCACGCGGCCGATCGCCGCGTCGATCTGCGAGCGGACGGTCGTGCCGTCGGGCCGCGGCGGGTCGCCAGGCGCGGCGGCCGGCGCCTCGGCCGCGCCGTCGCGCTGCTCCTCCGGCGCCTCGGCGCCGTCCTCGCCGCGCTCTCGGCGCGTGCGCTTCCAGGCGGCCTCGAGCTCCTCCTGGGCCAGGATGAGCGCGCCCACGCCGGCCAGCGCGAGCTTGTAGAGGACCGACCCGATCCCGCCGGCCTCGGCGCCTGGCGCGGCGCCCTCGGTTCCCTCGCCCGCACGCGGCTCGGCCATCGCACCCTCCTCCCCCGAGCATAACGCGGCGCGTTAGCCGCCGCAAACCTTCCCGTCGCATGCGCCGGTGGCACGACGCCGCGCGGCGTGATCATCTCTCCCCGGTGGGGGAGACGGGACACACGGTGGGGAGCGCGGCGACCGGTGACGAGCCGGGCCTCGACCCCGGGTCGCTCGCGCTCCTGCGCGAGGCGCTCGGCGAGGACCTCGTCGACGCGCGCGAGGTCACGCGCGAGGCCTACGCGCGCGACCTCTCGGCGCTCGGCCACCTGGCGTTCCGGCGCCCGGGCGGGCTGCGCCTCCCCGACGCCGTCGCGCGCCTGCGCGACGTCGCCGGCGTGCAGGCGGTCCTGCGCCTGGCGAGCGCCCGCGGCTTCGCCGTCGTGCCCTGGGGCGCCGGCAGCGGCGTGTGCGGCGGGACCCTCGCCGTGCGCGGCGGCGTGGCCCTCGACCTCAAGGGGCTCGACCGGCTGCTCGAGGTCGACCGCACCTCGCTCCTCGTGCGCGTCCAGGCCGGCATGAACGGCCAGCTCTTCGAGGAGGCGCTCCAGCGCGAGGGCCTGACCGCCGCCCACCATCCGTCGTCGATCACCTGCTCGACGGTGGGGGGCTGGGTGGCCGCCCGCGGCGCCGGGCAGCTCTCGACCCGCTACGGCAAGGTCGAGGACATGGTGGTGTCGCTCGAGGTCGTCCTGCCCGACGGCACCCTCGTCACGACGCCCGCCGCCCCGCGCGCCGCGACCGGCCCCGACTGGAACCAGCTCTTCACCGGCTCCGAGGGCCTCCTGGGCGTGATCGTCGCCGCGACGCTCCGCGTGCACCGGCTGCCGCCCCTGCGCCTGTTCCGCAGCTTCGAGTTCCCCGACCTCGAGCGCGCGCTCGACGCCGTGCGCGAGGGGCTGCAGCGCGGCGCGCGCCCGGCGGCCGTGCGCCTCTACGACCCGCTCGACACGCTCCTCGTGGCCCGCTCCGGCGACCCGCGCCCCGCGCCGCCGCCCCCCGACGCCGAGGCCCCGGATGACGCCCCGCTGGCCCCCTGGTGGCCGCTGTCGCGCGTCTCGCCCGGGGGGCTCCTGCGCGCGCTGGCCGCGCGCGTGCCCGACGTGCGCCACGGCGCCGAGCGGGCGCTCCTCGCCAGGCCCGAGCTGCTCAACCGCCTCACGGCCCGCATCCCGGGCGTCGGCTGCCTGCTGGTGTTGACCTTCGAGGGCCACGACCAGGACCTCGTCGGCGCCGAGGAGGCGGTCTTCCGCCGCGCCTGCGAGGCCCGCGGCGGCGAGGACCGCGGGCCCGTCCCGGCCGAGACGTGGTGGAACAACCGCCTGGCCGTCTCGTTCAAGCAGAGCGGCGTCTACGCCATGGGCGGCTTCGTCGACACCATGGAGGTCGCCACGTCCTGGTCGCGGCTGCTCGAGCTGCACGAGCGCGTGCGCGCGGCGCTCTCCCCGCACGCCCTGGTCATGGCGCACTTCTCGCACGCCTACGCCGACGGCTGCAGCATCTACTTCACCTTCGCCGCCCTCCAGGGCGACCCCGACGACGCGCGCGCGCGCCACGCCGCCGCGTGGGCGGACGGGCTCGCCGCCGTGGTCGCCTGCGGGGCGGCGGTGAGCCATCATCACGGGGTCGGCCTCCTCAAGGGCGAGGCGCTGCGCGCCTCGCACGGGCCGCTCCACGAGCTCCTGGCGCGGGTCAAGGGGACCCTCGACCCGCGCGGGATCATGAACCCGGGCAAGCTGGGCCTGCCCTGAGCCACGCGCTCACCCCTCCGCGAAAGGACGTCCTTCGCATGTCGTCGCACCGGACCACCTCGCCGCGCCTGCGGCTCGCCCTCGGCCTCTCCCTGGCGCTCTCGGCGGGCTGCCAGGAGGCGAGCCACCACGCGGAGCCCGAGCCGGTCGACCCGGCCCCGGCCGTCGAGGCGCCGGCGCCCGCGCCGGAGCCTACGCCGGAGCCGGCCCCGACGCCGATGGTCGAGGCCCCGGCGCCGCGGGCGGAGCCGACCCGCATCGTGATCACCTCGAAGAGCTTCCCGCAGGAGCTCCTCGACCGCATCCGGCTCGACGACCTCGTCGAGGTCGAGCTGGCCCGCGGCGGCGGGCGGACGCGCGGCGCGGTCAAGGTGCTGCGCCCGGGCGAGCTGGCCGTGGCCATCGAGGGCACGCAGATCGTCACGCGGCTCAAGCCCGACGACGTGCGTGACGTGCGCCTGCTCTTCCGCGACGACCAGCGCGCGGACCTCTCCGGCGCCGACGAGCCGCGCACCGAGCAGGAGGGCTGGCTCGAGCGCTTCGCCGCTCGCTCCGTCCTGGAGGGCGACGCCGCGGCGCTCTGGGGCGGGCGCTTCGACGCCAACGTCGCCCTGCCGGTCGTGCGCTCGTTCACCATGAGCGGGCTGATCTACGCCGGCGCGCGCCAGGGCGCCGCGGCCTTCACGCCCTCGCCCCAGCGCACGACCCTGCGCGAGGGCGAGCTGCTCAAGCTCGTCGGCGCCGTGCAGGGCGTGCTCGAGCAGCGCGGCGGCGCCGACCGCCCCCTCGGCGAGGTGCAGCTCTACCTGGTGAAGCGCGGCGGGCAGGTGCAGGCGCTCTACTCGACCGAGCATCTGCACGCCTCCAACCTCGAGCGCGCCGCCGTCATGCGCTTCCTCGAGCGCGAGCCCGTGACCCTGGCCGCCTGCAAGGTGGGCCGCGACCGGCGCTACGTGCGGATCGTGCGCGTCCCGGCCAAGACCGCGCGCACCTACATGATGCACCTCGAGCGCACCCCCGAGCGCACGGCGCTCCGCGCCTGGCGCGCGCAGGGCAACCCCGGGCTCGAGGCGGCCGAGAAGAGCGTGCGCGCGCTCTACAAGGCGGTCGGCCTGACCGGTGACGCCGACCTCGAGACCCCCGTGCTGTTCGAGCTGCACACGACCAGCGCGACCGGCGGGCTCCGGCTGCTCGGGTTCAGCAAGGAGCTGGGGATGGAGTAGGCAGCGGCCCCGTCGGCCCGCAGTTCGTCGACGACGCGGTCGAGTGGCTGGCGCCCGTGAGCACGGTGCGGCGCGGGACGCCGGCCCGGGGTTCGTCGACGAGGGCGGTCGAGTGGCTGACGCCCGTTGAGCACGGTGCCGGGGCGGGACGTCGGCCGGGGTTCGTCGACGAGGGCGGTCGAGTGGCTGACGCCCGTTGAGCACGGTGCCGGGGCGGGACGTCGGCCGGGGTTCGTCGACGAGGGCGGTCGAGTGGCTGGCGCCCGTGAGCAGGGTGCCGGGGCTGGACGTCGGCCCGGGGTTCGTCGACGAGGGCGGTCGAGTGGCTGGCGCCCGTGAGCAGGGTGCCGGGGCTGGACGTCGGCCCGGGTCCGTCGACGAGGGCGGTCGAGAGGCTGGCGCCCGTGAGCACGGTTCCGGGCTGGACGTCGGCCCGCGGTCCGACGACGAGGGCCGGAGAGGCTGGCGCCCGTGAGCAGGGTGCCGGCGCTGGCGGTCGACCCGGGGTTGGTCGACGAGGGCGGTCGAGAGGCTGCCGCCCCTGAGCAGGGTGCCGGCGCTGGCGGTCGACCCGGGGTCCGTCGACGAGGGCGGTCGAGTGGCTGGCGCCCGTGAGCAGGGTGCCGGGCGGGACGTCGGCCGGGGTTCGTCGACGAGGGCGGTCGAGTGGCTGGCGCCCGTGAGCAGGGTGCCGGGGCTGGACGTCGACCGGGGTCCGACGACGAGGGCGGTCGAGAGGCTGCCGCCCCTGAGCAGGGTGCCGGGCTGGACGTCGGCCCGGGGTCCGTCGACGAGGGCGGTCGAGTGGCTGGCGCCCGTGAGCACGGCGCCGGCGCGGGACGCCGGCCCGGGGTCCGTCGACGAGGGCGGTCGAGTGGCTGGCGCCCGTGAGCACGGTGCCGGCGCGGGACGCCGGCCGGGGTTCGTCGACGAGGGCGGTCGAGAGGCTGCCGCCCGTGAGCACGGTCCCGGGGCGGGACGCCGGCCGGGGTTCGTCGACGAGGGCGGTCGAGAGGCTGCCGCCCGTGAGCAGGGTGCCGGCGCGGGACGCCGGCCCGGGGTCCGTCGACGAGGGCGGTCGAGTGGCTGGCGCCCGTGAGCAGGGTGCCGGGCGGGACGTCGGCCGGGGTTCGTCGACGAGGGCGGTCGAGTGGCTGCCGCCCGTGAGCACGGTTCCGGGCTGGACGTCGGCCCGCGGTCCGACGACGAGGGCCGGAGAGGCTGGCGCCCGTGAGCAGGTTGCCGGCGCTGGCGGTCGACCCCGGGTTGGTCGACGAGGGCGGTCGAGAGGCTGCCGCCCCTGAGCAGGGTGCCGGCGCTGAACGCCGGCCCGGGGTCCGTCGACGAGGGCGGTCGAGAGGCTGCCGCCCGTGAGCACGGTTCTGGGCTGGACGTCGGCCCGCGGTCCGACGACGAGGGCGGTCGAGAGGCTGCCGCCCCTGAGCAGGGTGCCGGCGCTGAACGCCGGCCCGGGGTCCGTCGACGAGGGCGGTCGAGTGGCTGACGCCCGTGAGCATGAGTGCGTCCTGCGTCAGGTTGGTTATCACATGCTGAGCGCCGCTTGAGGGTCGAGCGCCGTCGCCGTTCGGCAGCCAGCGCGGGCTCGTGCGGACCTCGGCCACGACTCGCCTCCGAGTCCCGCTCTCGCGGCTGACGCGATCCACGCCCCCAGTGGGACACATAATCCACATATTTGAAACTCGCAATGGGGCACTGACCCCGGTATCCTTCATTGCTGGCGTGGCGCATTGGCCGATCGGCCAGCGCAGACTCGCCGCCACCACGACCAACCACACCGCACGAAGGAGGGTCCATGAAGACGACCTCGCGCCGAGGCTCCGCCTCGTCCCAGCCGCTCCCCAAGGCCCAGCTCGAGGCGACCCTCGACGAAGCGCGGCGGATCGACGCCCTGATCGCCGACGTGGTCCGCCGCGAGCGGCAGGCCACCGCCGAGCTGGCCTACCTCCTCCTGCACGCCGAGCGGTGCGACGTGCACCGGGCCTTCGGTCACACGCGGATCGGGAAGTACGCGGTCGCTCGCGGCTTCGTCAACTCGGACCGGAAGGCCCGCGAGCTGATCGCGCTCGCCCGGGAGCTCGAGCGCCTGCCGCGCATGCGGATCGACTTCCGCGCCGGCCAGGTCGACTGGACCAAGGCGCGGACGGTCGCGCCGGTGGCCACGCCCGAGACCGAGGAGCGCTGGCTGGACCTGGCGAAGACCTGCACGAACCGCCAGCTCGAGGTCCTGGTCGCGGAGGCCAAGGGCGAGGAGGCGCCCGTGCGGCGCACGATCAAGCAGACGAAGGAGCAAGCCGGCTGGCTCGACGAGGCCCTGCGCCTGGCGCGGCTGAACAGCGACCGTCCGCTCACCGACGAGCAGGCGCTCGAGATCGTCTGCCGCGGCTACGCCGAGGGCGTGGCCAGCCGGGCCGGGGCGGGGCCGGCCTACCGGATCGTGATCCACAAGTGCGAGTGCGGCGCGCCGGCGACCCTCCAAGGCCGCGACGGGCCGGTCGAGCTCTCGCCCGCCAGCGAGGCGGCGGCGAAGCGCGACGCCGAGGTGCACGACCTGCGCACGGGCACGGGCAAGGTGACGAAGACGATCCCGGATCGGATCCGGCGCCTGGTCATGGATCGTGACGGCGGCGTCTGCAAGGTCCCGGGCTGCGGCGCGCGGGGCCGGCTCCACATCCACCACGAGCCCGGGCGCGAGGCCACCGGGCACGATCCGGATCGCATGCTGCTCGCATGCGATCGCCACCACCCTGACCGCCATCAGGGCTACATCGAGATCAAGGGCGACGCGCGGGTGGGCTTCCGCTTCTTCCTCGCCGACGGGACGGAGCTCACGGGCGCGCCGGCGCCGGTCGCGCCCGTGAGCACGCCGGCCGCGTCGGTCGAGGCGGCGTCGACGGGCGCGCGGCGGGGGGCGGCGCAGGAGGAGGACGAGCCGGCGCGGATCGCCGTACTGGCGCTCGTGGGCCTCGAGTGCACGAAGACCGAGGCCCGCGAGCTCGTGCGCCGGGCCGGCGCGCGGCTCGCCGACCGAGGCGAGGCGCGCTCGGTCGAGGCGCTCACGGCGGAGGCGCTGCGGATCATCGGCGACGGTCTGATCGGGCGCGGGGTCGAGCAAGTCGACCCGGGCGCTCACGGTCAGCCGGCGTAGCGAGACCTTCGGGCGGCGGTCGGATTCAAGGCGCCGAGATCAGCGTCGTCAACGACGGCGGCGCCTGGCCTGGCGACGCGCGGGGCGTGGCTCGCGGGATTCAGCCCGTCGCGGGTCTCGTCGTCGACGACGATCCCGCCCGGCGACGCGCGGACCGGTGCTCACACGACCCAGCCCGTCGCGGGCCTCGTCGTCGACGACGATCCCGCCCGGCGACGCGCGGGGCGTGGCTCGCGGGATCCAGCCCGTCGCGGGCCTCGTCGTCGACGACGATCCCGCCCGGCGACGCGCGGACCGGTGCTCACACGACCCAGCCCGTCGCGGGTCTCGTCGTCGACGACGATCCCGCCCGGCGACGCGCGGACCGGTGCTCACACGACCCAGCCCGTCGTCGGCCTCGTCGTCGGTGACGATCTCGCTCGGCGACGCGCGGGTCGACGCTCACGGGATCCAGCCTGTGGCCAGCCTCGTCGTCGGGGACGATCTCGCTCGGCGACGCGCGGGTCGACGCTCACGGGATCCAGCCTGTGGCCAGCCTCGTCGTCGACGACGATCTCGCTCGGCGACGCGCGGGACGACGCTCACGGGATCCAGCCTGTGGCCAGCCTCGGTCGTCGACGACGATCACGCTCGGCGGCGCGCGGGTCGACGCTCACGGGATCCAGCCTGTGGCCAGCCTCGTCGTCGGTGACGATCTCGCTCGGCGACGCGCGTGCCGACGCTCACACGACCCAGCCCGTCGACGGCCTCGGTCGTCGACGACGATCACGCCCGGCGACGCGCGTGCCGACGCTCACACGACCCAGCCCGTCGACGGCCTCGTCGTCGGTGGCGAACCCTCCCTGCGACGCGCCGGTCGACGCTCTCCCGACCCAGCCTGTCGACCGGCCTCGTCGTCGACAACGATCCCGCCCGGCGCGCAAGCCGACGCTCACCCGACCCAGCCCGCCGACGGCCTCGTCGTCGACAACGATCCCGCCCGGCGCGCAAGCCGACGCTCACCCGACTCAGCCCGTCGACAACCTCGTCGTCGACAGCGATCCCGCCCGGCGCGCAAGCCGACGCTCACCCGACCCAGCCCGTCGACGGCCTCGTCGTCGGTGACGAACCCTCCCTGCGACGCGCAAGCCGACGCTCACCCGACCCAGCCCGTCGACGGCCTCGTCGTCGACGACGATCCCGCCCGGCGACGCGCGGACGACGCTCACGGGACCAGCTCGTCGACGGCGTTGGCGACGATCGCGCCTGGCGCCGCGCGGGCCGACGCTCACCCGACCCAGCCCGTCGTCGGCCTCGTCGTCGCCGACGATCCCGCCCGGCGACCCGCCGGCCGACGCTCACACGAGCCAGCCCGGCCTCGTCGTCGCCGACGTTCCCGCCCGGCGACCCGCGGGCCGACGCACACGGGACCAGCTCGTCGACGGCGTTGGCGACGATCGCGCCCGGCGACGCGCGGGCCGACGCTCACACGACCCAGCCCCGGCCTCGTCGTCGCCGACGATCCCGCCCGGCGACCCGCGGGCCGACGCTCACACGACCCAGCCCCGCGGTCGGCGACGATCGCAGGCCATGCGCTGGCCGGCGCCCACCGGCCCCAGCCCTTCGTTGACGACGATCGCAGGCCGGCGCTCCGGGTATCCAGCCCGTCGGCGCTCCAGCCAACACGGAGGCCTCCGGCTCGGGCGTGACCCTCGCCCCCCGCCGACGTCCCCCCGCGACTTCGTCCTTGCGCTTGCGTCCGCCGGGTGACGCGTCTAAACCAAGGGGCGGCATGCGCGTAGCCCTGACCCTCCTCCTCCTCCTTGCCCTCCCGGCGCGCGCCGACCGGGTCGAGCTGCGCACCGGCCCGGCGCTCGACGGGGCGGTGCTCGCCGCCGGGCCGACGCGCCTGGTCGTCGACGGGCCGCAGGGGGTCGTGTTCCTCGAGCGCGCGGCCGTGCGCGGCGTCGTCGACGCCCTCGGCCAGCCGGTGGCCCTGCCCGCGGGCGAGGCCGACCCCGTCGGCGTCGTGCGCGTGCTCGAGGGCGGCGTGCGCGTGCAGCGGCGCGACGTCGACGTGCCGCTGTCGATCCACGGCGCGGCGGCGGTCGTCCTCGAGGGCGACCTGCTGCGCACGACCCCCTACGGACGCGTGACGCTCGTCGTCGCCGGCGGCGCGCAGGTCTCTGCCCGCGGCGACGCCGTCGTGCGCTTCCGCCAGGGGACGCCCGAGCTCGTCGAGGGCACGCTGCGGCTCGAGCTCGAGCAGGGCGCGGCGCGCGTGCTCCTGCCGGAGGGACGGCTCGTCGTCACCGACGGCCGGGCGCAGGTCGAGCACGTGCGCGGCCGCAGCCGCGTGCTGTGCGTGTCGGGCCGCGCCGTCCTGCAGGCGCACGAGGGCTACACGCTCGAGCTGCCGCGCAACCACGCCGTCGACGTCAAGGCGCAGCGCGAGCGCGAGCCGGCGAGCGTCGCCGCGAGCAACGCGAACGCCTGGCCGGTGCGCCTGGAGCAGGGCGACCAGTGGGTCTCGGTGCAGCCGGGCGAGCGCGTCGTGCTCCTGGGCCTCGTCGCCGAACGCCGCGGCGACACGCGCGACCCGCCGGCCGAGCCGGAGCCGCGCGTGGCCCGGCGTTCCCCGACGCCGACGCAGACCGCCCCGGTCTCGCCGCCCGCCCCGGCGCCGCGCGCGGCCGTCGGCGTGGTCGTGCGCGCCGCGGCCAAGCTCCAGCTCGACCGCCCGGGTGAGCCGTCACGCCGCCTGGAGCCGGCCGAGGCCGAAGGGTTCTCGCTCTGGCCGGGGGACGCGCTCGTCACGGCCGAGGGCAACGCCTGGGTCGAGGCCAGCGGCGCCCGCGTGCAAGTGGCCGCCGACACGCGCCTGACGCTGCGCCCGCCCGAGGGCGGACCCGCCTTCCGCGTGCGCGGCGAGGCGACCTTCGAGACCGACGGGCAGGTGTCGGTCGGCGTCGACGGCGGCGAGGTGGGCCTCCTGCGCGGGCGCGTGGTCGTGCAGTCGGGCGACGCCGGCGTGGCCATCCGCGTGGCCGGCGGCACGGCCGGGGCGCGCCTGGGCGACGAGGTGCGCGCGGAGCTGCTCGCGCCGGCCGACCTGCGCGCGGTGCTCGAGCCGCGCGGCCGCGTGCGCCTGAGCGTGCCGGCCGACGGCCAGGGCGTCGAGGTCACCGCCGGGACGCTCGACCTGCGCCTCGCCGGCCAGCGCTGGGTGTCGCACGGACGGACGGGGGACCTGCAGACGATCGACCTGTGGAGCGGCGCGCGGCTCGAGCTCCTGGGCCAGGTGCGCGCGCGCGTGCTGCCGGGGCCGGCCGAGACCGAGCTCCTGGCGGTCGACGGCCTGGCCGCGCCGCTGCCGCTGGTGCCCGGCACCTACCGCATCGCGCGCGAGGGGGCCGCCGTCCGCGTCCTGGGCGCCCCCGTCGGCGTGGCCCCGGCCCCGGCCGCCCCCGCGCCGGGGCCGGTCGTCGAGGCGCCCGAGCGGCGCCCGCCCCCGACGCCCGCGCCCCCGCTGCCGGCGGCGCAGCCGGCCGGCGGCGGGCAGGAGACCCACACGCTCCGCAACGGGGCCGTGGTCACGACGCGCGGCTGGGGCCCACTGCGCGTCGCCCGCGACGGGGCGCAGGAGGTCGAGGTCGAGGGGCCCAACGGGCGCCTGTTCCTGGGCCCGAACGCGCGCGTGACCCTGTCACGGCGCGCGGGCGTGGCCGGCCTGCCGGCCACGAGCCGGGTCGAGACCTCGGACGGCCGCTGGGTCGAGCACGAGGAGGACGCGGCGCCGTTCGACCTGTGGCTGGGCGGCGACGGGCGCCTGCGCGTGAGCGTGCGCGGCGACGCGCTGCCGCGCGGGGTCGAGGTCGAACCGGGCTGCAGCTTCGACCTGACGATCCGCCGCGACCGCTACGTCCTCGCCAACGTCTTCGGGCAGGTCGTCTACGTCGACCTCGGCCAGCAGGTGAGCGTCACGCGTCGCAGCGGGCTGCGCGTGCGCCCGGGCAAGTGAGCATGCGCGGCGCGCGTGGGGGCAGACGGCTGGCGGGCGCGGGCGGGGCCCTGGCGCTCCTCGTGGCCGTGGCCCTCGGGCCCGCGCGGGCGGAGACGTTCGTCTTCCGCGACCCCGAGCGCGGGCAGGTGTCGGGCAAGGTCCTGGCGGAGTTCGAGGACCTGCTGTTCCTGGCCCTCGACGGCGAGGCGCCGCGCTTCGTCGCCCGCGCGGAGCTGGCCGCGGTCGTCGACGAGGCCGGCACGCGCTACGACGCGCCGCCCCCCGGCACCTTCGCGCGCGTCGTCGGGAGCACCCCCCGTGCGGCCGCCACCGACCTGACGGGCGACGTGCTCGTGCGGCGCCGCGACGCCCCCGCCAGCGACGCCGCCGCCGAGGCCGACCCGGCGTTCCTCCTGCCCGGCGACGCGCTCGTCACCGGCGACGCCGGGCTGGCGCGGCTGGTCCTCCCCTCGGGGGCGACGGCCAAGCTGGCCCCGTCGACCGAGCTCCTCGTGCCCGGCGGTCCCGCCGCCGGTCCGGGCCAGGCGGGCGAGCGGCTCGACCTGCGCCAGGGCGAGCTGCTCGCCGAGACGGCGCTCCGGCCGCTCGAGCTCCTGCTCGGCGGCGTCGTGGCCCTGCGTCTCGGCGCCGGCGCGCGCGTCGGCTGCGAGCAGCAGCCCGACGGCGCGCGGCACGTGCTCGTCCACGACGGCGCCGCCGAGCTGGTGTGGGCCGACCTGCGCGTCGTCCTCGCGCCGGGCCTCGGCGCCGAGCTCGTGCCCCACGGCGACGGCCGCTGGCGCGTCACGGCCGACCCGGCGAACGCGGGCGCGGTCGAGGTGCGCCACGACGCGCTCGTCGAGGCGCTCGCCCCGGGCGCGTCGCGCGTGCTCGGCGCCACGGCCGAGGCCGAGGAGCTGTGGCGGCTCGTCCGCGCCAGGGGCGAGCTCCTCGTGCGCCGCGGCCCCCGCGGCGAGCTGACCCCGATCGCGCCGACGCAGCGCGAGCGCCTGGCCCTCTCCGCCGGCGACGCGCTCGCCACGGGCGCCGACGGCGAGGCGATCCTCGGGCGCGTCGACGGCGCGCAGGCGCGCCTGGCTTCGGGCACCACGCTCGAGGTCACGATCGGCGGCCCGGACCTCGAGGTGACCGGCGGGCGGGTCGTCGTCGAGGCGAGCGACTCCCCCGTGTCGCTCGTCACGCCGGGCGGCCCGGCGGCGGTGCACATGGCCACGCTGTCGCTCGCGCGCGCCGGCGAGGCCGAGGTCGAGGCGGCGGCCCTCGCCGGCGCGGTCGACCTGCCGCTCGGCGCCTCGGCCGCGCTGACGCTGGAGCCCGGCGCCGTCGCCCGGATCGGGCTCGGCAACGGCAACGGCAACGGCAGGCGCAAGGTGGAGGTCGAGGTCCAGCGCGGGCGCGGGAGCGTCGGCTCGCGCGCCCACGGGCGCGGGCCCGATACGCGCTTCCGCCTGCCCCTGGCCCCCGGGCAGCGGGTCGGCGTGAGCGAGGGGCCGGTCGAGGACGCGCTCGGCGTCGAGGGCGCGGCCGAGGTCCTCCCCACGCTGCACCTCCCCGGCGGCCGCTCGCTGGCCCTCCTCTCGGCCGACGTGCGCGCCGAGGTCGGGCTCGACCCCGCCTGGGAGGTCGTCCTCGGCCGCGGCGGGCGCGTGCGCCTGACCGAGGGGCTGTGGCTGGGCCTGGCGACCGTCCAGGGCCGCCCGGAGCTGCGCTTCAAGGCGGGGCCCCGCGTGCGCCTCACCCACCCGGCCACCGTGCGCGTGCACAACCCGCGCCTCGAGGTGCTCTCGCCCTCGGGCGCGACCGTCGCCGACGTCGAGCTCCAAGGCGACGTGGCCGTGCGCGTCGACCCGCCGGGCGACATCGCCGGCGCCGCCCTCGCCACGCGCGACGACGACCGCTTCGAGCTGCCCCGCGAGGGGACGGCGGTGGTCGACCGCGACCGCGACCTCCTGCGCGTGGCCCACGGCGACGGGCGGCGCATCTGGGTCCAGGACGGCGCGCCGCCGGTGCAGGCCCGCCTGGCCGACCAGCGCGGCACGCTCTACGTGACCATGCCCGGCGCGCCGCCGCTGGGCCTCTCCGCCGGGCGGCCGGTCACCGTCTTGGCCACGCGCGCCGGCGAGCTGATCATCCTCGCCGACGACCAGCTCCGCGACGCGGCGGGCCTCGAGCTGCTCACCGGCGCGCCGCCCCCGCGCACGATCGACACGATCACCCGCGACCGCGCGCGCGACCTCCTCGACGTCCCGCCGCCGGACAGCCCGAGTGGCCCCTGACCCGAGCCCATGCACCGCGCCGCGCGACCCTCGAGCTCACCCCCCGGCGCCTGCGCGCGGGTGGGCTCTTGATCGCCCTGGCCGCGCTCGCGCCGGCCGCCCGGGCGCAGGACTTCGGCGACTTCGAGGCCACGGGCCAGCTCGAGGAGGCCCGCCGCCAGGCGACGCCGCTGCAGGTCGGGCCGCACTCGTTCCAGCCGGGCATGCAGTACAAGCTCCTCGGCGTGACCACGCCGCACGTCTTCGGCGCGCTCTCGGGCGGCTACACCGACAACGTCCTGCGCGGCGATCCGGACGCGCCCGGCGTGCGGCTCGTCCGCGACGCCTTCGGGCGGGCCGAGGCCGGCCTGCGCCTCGACACGAGCCTCAGCGACCACCGCATCGAGCTGGAGTACCGCGGCGCCGTGACCGAGTACGCGCGCAGCGGCGCCTTCGACACGCACGAGCACCAGGTCCGCGGCCGGCTCGACCTGCTGTTCAACGACGCGTCGGCCCACGCCGACGCGTCGTGGACGCGCACGGCCTACCCGCAGTCGATCCAGCTGCGCGGGATCGTGCGCGCCGACACCTACGCCGCGAGCGCCTGGGGCGAGGCGCGCTGGAACCGCTTCGGCGCGCGCGCGGCCCTGGGCGGGCGCCGCGTCGAGTACCGCGAGCGCGCGCTCCGCCCCCTCGAGCACCACGCGTTCGGCCCGAGCCTGCAGGCCTACTTCCGCGTGAGCCCGAAGCTGCGGGCGCTGCTGGAGTACAACTACCAGCGGCTGCGCTTCGACCGCCGGCCGGACGTCGACGGCTTCGACGTGCACTCGCTGCGCGGCGGCGTCGACGGCGAGGTGACCCCCAAGCTCACGGCCTCGGTCAAGCTCGGCGTGGCGTTCCAGCGCATCGACGCCGGCCTCGCCGGCCAGGGCGCGCGCGACCGCGAGTTCGCCGGCTTCGTGGCCGAGGTCTCGGCCCGCTGGGACGTGCTGCCCCGCACCCAGCTCTCGGCCAGCTACCGGCGGAGCATCGACCCGTCGCTCTCGTCGACGCACCTCCTGACCGACGACGTCGAGCTGTCGGCCGCCCAGAAGCTCTTCGACGAGAAGGTCACGGCGCGCGCCTTCGCCGGCTACTCGCACAGCGTGGTCGACCGGGGCGAGCACCTCAACCGCTTCCGCGCCGGCGCCGGCGTGACCTACCTCATCCGCGAGTGGCTGTCGGTCGGCGCCGTCTACGAGTTCTCCCGCCTGACCAGCGGCGCGCCGTCCAACGACTTCGAGGTGCACACGGTCATGCTCTCGCTCGGGGCGGGCCTGTGAGCCGCCGCCTGCCCTGGCCCGCGCTCTGCCTCCTGGCCGGGTGCGCCCTCTTCGGCCCGCCCGAGGCCCCACGGCGCGACGGCCCGAGCGAGCCGGTGCCCGCCGCCCCCGGGCCCGGCCGCGAGCTCCCGCTGCCGCCCCCGCTCCCGCGGGTGCAGCAGGGGGCGCCCGAGCTGCCCCCCTCGCGCCACCTCGTCGGCGACGACCGCCTCGAGCCCGGCGTCGTCCTGGCGATCATGGTCACGAACGAGCCGGCGCTCTCGGTCGACCGCGCCCCGGTCGGCCGCGACGGCGCCGTGTTCCTGCCGTTCCTCGGCCGCGTCGCCGCCAGCGGCCGCACGCCGATCGAGCTGGCCGCCGCCCTCGAGCAGGAGCTGTCGCGGCGCGGGTATCTGCGCCACCCGCAGGTCGACGTGCAGGTCCTGGCCCAGAGCGGCCGGCGGGCCTACGTCCTCGGCCGCGTCGGCCGCCCCGGCGCCTACGACCTGCCGTTCGACCGCAACGTGACGCTCCTGCAGCTCATCGCCATGGCCGGCGGCCTGGCCACCGGCAAGTCGGACCTCGAGGCCGACCCGTCCTCGATCCGGCTCGTGCGCACGGTCGACGGCGAGCGGCGCATCTACCGCCTCTCGTTCCTGGACATCGTCAACCAGGACCAGCTGGCGGGCGACGTGGCGATCCAGGACGGCGACGTGCTGTTCGTCCCGCCGAAGCAGGAGCTGTTCATCTTCGGCAGCGTGCGCAACCCGGGCGGCTTCCCGCTCTCGGACGGCGGCCGGCTGCGCATCGACGAGGCGCTATCGCTCGCCGGCGGCTTCAGCGAGACGGCCGACCGCGACGGCGTCCTGCTCATCCGCCGCACGCCCCAGGGGGCGCAGACCTACGGCCTCCCCGCCGACCCGCTGGCCCGGGCCGACGTCGAGGTCACGGCCAACGACACGATCGTCGTCCCGGACCGGTCCATCCGCCGCGTGTTCGTGCTCGGCGCCGTCGGGCGCCAGGGCGGGATCGGCCTCGACGAGAGCGACCTGACCGTGACCAAGGTCCTGGCCCTGGCCGGCGGCACGGCGCGCGTGGCGGCCACGAACTCGACGCGCCTGATCCGCCGCGGCGCCGACGGCCAGAAGCGCGTCTACACGGTGCCGGTGGCCACGATCATCGAGACGGGCGACGTCGACCGCGACCCGGTCGTCCTGCCGGGCGACATCATCTTCGTCCCCGAGGGCTTCTTCTGATGGCCGGCGGCGAGGGCAACGGCGCCGTCCGCGACGACCTCGTCGGCGACGACGAGCCGCCGCACGACCACGGCGCCGATGCGCCCGAGGGCGACGAGCTGCGCCAGCTCATCGCGGTCCTGCGGCGCAACTGGCACTGGATCGCGCTGATCACCGCCGTGTGCACGGCCGTCGCCGCCGTGCGCACCCTGCGCCTCGAGCCGGTGTTCGCCGCCACGGCGCGGCTCAAGCTCGACCGCGAGCTGCCCGACCCGACGGCGGCCAAGTACGTCACCTACGGCGACTGGATCCAGGCCGAGTACCTCAACACGCAGATCCGCATCATGGAGAGCGTGTCGCTCTCGGCGGCGGCCGTCGAGGCGAACCCGAGGATCAAGAACGCCCTCGCCGGCGACGCCGCCGGCGGCGACGGGCGCGCGCCCTCGACCGAGGGGCTGGCCTGGGCCTTCCGCGCCGGGCTGAGCATCACGCCGGTCAAGGACACCTACCTCGTCGACATCACCTACCAGTCGACGATGCAGGAGCGCTGCGCCGACTTCGCCAACGCCCTGGCGCAGGCCTACATCGACGAGCGCGAGAGCCAGGCCGGGCAGCGCACGCGCCTGGCCGTGGAGAAGATCGGCGAGCAGGCCGACCTCCTGCGCGAGAAGCTCGAGCGCAGCGAGCGCGAGCTGCGCGCCTTCCTCGAGCAGAACCAGGTGCCGCTGATCGAGCGCAACGAGGAGATCATCGTCGCGCGCATCGGGGCCAACCATCAGGCGCTCACCGGCGCGCAGCAGCGTCGCATCAAGCTCGACGCCGAGCTGGAGGCGATCCAGCGCGTGATCGAGCTGGGCCGCCCGCTCGAGAGCGCGCCGGCGATCTCCCAGAGCGCGATCGTCTCGACGCTGCGCGAGCGGCTGGCCCACGGCGAGCTGGAGGTGGCCAGCCTGTCCGAGCGCTACGGCGACGGGTGGCCCGAGGTGGTGCTCGCGCGCGCGCGGCGCGACCAGCTCAAGCTGCTCCTCCGCCAGGAGATCGAGACCGTGCGCGCGCGCCTGCACGGCGAGCGCGACGCCGTGACCGCCGAGGAGCAGGGGCTGCTCCAGCGCGCCAGGCAGCTCCACGAGGAGGCGCGCGAGCTGGCCCAGCGGGCGCGCCTCTACGAGACCCTGCGCGCGGAGGTGGAGGCGAACCGGCGCTTCTACGAGGAGTTCGCCACCCGGCTCAAGGAGGCGGCCAGCTACTCGAACACGGTCCTGTCGAACGTGCGCTTCGTCGATCGCGCCAGCGGCTGGGCGCGCGTCGGCCCCAACCACTCGCGCAACGTCGGCCTGGGCGTCCTCTTCGGCCTGGCCCTGGCGGCCGGCGTCGTCCTCCTGCGCGAGCGGCTGGGCGACCGCATCCGCACCGTCGGCGAGGCCACGCGCGTCCTGCGCCTGCCGGTGATCGGCGTCGTGCCCGAGGTCACCGAGGTGCCGGCCGACCAGCTCGACCTCTACGCCATGTCGCGCTCGCACTCGGTCTTCGCCGAGGCGTTCCGGCGCCTGCGCGTGCAGATCGACGCCATCGGCGGCCTCCCCGACGACGGCTGCGGCGTGCTCCTGTCGTCCAGCGGCGTGCCGCAGGAGGGCAAGACGCTGTGCGCGATCAACATCGCGATCGCCGCGGCGCAGGGCGGCAAGCGGACGCTGCTCATCGACGGCGACATGCGCGGGCCGCGCGTCCACCGCGCCTTCGAGCTGCCCGTCAGCCCGGGCCTGGCCGAGGTGCTCAAGAGCAAGGCCCTCTGGGGCACCGTGATCCAGCAGTCGTCGGTGCCGAACCTGTCGATCATGACCGCCGGCAAGGCCGACCAGAACCCGGCCGAGGTCCTCTCGCGCACGAGCGCCTTCCAGGACCTCCTCGCGCGCCTGCGCCCGCACTTCGACCGCATCATCATCGACACCGCCCCGGCGGCGGCCGTGACCGACGCGACCCTCATGGCGCCCTTCGCCGACGCGACGGTCCTGGTCGTGTCCGCGCGCGCCTCGAGCCGCAGCGCCAGCCGCCTGGCCTGCACCGAGCTCATGCGCGTCGGCGCCGCCCCGCGCGGGCTCGTGTTCAACCACCAGAGCGCGAGCGACGCCGACTACTACTACGGCACCTACTACCGCCGCTACGCCTGGACCGAGCCGGAGGCGCACCCGCCGCCGCCGCCGCCGGTCAGCCAGGGGTCGCCGGCGAGCCAGGGGCCGCCGGTCGGGGGCTAGCCCGACGCGTGTCGCCGGGCTCACGCGCCGTAACCGGCGGCGCGCCAGGCTCTCGCGAGCCCCGATCGGTCCTTTACCAACCTCGCGCGGTCTGCCATCGTGTGGGGTTCCAGGAGGGTCGGGTCCCATGGGCCAGCGCCGCCGCTCGTGCGTCCCGCCTCCGGCGGCCCACAGGTGGGCGGCGCCGCTCCTGGCGAGCGTGGCCCTCCTCCTGGGGGGCTGCCGCAGCGGCCCGACGCTCGACGAGGCGCAGGCGCTCCTGCGCGGCGGCGACCCGGCGGGCGCCCTCGAGGTCGCCCGCCGCGCGTCGACCGGCGCCGCGCCCGAGGAGCGGGCGGCGCTGCGCCGCTTCGCCTTCCACGCCGCCGTGGCCGCCGGGCTGCCGCGGGAGGCGGCCCGGGAGTATCAGCTCCTGCGGCGCCTCACCGGCCGCGACGACGACGGGCTCCTGGGCGAGCTCGCGCACGCGGTCCTGCGGCGCGCCGTGACCTCGGACGACCCGGCCCGGCGGCTGCGCGGCGTCGAGGCGCTGGAGCTCCTGGGCCCGGACCCGCGCGCGCTGGCGCTCCTGCGCACCGCGCTCGCCGACCGGCGCGAGGAGGTCCGGGCGGCCGCCGTGGCTGCGCGGCCGCCCTGCCCGATCAACCGCGGCGGCCGAGCCGCTCGCGCTCGGCGCGCGGGACCCGAGCCCCTGGGTGCGGCGCCGTGCGCTCGAGGCCGTGGGCGAGCTCCTGGCGGGCGAGGGCAGCGCCCAGGCGATCGCCGACGGGCGTCGCCTCGATCCGCCCGCCCTGGCCCTGGCCGGCCTGACCGACCCCGACGAGGACGTGCGCCTCGCCGCCGTGGCCCTCCTCGCCCGCGCGTCGACCGACGCCGTCCCGCTGCTCGTGCAGGAGCTCGGCCGCGGGTCCGACGCCGTCAGGAGCGCCGCCGCGCTGGAGCTGCTGCGGGCCGACCCGCAGGCGGCCGCCCGCGCCTGGCTGCGGCACGACCTGCCCGTGGGCGTCGACGCGCCCATGGCCGCCCTGGGGCTGGCCCTGCGGGCGCACGGTCCGGCGGACGCGGCGCTGCTGGCCTCGGCGCGCGAGGCGCTGCGCGCGTCCGACTACCGCGTGCGGCTCATGGCGGCGCGCGGGCTCGCCGGACCGGCGGCGGCGCGCCTCGTGGGCCCCCTGCGGGCCATCGCCCTCGACGATCCGGTGCAGCCGGTGCGGGCGGCGGCCCTGGAGGCCCTGCTGGCGGGCGCGCCCGAGGAGGCGCGGCAGGTCTGCCGCCGCGCGCTGGGGCACGCCGACCCGGCCACGCGCCGCCGCGCCTTCGACGCGCTCCTCGCGCGCGACGCGCTCGGGCCCGCCGACATGGTCCGCCACCTCGGCGATCTGGCGCTGGTCGACGGCGCCGCGCGCTGGCTCGCGGCCCGCGGCGGCGAGCCCGGCTTCCAGGCCCTCGTGGCCGCGCTCGAGGCGCCGGCCGCGGCCGACGTGGCCCTCGAGACCCTCGCCGAGCAGGGCGACCGGCGCATGCGGGCGCGCTTCGTCGACCTGCTCACGACGCCCGGCCGCGCCGACGCGAGGACCCTGCGCGCGGCGGCCGTCGGCCTGGGCCGGTGCGGCGAGGCGGTCGACCGACCGCTGCTCCTGGCCATGCTCGAGCGCGGCCCGGGCGACCTCGCCGCGGCGAGCGCGCTGATCCTGCTCCAGGGCCGCGCCGCCCGCGCGCCAGCGGGCCTGACGACCGAGTAACGCGCGTCACCACGCATCCGCGCCGCTCCGGACGGCGTGGACGTTCCGTGACCTCTCGCGTAGCATGCGCCGCTCCACGGACCGGGCGCACGCCCACCAACACCGAAGAAGGGGCAGTCATGAAGAAGATGAGCGTCGCGCTCCTGGTCGTGCTCACGGCCGGGTGCGCCCTGTTCAACCCGCCGGCGACCGAGGACCAGGGCGGCGGCGGCGGCGAGCAGCAGCAGGCCCAGGGTGGGGGCATGGACCCGACCCAGTTCGTCCAGGCGCCCGGGCGCGTGCCCGTCGCCAGCGACGCCAAGCTCGGCTGGATGGCCGAGCGTACCACCCAGGCCAGCGGCCAGACGCTGGTCGAGAGCTACGCGCTCGTGGGCGAGGACGGCGACGCGTGGCTCGTCGAGTCGAAGTCGCCGACGATCGACGCCATGGCCGCGTCGTTCCCCGACCTCAAGGGCGCCCTCCTCGGCCTGACCGTCCGCAAGGCGGACGGCGTGGTCACCAAGGCCGTCCTGGGCAAGCCGGGCGAGGCGGGCAAGGAGGTCAAGATCGCCCCGGCGGGCGACGCGGCCGGCGCGCCCGCGGAGGGCACGGCCGACCGCGTGAGCATCGGCCTGGGCACGTTCGACGCCACGAAGCACACCCACGGCGAGGTCACGACGTGGGTCGGCAGCGCGGGCGCGACCCAGGGCGTGCTCCTCAAGTCGCAGGGGAGCGGCCAGGACTACGAGCTGGCCGAGATGCCCAGCAAGGCCACGAAGGACGTCAACGGCGTGTCGGTCAACGTGACCGGCCTGTCGTACACCAACGGCCTCAAGCTGTGGATGACCGACCACCAGATCATCGCCGCGATCCTCGGCGGCGGCGCCGACGCGTCGGGCAAGCGCGTGGGCATGTATCGCATGGAGTCGGGCGGCACCGTGACCGAGGTCACCGGGCTGGCGACCGACGCCAAGCCGCAGCTCAAGTGGTAGTCGTCGGCCGACGCTGACGTCTCGACCGGGGCGGGCCACGTGGCCCGCCCTGATCGTTTCCGGACGGTGACGGGGGAGACCGACGCCGCAAGCGCCGGCCGCGCACGGGCCTGACGCGCACCGCCCCCATCCTCCTCGCGCGGAGCGGGTAGACTGGCTCCGCCATCTGCGGAGGAGCTCTCGCCATGGGTCCGAGCGCACGTATCAGCGGACGAACCAGCGGGGCCCTGGCCGCCCTGGCCCTCGCCCTCGCCGGCCCGGCCGGGGCCGCGGAGATCCGGGCCCTGGGCGGCACCCACGACGAGCAGGTGACGGCGATCCGCGAGGAGAGCGGGCGCATGGTCGTGCGCACGCCGCAGCGGGCGATCCCGCTCGACCAGGTGAAGTCGATCCGCTTCCAGCCGGCCGGCCCCCCGCGCGCGGACCGCCGCGGGGCCAAGGTCGTGCTGACGACCGGCGACGCCGTGCGCGGGCAGCTCCAGGGCGGCGACGAGGAGGAGCTGGCGCTCTCGTCGCAGGGCCTCGGCGACCTGCGCGTGCGGCTGGGCCTCGTGCGGGCCGTGATCTTCGACGCCACCCCGGAGCGCGAGCGCGAGCTCGAGCTGTCGCTGGGGCAGGCGACCGAGGTCGACCGCGTCCTGCTCAAGGTGGGCGGCGACGCGCGCGGCAGCCTCGTGTCGCTCGACGGCGCCCGGGTGGTGATCAACACCGACGTGCCCCAGGGCTCGCGCGTGGGCACCCTGCAGCTCGACGTCTCCAAGGTCGAGCTCGTGGCCCTGGCGCCCATGGAGGACCCGCCCGCGGCCCCCGCGGGCCTGCGCGTCGTGGCCCGGCTGATCGACGGCTCGCACCTGACCGGCAAGCTCTCGGGGCTCCAGGGCGACGAGCTGCGCCTGGTTCACCCGCTCGCGGCCCAGGGCGGCGAGCTGCCGCTGGGGCTGCCGCGCGTCGAGGAGCTCGCCGTCGAGAACGGCGCGTTCGTCTACCTGTCCGACCTGCAGCCCGAGGGCGTGACGCAGGGCTTCCCGCCCGAGTACGCCTACGAGGTCGACGTGTGGACCTGGAAGAAGGACCGCAACGTCACCGGCGGCGTCCTGCGCCTGGGCGGCCGCGCCTTCGACAAGGGCCTCGGCGTCCACTCGCGCTGCGTGCTCACCTACCGCCTCGACCAGTCGTTCAAGGAGTTCCGCGCCGTGATCGGCCTCGACGACTCGACCCGCTACATGGGCGAGCCGGGCCTGGGCGCGGTCGTGTTCCGCGTCCTCCTCGACGGCAAGCCGGCGCGCGAGTACCCCAACGGGGTCACGCAGCGCAAGGGCCAGGCCCCGACCGAGCTGTCGGTCGACGTGTCGCAGGCGCGGACCCTGACGCTCGAGGCCGACTTCGACCCGACGTCGCTCCACATCCTCGGGCGGGCCAACTGGGCCGACGCCCACCTGATCAAGCGCTAGACGAGGCTCCTCTCATGCCCGACCCGCTGGCCGCGGCGCCGACGCGCCGCCCGACGCTCCGTCGTCTCCTCGCGCTGTCCGCCCTCGCCGCGCTGCTCGCCGCGGCGCCGACGCGCGCCGACCAGCTCACGGTCGCCGGCCAGGGGCGGCTCGCGGGCGACGTCACCGAGCAGCCCGACGGGGCGCTCCTGCTGCGAAACGGCGGCTGGACGGTCACGGTGCCGCGCGACCGGGCGCTCGTCCGCGCCCGGCCCGACGGCCGCGTCGAGCTGCCCGCGGCCGAGGCGCGCGAGGACGAGGGCCTCGACCACGAGGCGCGCGGGCGCAAGGCCGCGGCCCTCCAGGCCTACGCGGCGGCGCTCGAGCGCGTGCTCGATGCGGCCGGGGCGGGGGCGCCCGCGGCGCTCGTCCAGGCGCGGCTCGAGGTCTACCTGCGGCGCGTCCACTTCCTGGGCGACGAACGCCACGAGGACGCCGTGGCCCTGCTCACGCGCGTGGCCGACGACGCGCGCACGCCGGCGCTGGCGCGCGACTGGGCGCGCACCTACCGCGGCGCCCACCTGCGCGGGCTCGGCCGCTTCGACCTCGCCGCCCACGAGGAGGCGGCGCTGGGCGTGGTCGGCGCCTGGTTCGTCGTCGGGCCGTTCGACAACGAGCGCGGCACCGGCTTCCAGCGCGACCACGGCCCCGAGGCGGCGCCGTTCGACCCGGCGGCGACCTTCGAGGGCAAGAAGAACCCCGTCGGCTGGCGCCCGGTGCCCGTGACCGACCTGCCGCGCGGCGAGGTCGCCCTCGACGCGCTCATGCGGCCGAACGACCAGGCGGTCGCCTACGCGGTCACCTACCTGCACGCCGACGAGCCGACGCCGGTGGCCCTGCGCCTCGGGTCGGACGAGGCGGTGGCCCTGTGGGTGAACCGCCACGAGGTCCTGCGCGCCGACGTGCGCCGCCCCTACCGCCCCGACCAGGAGGCGGTCGGCGTGGTCCTGCGCGCCGGCTGGAACGAGGTCCTGCTCAAGGTCGCCGACCAGACGGGCGACTGGCGCTTCCGCCTGCGCGTGAGCGCGCCCGGCGGCGGCCGCGCGGCGCACGTGCGCCCGGCGAGCCTGCCCGAGGTGGCGGCCGCCCCGGCCTTCCAGGCGGGCGTCGAGCGCGTCGACCTGCCGCCCGACGGCGCGGCGATCCTGTCGAAGGCCGCGCCGGGCGACTGGCGAGCGCGCTTCCACGAGGGCTACCTGCTGTGGGTTCGCCAGGCGCACGACCAGGGGAAGCACCCCGACCGCGAGGCGCTCCTGGCCGCCTGCGCCATGCGCCCCGACTCGGCCCACCTGCGCGTGCTCCTCGGCCACGCGTCGAGCACGCCGGCCGAGTTCTCGGTCAACAAGGAGGAGAACCCGCGCCGCCACGCCCTCGAGGAGGCCCTGCGCCTCGACCCCGACCACGTGACCGCGCGCGTCCTCCTGGCCGGCTACTACGCCTTCGACCTGGGCAGCCTCGAGGCGGCGCGCGCCCTGCTCGCGCCGGCGCTGGGCTCGGACGACCTCGAGGCGCGCCTCCTGGCCCTGGACATCGACGACGCGCGCGGCCTGGGGCCGGTCGTCGCCGACCGCCTCGACGCGCTCATGGCCGAGGCCGAGCGGCGCGCGCAGGCGGAGGCCGCCGACGCCTACCCGCGGGCGCTCCTGAGCCGGGCCCTCGACCTGGCGCGCGAGCGCGGCGACCTGCGCCGCCAGCAGGCGGTCCTCGAGCTCATGCTCGAGGGGGACCACGACGACCTGGGCGTGCTCGTCGCCCAGGCGCGGCTGTGGCGCGACGCCGGCCACGACGAGGCGGCCGAGATGCTCCTGCGGCGCGCCCTCGTCGTCGACCCGTTCCACGTCGGGCTCCGCCGCGACCTGGCCTCGCTGCTCGAGGCGCGCGGCGCCCTGGCCCTCGCCCGGGCGACGCTCGAGGAGGCGCTGGCGCTCTGCCCCGACGACGAGAAGCTGGTCGAGGACCTGGGCCACCTCGAGGAGCGCGCCGGCAACGCCTCGAAGGCCGAGGCGCTGTTCGAGCGGGCCCTGGCCCTCGACCCGAACCGCGTGGACCTGCGCGAGTACCTCGAGTACCGCGCCCGCGGCCAGGAGGGCGCCGCGCCCTTCGAGGCCCCCTGGGTCGTCGACGCCGCCCCGCTCGTCGCCGCGGTCAAGGGCGCGCCGCTCGACCCGCGCCAGACGCACCGCTACCTCCTCCAGCAGACGGTCGCCAAGGTCAACCTCGACGGCACGACGAGCGAGTTCACCCAGGAGGTGATCCGCATCGAGAACGAGGAGGGCGCGCGCCGGCTGGCCGCCTACTCGACCTACTACGCGTCGGACCAGCGGATCAAGTTCCAGGCGGCCCGCGTGTACCGCAAGGACGGCGGCGCCGAGGAGGTGCCCACGGGCTCGTCGCGCGGGCGGCAGTCGGGCGAGTTCGTGCAGTACCTGCGCTTCGCCGTGCGCTTCCCGCCGCTCGAGCCGGGCGACGTCGTCGAGGTGCGCTACCGCAAGGACGACCTGGCCCAGGGCTTCTTCGGCGACTACTACGGCCACGTCGCCTACTTCCGCGGCGAGCAGCCGCTCGACCGCGTGCGCTACGTCCTCGTCGCCCCGCGCGGCCGCAAGCTGCACTTCCACATCAAGGGGCTCCCGGGCGTCGAGGCGCGCCCGCAGGTCGACGAGGCCACGGGCACGCAGACCTACGTGTTCGAGCGCACGGGCGTCGCGGCCCTCGAGAGCGAGCCCGACCAGCCGTGGATGAAGGAGCTCCTGCCGCAGGTGCAGGTGTCGACCTTCGGCGACTGGGACAGCTTCGCCGCCTGGTACTGGAACCTGGTCAAGGACCAGCACGAGGCGGACGACGCGATCCGCGCCAAGGTGCGCGAGCTCGTCGAGGGCGCGGCGACGCCGGAGGAGAAGATCCGGCGCATCTACCACTACGTGATCTCGGAGATCCGCTACAACGCCTCGTGGGAGTTCGGGATCCACGGGTTCAAGCCGTACAACGCCACGCAGATCTACGCGCGGAAGTTCGGCGACTGCAAGGACAAGGCGACGCTCATCAACACCATGCTCCGCGAGGTGGGGATCGCGTCGTACCCCGTGCTGATCTTCGGCGAGGACGCCCGCGGCGAGGAGGACATCACCCTCCCGCTCATGGGCCACTTCAACCACTGCATCTCGTGGGTCGACTGGGGCGAGGGCGGGATCTTCCTCGACGGGACGGCCGAGCATCACGCCTTCCCCGCCCTGCCGAGCATGGACTACGGCGCGCGCGTGGTCGTGATCACGCCCGTGGGCGGCGCCGTGAAGGAGATCCCCTACCTGGGGCCCGACGGCAACGCGGTGCGCGAGGAGCACCGCGTGAAGCTGCGCGAGGACGGCGGCGGGCAGCTCCGGACGGTGATCGAGAGCACCGGCCGCTTCGACGCGCTCCTGCGCGAGTGGCTGCTGACCGAGGGCGCGCGGCGCGAGAAGCTCGAGCCGGCGATCGGGCGCGTCCACGCCGGCGCGCACGTCACGGGCGTGCGCACGAGCGACGTGCGCGACCTCGAGACGCCGCTGCGCGTCGAGGTCGACGTCGAGGTGCCGCGCCTCGTCGGCCAGGCCACGGGCGGCCTCGAGCTGCAGGAGGTGCGCAGCTGGCTGTTCGACCGGCTCATCCTGCGCGGCCGCTCGATCTCGGGCCTGGCCGCCGACACGGACCGCGAGCGCGACGTGTTCCTGGGCGTGCCCTCGGGCGTCGAGGAGGTCGTCACCTACGAGCTGCCGGCCGGCCACTCGGTGCAGAGCGTGCCCGCGCCGGTGGAGCTCGAGAGCGACCTCGGCGTCTACCGGCGCGTCTACACGCTCGAGGGCGGCGTCCTGAAGGCGCGCCGGGTGCTGCAGCTCAAGGCGGTGCGCGTCCCGGTCGAGCGCTACGAGGAGTTCCGCGCCTGGGTGGGCCAGATCGAGCGCGCCGAGGCCGAGCGGCCGCTCTTGCGCCGCGGTGGGGCGACCCAGTGAACGGACACGCACCTGTGAGCACGACCATGCCCCGCACCGCGACCCTGCTCCTCGCCCTCCTCCTGGCCGCCCCGGCGCGCGCGCAGGACGCGCCGCCGGCGCCGCCCGGGCCCGCGCCGCTCGACCACCCGGGCCTGCACACGGGCGACGCGGCGGCCGCCATGGAGGCGCTCCTGCGGGCGCTCGAGGCGGCGCCGACCGACGCGCAGGTGCCGCTCGTGCTCGTCGAGCTGCGGCAGGTGTGGGAGCTCGTGCCCGGCGGGCAGGCGGCCTGCGCGAAGCGCCTCCGGGCCGTCGCCGAGCGCATGGGGCCGCACCCGCTGCGCGACGACGTCCAGGCGTCGCTGGCCGAGCTCCTGCGCGCGACCGGCGACGTCGACGGTCTCAAGCGCCTGCAGGTCGCGCGCGGCTTCGTGCGCGAGTTCCTCGTCGCCGGGGCGTTCGGCCTGGCCCCGTCGGCCTCGCTCGAGCAGCCCTTCGAGCCCGAGCTGGCCGCCGCCGAGCGCGACGTCGACCCGACGGCCCGCTTCCGCGGGCTGCGCGGCGAGGTGGGCTGGCTGCCCCTGACGGTCGAGCCGCCCGAGGCCAGCGCGCAGGTGGGCCGCGCGACGACGGCGCGCGGCGCCGTGACCTACGCCCTGGCGCACGTCAACGTCCCGGCCGCGACCGAGGGCTGGCTGGTCTACACGGGGCCGTCGGCCAAGCTGTGGCTGAACCGCGGCCTCGTGACCGTGATCGACCGCGGGCGCGAGCGCCTCGATCAGGAGCTCATGGTGCCGGTGCGCTTCGCGGCCGGCTGGAACCGCCTCCTGGTGAAGACGGCCGACGGTCGCGGGGCGCGCTTCGCGCTGCGCCTGACCGACGCGCGCGGCGGGGCCCTGGCGTTCGAGGGCGCGGCGCGGCCGCAGCCCGTCGACCTGCGCTGGGCCGAGCCCACGCCGCCGCGCCCGTCCGACGCCCTGGCGCGCCTGGCCGCCGACACGCGGCCGGCGCGGCAGGCGCTCTACGCGCAGGCGCTGGCGGTCACGGGCCGCGGCGAGGAGGCCTACACGGTCCTCGACGACCTGCGCCGCTCGACGCCGGCCCTGGAGCGATCGGCCTGGTTCTGGCTCCTCGTCGGCGACGCCGCCCAGCGCGCCGACCACCTGCCGGGGCCCGCCCGGCGCGACCAGGCCCGGGCGGCCTACGAGCGCGCGCTGGCGCTCGACCCGCGCAGCGCCCGGGCGCGGCGGCGCCTGTCCGACTTCGCCGTGGCGGACGACCGCACGAAGGACGCCGTGGTCCTGCTGGAGCAGGTCCTCGCCGACCACCCGGGCGACCTGACGACGCGCCTGCGGCTGATCGAGGTCCTCATGCGTAAGCGCTGGCTGCTCGACGCCGAGCGGGCGCTCGACGCCCTGGAGGCCGGCGGCCCGCCCGTCGGCCCGGTCCTCGAGCTCCGGGCGCAGCTCGAGGAGCTGCGCGGGCGGCCGCGCGAGGCGCAGGCGGCCCGCGAGCGGCTGTTCGCCCTCGACCGCGGCAAGGCCGCGACGCTCCTGCGCCGGATCGAGCGCGCCCTGAAGGAGGGCGACCGCGCCCGCGCCGACGGCGCCCTCGACGAGCTCCTGGCCCTCGGGTGGGGCCGCTTCGACGTGCTCGAGCGCCGGGCCGAGGTCGCCCGCGCCTTCGCCGACCGCGCGGGCGAGGTGGCCGCGCGCCGGGCGCGGCTGGCCGAGCGCCCGTGGGACCTCGACCTGCACGTGACGCTCGCCGAGCTCCTGGCCCAGGAGGCCTCGACGAGCCCCGCGGCGCGGGCCGAGGCCATGACGCTCCTCGAGGGCGCGCTGGGCGTCGAGCCCGGGCGGCACGCGGCGCGGCGCCTCCTGCGCGCGCTCCAGGGCCAGGGCGACGGCGAGGACCGCTTCTGGGAGGAGTGGGCCCCCGACGTGGAGAAGGTTTTGGCCGAGGCGCCGCCCGCCAGCCACTGGCCCAAGGCGGCCACGGCCTGCCTGTTCGACCAGACGGTCACGCGGATCTACCCCGACGGCTCGTCGGTCGACGTCGTGCACCAGCTCTTCAAGGTCCTCGACGCCACCGGCATCCAGCGCTACGGCTCGCGCCCCAAGGGGGGCGAGCTCCTGCGCGTGCGCACGTTCACGCCCTCGGGCCAGGTCCTCGAGCCGATCCAGGCCGCCGGCAACACGTTCGAGATGCCCGGCCTGGCGCCCGGCGCCGTCGTCGAGCACGCCTACCGCGTCGAGCGCGACGCGCCGGGGTTCCAGTACACGAACGGGCCGTTCTACTTCCAGGACCCCGAGCTGACCGAGCCGTTCTGGCTCTCGCGCTGGGTGCTCTTCGTGCACCAGGACGCGCCCATGGCCCTCGTCGAGCGCAACATGAAGCGCCCGGGGATCACGCACACGGTCGAGGACCGGGGCGAGTGGCGGGTGCACGTGTTCACGGCCACCGACCGCCCGCGCTTCGAGGTCGAGCCGCTGTCGCCCGAGCGCGACGAGCTCCTGCCCTGGGTCAAGGTCGTCGAGCGGCGCTCGCTCGAGGAGATCGGCGCCTTCTACCGCGAGCTGGCCCGCCAGGGCGCCGTGGTCACGACGCAGGTCGCCCGCAAGGCGGCCGAGCTGACGGCCGACCTCGACGACGACGCCGAGAAGGCCCGGGCCCTCTACCGCTTCGTCCAGGACCACGTGACGCGCCCGGGCGACGGCGCGGCGACGGCCGCGCAGGTGCTCTCGGCGCGCGCCGGCTCCAAGACGACGCTGCTCCTGGCCCTGCTCGAGGCGGCGCGCGTGCCGCACAAGCTGGTCGTGGCCGGGTCGTCGCCGGCGCAGGCGGAGGCGGTCGACTGGACCGTCCCCGAGCCCGGTCACCTGCGCAACCGCCTGATCCGCGTCGAGCCGCGCGGCGGCGAGCCGGTCTACGTGTTCCCCGAGGCCGCGCGGCTGGCCCCTTACGGGCGGCTGCCGGCCGAGCTGTGGGGCGCGCCGGCCTACGTGTGCGAGCGCGGCGGCGGCGTGCTCGAGGTCCTGCCGATCGGCCGCCTCGACGCCGAGGAGCAGCGCAGCCGGCTCGAGCTGACGCTCGAGCCGGGCGGCAAGGCGCGCGTCGAGCACGTGCGCGAGCTGCCGGCGTTCGACCTCTACCGGCTGAAGGAGGCCTTCGCCCGCGCCCCGGCGGCGCAGCTGCGCAGCTTCTTCGCCCAGCAGGCCAACGCCCTGTTCCCGGGCGCGCGCGTGCTCGAGAGCGGCGCGGCGCGCCTCGAGGAGCCGGGGGTGCCCTTCGGCTTCCGGCTCGTGGCCGAGGTCCCGGGCGCGGTGCGGGCCCGCGGCGACGGCGCCCTGACCCTGCAGACCGGGATCACGCCGACGCGCCTGCGCGAGAGCCTCGGCGCGCACCGCCGGCGCGAGTTCGACCTCGTGCTGCGCGACGCCGTGGTCATGCGCGACACGGCGCGGATCGACCTCGGCCCCTACGCCTGCCCGCGGCTGCCGCCCGACGTCGTCCTGAAGACGAAGATCGGCATGTACTCGCTCCTCCACGTGCGGGAGGGCGACGGCCGGCTGCGCGTCGAGCGCGTGCTCATCCTGCGGGCGGGGCGGGTGACGCCCGAGGAGTACCCGGCGTTTCACGAGTTCCTCGGGCGGATCGACGAGGCCGAGCGGCGGACCCTGGCCCTGGAGGAGCGGCGGTAGTCTTGGCCGAACAAGGCCTTGCGTCGCCCCCTGGAGGTTGTCCGACCCGTCCGGTAGAACACCGCACCATGGCCACGGATCCGATCCTGGAGCGGCTGACGCGCGGCAAGCTGCGCCTCCTCGTCGAGGGGGACGGCGGCCAGCTCCGGCTCGCCTCCGACCGGCCGGGGCTGGGGCCCCTGCGCGACGCGGTGTTCGCTCACCCGGGCCTGCTCGACGGCGCCGACGTGGCCATGCCGGCGGTCGGGGTGGCGGCGGCGCTGCTCCTGATCCACGCCAAGGCGGGGCGGGTGCACGCGCGCGTGCTCTCGCACGACGCGCGCAAGGCGCTCGACGCCGAAGGCATCGAGCACCAGGCCGAGCAGGTGCAGAAGAAGCTCCCCGAGGAGCACCTCGCCGAGCTCGAGCCGCTCGAGGGGCGGGCGCGCGAGGCGCTCACGCCGCTGGCCTTCGTCGAGGAGCTGCGGCGGCAAGCGGAATGAGCGCCGACCCTCGGCCGGAGGGCGACCTGGTCGACCTCGACCTGGTGCGCCAGATCTTCGACGAGGCGATCCCGTTCAACCGCTTCCTCGGCCTGCGCCTGCTGACGGTCGAGCGCGGGCGGGTCCTCGCCAGCCTGCCCTTCCGCCCGGAGCTGATCGGCGACCCGCTGCGCCCGGCGCTCCACGGCGGCGTGATCTCCATGGTGGCCGACACCGTCGGCGGCAGCGCCGTGTGGTCGCTCACCGGCCCCGGCGACCGGGTGGCCACGATCGACCTGCGCGTCGACTACCTGCGCCCGGGGCGCGCGCTCGAGCTGCAGGCCAGCGCCGAGGTGCTGCGGGTGGGCAACCGCGTCGGCGTGAGCTCGATCCGCGCCTTCCACCCCGACGACCCCGAGCGGCCCGTGGCCGTGGCCATGGGCGTCTACACGGTCAAGCGGGCGGGCGAGGTGTGACAAGCTGACCGGCCAGGCTCCTTGCCTGGGCCCCGGTCACGACGGCGCACACCGCCTGATCCGACCCGGCTCGTGACCGGCGAGGCGGCGTGACGGATCAGCCCATGAGCGACGTGAGGCTCCGCGAACTCGAAGGCCGCTGGCGGCAGACGGGTGCAGTCGAGGACGAGGCCGCCTATCTGATGGAGCGTGTGCGGGTGGGCGACCTCACGCAGGAGCGGCTCGTGTTGGCGGCCTCCTGCGGGCATGAGGGCGCGCTCGAGTGTCTCGGCTGGGGCCGCGAGGAAGTGAGCCTGACGCGCAGCCTCGAGCGTGCGTTGGCCGTCGACGAGCGCGTCGCAGCACGGTTCCTGCTCGAAGTGGCGGGGGGAGCAGCCGAGGCGTCGGGACTCGCCGATCCAGACCCGCTCAGGTGCCTTCGCGCGACGGAGGATTGGCTGGCCGATCCGTCGGAGCCGAACAGAGCGGCTGTCGCTGCCGCCGGCAGACAGGCACTCGTGAGTTCGATCCACCGTTCTCTGGCTCTGACGCCGTCCGCGAGAGCTGCTGACAACGCTGCCGCGTTGGTTGCGCATTTCGTCTCGAAGCCAGAGGGACGAACCGCGACGAACGTGCTCAGGGGAGCGCTGAGGTCGAGTAACGAAGCAACCCTGCTGGCGCGTCTCCGTGCCGTGTTCGTCCCTGCGGTGATCGCCTAGCCGGACCTACCCCATGGCCGCCGAGGTGTTGACCTCGGCCTCGATGATCGCGCTCGCCGCCGCGTCGCCGTACTTCCGGCGCAGCCCGCGCTCGCGGGCGCGGGTGAAGCGCTCGTAGGCCTCGTCGATGTCGGCCTGGTCGAGGGCCATGCCGCGCAGGATCGACGTGCGGTGGTTCGCGGGCAGGTCGAGGTAGTCGTCGGGCAGGTGGCCGCCCTCGAGGCAGGTGCGGAACAGGTCGGTGCCCGGGTAGGGGTAGAAGACGAAGTAGCCGAAGTCGTCGGGCTGGAGCTCCTCGTTGAGCGCCAGCGTCTGCTCGAGGTCGTCCTTCGTCTCGCCGGGCAGCCCGAGCATGTAGTTGGCCGTGGTGACGATCCCCAGGTCGCGCGACCAGCGGAAGGCGTCCTTGAGCCGCTCGTTCGAGATCGGCCGCTTCATCACGTCGCGGCGCACGCGCGGGCTGCCGCTCTCCACGCCGAACGTGATCTGCTGGCAGCCGGCCTCCTTGAGGCGGCGCAGGAGGTCGGGCGTGACCGTGTCGGCGCGCGCGTGGAGCGAGAACTGCACGCCGATGCGCGGGCCGTAGACGGCGCAGAACTCCTTCACCCAGGGGTGATGGATCGTGAACGTGTCGTCGAGGAAGATGACGTAGTTGAGCGGCCCGCGCCGGCGCAGGTCCTCGAGCTCGGCGAGGACGCTGGCGTGCGAGCGGCGGCGGCCGTAGCCCTGGTCCTCGTAGAGGACGTTGTACATGCGCGCCGCGCAGTAGGTGCAGGGGAACGGGCAGCCGCGCTGCGTCGTCATGTGCACGACGCCGTGGCGCTCGTCGAGGAGGTCGCGCGCCATCCACGGCAGGGCGTCGACCGGCTCGAAGGGCCTGCGCTGCGCCGGGCGCTGGCCGTCGCGCGTCCAGATGTTCGGGATCGGCGCCGTCACGCGGCCGTCGCGCTCGAGCGCCTGCACGAGCTCGACGAGCGCCTCCTCGCCCTCGCCCAGGCACACGTAGTCGAAGCCCGGGCGGCCGAGGACGTCCTCGGGCGAGAAGGTCGGGTGCAGCCCGCCGGCGACGAGCGGCAGGTCGAGGCGCGCGCGCAGCTCGGCCGCGACCTCGCGCCCGCGCAGCCACTGGCGCGTGGTCAGCGACATGGCGAGCAGGCCCGGCGCGGCGGCGCGCACGCGCGCGGCCACCTCGTCGTGGGTCATGTCGACCGCGACGCGCAGGAGCTCGGCCTCGTGCCCGTGGTGGCGCAGGAACGCGGCCAAAAAGCCCGGGCCGATCGCGCAGGTCGCCCAGGCGCGCTCCTGGTCGATCTCCAGGAACAGGACCTTCACGCCGCACCTCCGGCGGCCCGGGCCGCGACCACGTGGGCCGAGTAGCGCACGACGCTGCGCGCGTGCATGCGCACGGCCCAGGGGACGTCGTCGTCTTCGGCGAGGAGCTCGAGCCCGAGCGCGCGCGCGCGCTCGCCCGTGAGCAGGTGGCGCACCGCCACCTCGCTGGCGCCGCCGTGCGGCGCGCGCTGGCTGTGGCCGCCGAGCCAGCGGTCGAGCGGCGTGACCGAGGTCGCCCAGTCGTAGGGCGCCGCGAGCACGGCCAGCCCGCCGGGGCGCAGGGCGCGCCCGAGCGCCGCGAGGTGCTCGACGGGCGCGGCGATGCAGTCGAGCACGTGCAGGCTCGTGGCCAGGCCGAACGTCCCGGCCGGCAGCGGCAGGGCCGTGGCGTCGCAGCACCAGAAGTCGACGCGCTCGGCGCCGGGGAGGCGGGCCGCGAACTCGCGCCGGTCGTAGACCACGCCCACGCGGCGGCGCGGGTAGCGCACGACCCCCTGGCGCAGGACGCGGCTCGCCAGGCGCAGCATGCCCACGTTGAGGTCCACCCCGAGCACGAGCTCGTCCTCGCGCCCGGGCAGGGCGGCCAGCTCGAAGGCCGTGCGGCCGACGGCGCAGCCGGCGTCGAGCGCCGGGCCGGGCGGCGGCGGGGGCGCCAGGGCCAGGCCGGCGGCGAGCACCCGCCGGAGGCCCCCCGGCGGGTCGCCGTGCGGCGGCTGCTCCTCGGCGGGGTCGAGGTCGGCGTAGTGGTCCCAGGCGTAGGAGCTCAGGTGCTGGCGCGTGACGTCGAGCCACGACCCCGGGCCGGCGCAGTCGCCGAGGGCGCCCTCGAGCGTCTCCGACAGGTCGTCGCGCGCCATGAGGGCGAAGACGTTCTCGGCCACGAACGAGCGCACGTCGGGCACGATCAGCGGCACGCCGTCGAGCACGGGGAACTCGCGCTGGCAGCGCGCCCGCGCGCACACGAGCGTGCCCTCGAGCAGGTCGCCCTCGGCCTCGCGCTCGACGCGGCCCACCTCGAGCGGCGCCTCGTCGCCGGGGGCCCGGCACACCGGGCAGACGGGCCGCAGGGCCTCGAGGTGGCGGCGCCGCACGCCGGCTACCCGCCGATCTTGACCGTCGGGCTGCCGGGCGGAAGGATCTTGCCGGTCGGCGACGGGATCGGCGCCACGCACGAGGTGAACGACACCAGGTCGTTGACGCGCGCGGCCGGCATGTTCTCGATCATGACCGTCGACGAGCCCTTGGCGATCATCCCCGGCCCCGCCGGGACGCAGGGCGCGACCATGCAGGGGGCCGTCTGGTCCGTGGCCCGCGCCGCCGGCAGGCCGTTGATCGTCACCGTGGCCGCGCCCTTGGCGATCATGATCGGGATGGGCGGGTGCGGGACGGGCGTCGGCGACGGCGCGGGCGGGTGGATCGGCGCGTGGCAGTGGGGCGCGTCGTGCTTGACGTTGTCGGTGGCGCGCGCGGCGGCCATGCTCATGGTCTGCCTCCCTCCTGCTACTTGCGGCGACGGATCCCGAGCCCCAGGCTGGCGGCCTCGGGGGCCGGCTCCTGGGCGCCCGACGGCCCGGGCAGCTCGAGCGGCTGGCCGTCCGAGCGGAAGGCCACGTAGATGTAGCCCTCGCCGAGGATGTTGTAGGGCGCGTCCACGACGAAGCCGTCGGCGACGAACTTCGGCTGGCGGTGCAGGCCCGGGTCGATCGGCTTGTAGTCCTTCGTGAACGTCGGCCAGATCTCCTCGGGGTAGACCGGAATCACGTAGAGGACGAGCGCCGGCTCGAAGCCGACCGTGAGCTTGCGCTCGGGGCGCCCGTCGCCCGTGTAGAACCCGTGCGTGCGCTTGAGCTGGTAGACGCGCGGTGGCAGCTCGAGCCCCGGGCGCCCCCGGAAGTAGTTGGCGAGGATCACGGCCACCTGGTCGTTGCCGAGCGGGCGCCGCGCCGGGCCCTCGGCCTTGTCGGCGTCATTGGCCGGCTTCGAGGAGGCCGGCGCCGCCTGCTCGGGCGCCGCGCCGGGCTTGCGGCGCGTGATCCCCAGGCCGCCGCCGGTCGACGCAGGCGACGCAGGCGCGTCCGGGTCCGCCGCGGCCGGCCGCTCGGCGGTCGGCGGACGGCGCCGCTTGATGCCCAGGCCCGAGACGGCCTTCGGCTCGCCGTTCGCCTCCGCAGGGGCGTCGTCGGCGGGGGCCTCGTCGGCGGGGGCAGGGTCGGCGCCGCCGTCCTGCTCGCCCGCCGCGTCGGCCGGGCCGTCGCCGGCGGCGTCCTCGTCCGTGGCCCCGGCGGCGTCGCCAGCAGCGTCGGGCCGCCGCCGCGAGACCCCCAGCGACCTGAGCACGTTGCCGCGCGCGTCGTCCTCGGCCATGTCCCCCGCTGCCCGCGCCGCTCCCGGCGCGCCCAGACTCTACCAGGGCCCTTCAGGAGCCGCCTAGTTGATCGCCACCGTCGCGCCCTTGATCGTCATCGGCGCGCTCGACTTGAACTCGGCGGTCGCGCCGGCGTTGATCGACATCGCCGCGCCCGACTTGATGTCCATCGCCGCGCCCGACTTCATCTCGAGCGACGAGCCCGCCTTGTAGGTGATCGACGACCCGGCCTTCTCCTCGATGTTGGTCGAGGCCTCGCGCTTCATGTTGGCGCCGCTCTTGTGGATCATGTCGTCCTCGGACTTCACGGTGAAGGTCTTGCCCGCCTTCATGTCCGTCTCCTCGCGCGACTCCGTGTAGAGCTGCTTGCAGCGGAGCAGGATCTTGCGCTCGGCGATGAGCTCGATGTCGCCGTCGGTCCCGGCGCTGGTGATCACGACCTTCTTCTTGTCGGTGAAGATCTCGATGCGCCGCTTCCCCTCCTTGTCGCAGAGGGTGATCTTCTCCTCGTTGTTCTTGTCGTCGAAGATGAACAGATGGCCCGACCGCGAGCGGATGAACCGCAGGTCGTTGTTGCCGTCCTCGTTGAAGTCGCGCCCCGACGCGCTGTAGGCGCCGTGGTCGTAGCCCTCGCCGGCGAACGTGTTCGTGATGTCGTGGCACTTGGGCGGCTTGTCCACGCCGTTGTAGAGGCCGCCCAGGAGGTAAGGGCGATTGGGGTCGCCGTGCTCGAAGGCGAGGAGGACCTCGTCCTCGATCTCGGGGATCCACCAGTAGCCCCGCTCCTTGCCGTTCATCGGGTAGGCAGGCCGGGCCCAGAACGACTCGACCTCGTCCGAGAGCCAGGGGAACTTGACCTTGACCCGGCCCAGCTTGTCGGGGTCCTTGTTGTTCGTGACGATCCCGATGACGACGCCGTAGATCTTGCTCGCCTGGGCCTGGGCGTCGCGCCCCTGGCCCATGATGTCGGTGATCGGCTCCATCGCGCTCCCCCGGGCGGGTCGTCGTGTGTGCAGGGCAGACCGCGGCCAGGGCCGCGGATCGCCCAGAACGGTAGCACACGCCGCCGGGCGATGCGGTCGCCCCGAGCGTCGGCGTCCGGCTTGCTCCAGGGACGCCCGTCGGAGGAGGCGTCGCCTGAAGACGTTGCTGCGCTGGAGCTTGCCGCTCCTGATCCTCGCCCTGTCCCCTCGGACCCTTCTCGCCGCCGAGGATTGGACCCACTACCGCGTCACGGTCGAGCTCGACGGCGCGACCGCGACGCTCGAGCCGCTGGCCCTGGGCGGCCGGCCGAGGCGCTACCTCGTCGCGTTCCCGGTCGAGCCCGGCCGCCGCGTGCCGCTGGTGGTCGAGGAGGACCCGGCCACGGGCGGGCACCGCGGGCGCGACCAGGGCGGCCTCACGGCCGTCCTCGACGGCGCCGCGCGCGAGGCGTGGCGGCTCGAGCTGGGCGCCGGCCCGCGGGCGGCGCGCGGCCGGGCAGCTCGTGCGCGGGCGCGCGCCGCCGACGGCGCGCGTTCACCGAGCCGGCCGGCGGCCGTTCACGCTGGTCCTCGAGGCGCCGGCGGCGGGCGGCCCCGACGCGCGCCGCGCGGGGGCCGGCGCGGCGGCGGGGCCTCGCGGCGGCCGGCCTCCGACGACTGCCGGCCGGGCTGAGCCTGGTCCCGGGCGTCGGCGCGACGGAGGAGGAGCTGCTCGCCGCCCTGGCGCAGCCGCGGCCCGACGAGCTGACCCTCGTCTACTGGAACCTGGGCAAGGGCGAGCACCGGGCCGAGGGGCCCCGCGTGCCGCTCGGCCCCGGGCGCGACCTCGACGCGCTCGACGCCAACGTGCGCGCGATCGCCGCGCGCCTGCGCCCCGACCTCCTGTGCCTGGCCGAGGTGACCGAGGCGAGCGACGCGCGCGCGACGCTCGGCCCGGCCACGCAGGCCGTCCTCGACGGGCTCTACGCCGGCCGCCTGTGGGTCCCGGGGATCCACGAGTTCCCGCGCGACAACAACCACGCCCTCTACTCGCGCTACGCGCTGGCGCACGTCGCGGGCGAGGAGCGCGTGGCGCGCCCCGACGGCGGGTTCGACGCGCGCCCCTGGCGGCTGCCCGACGCGCCGGCGCCCGGCGCGGCGCTGGCGACGGTCACGACGCGCTGGCTCGACTGGACGCCCCCCGGGCTCGACCTCGCGGCCGAGCGGGCCTACCGCGGCGAGTGGACGAAGAAGAGCGACTACCACACGCGCGCCAGCGTGCGCGTCGACCTCGCGCTCGGCGGGCAGCGCTGCGCCGTGTTCCCCCTGCACCTGGCCATGCCCTGGCTCGAGGTCGCGCCGACGGCCGTCCGCGGCGGCTTCCTCGTCGACGGCCTGCAGGACCACCAGCTCCACCGGCCCTGCCCGCTCTACCACCAGGTGACGCGGCTGCGCGAGGACCTGGCGCGCGTCGAGCACGCGCGGCTGCTGCTCGTCGGCGACACGAACATCGCGCGCCGCCCGCGGGCCATGTTCCCGCCCCTGCGCGTCGACGACGCCGCGCCGGGCGACGGGGCGCCCTCGCGCACGACGGCCCTGGCGTTCGACCACCTGGCGCAGGGGCTCCTCGACGCGTTCGAGGGCGACGACGAGGCCTGGTCGTTCCCGAGCCCGGCCAGCGCCGACCCGCGCGTGCACCTCCTGCCGCGGCGGCTGATCGACAACGTCCTGCACGGGTCGGGGCTCGAGGTGCGCTACCGGGCGGTGTTCTTCCCGCGCGGCGCCGATCACGGCGCCCTGGCCGTGAAGGTGCGCCTGCGCGCGCCCGGCGCGCCGCTCGTGCGCCCGCGGCCTGGCCCGCCGCCGGCGGCCGCCCACGACGTCGACCCGCCGCGCGTCGAGGTCACGACCCCCGCGCGCGGCGCGCTCGTGGCCGTGGGAGAGGTCGAGGTCGCCGGGCGCGTGAGCGACCCGAGCGGGGTCGCCTGGCTGAAGGTCGGCGACGCCGAGGTCGCGGTCGGGCCCGACGGCCGCTTCGCGCGCCGCCTCGCCGTGACCCCCGGGCTGAACCTCCTCGAGGTCTCGGCCGCCGACGGCGCGGGCAACGTGGCCCGCGGCTGGCGCTCGGTGCTCGCCGGCCAGGCCCGGCCGGCGGGCGCGGTCGAGGACGCGCTGGCCGTGCGGCTCGAGCGGCCGGCCTTCGCCCTGGCCAGCCGCGAGGCGGCGGCGCGCCTGGGCACGGTGGACCTCGGCCCCGCCCTGCGCGCCAGGAACCCGCTCCTCGACGCCCCGCTGAAGAAGGGGCCGCTGGCGCTCGACGTGCGCGTCGAGGCCCGCGACGCCGGCAGCGACGCGCCCACGGTCGACCTCGAGCCGGCGGCGGGCGGGCTGCGCGTGCGGGTGGGCTACCCGCGCGTCTCGGCGACCCTGCACCTCGAAGGCCGCCCGGCGGTGTGGGGCTGGCGCCCGCAGGCGCCGATCGCCACGACGACGCGCCTCGCCGCCCGCCACGCGCGGGTGGAGGGCCTGGCGCGCGCGACGGTGGTCGACGGCCGCGTGGTGACGCGCCTCGAGGACGTGCGCGTGACGCTCGACGGCCTCGAGGTCGAGGCGAGCATCCTGCCCGCGTTCGCGCGCCCGCACGTGGCGCGCGCCGTCGAGGGGCACCTGGCCGCGCTCCTCGCCCGCCGCGTGCAGGACCTCGTGCCCCCGGCGATCGACCGGGCCCTGGCGGGCGCCCTGGCCCCGCGGGCGACGACCGCGCTCGGCCAGCCGTTCACGCTGTCGCTCGCCCCGCGGCGGGTGGCGTTCGACCTCGCGGGCGCGTCGGTCGTGCTCTCGGCCGACGTCGCGCCGGCCGGCCCGGCGCGGGTCGACCTCGGCACGCACGTGGGCTCGCTCGCCACGCCCGGCCCCGCGCCCCACCTCGCCGGCGGCGGCGTCGCGGTCGCGGTCGACGACGACCTGCTGAACCGCCTCGGGCACGCCGCGTGGCGGGCCGGCGCCCTGCACCTGACGGCCGGCCCGGCCGACGCGCCGCGCCTGGGCCTGCCCGCGTGGGCGGCGCGGATCGACGCCGGGTTCCTGGCCGGCATCCTGCCCGAGGCCGTCGCCGGGCTCGACCCGCGGACCCCGCTCGAGCTGGAGGTCACGCCGCTGGCGCCGCCGGTCTTCCGCCCGCGCGACGGCGGCGCGCTGGAGCTCGGCCTGGGCGACCTGGTCGTGCGCGTGCACGCGGCCCCGCCCGGGCAGCCGCGGCGGCTGGTCGTGCAGGCGAGCGTCCAGGCCCTGCTCGCCTGCGCGGCCGACGTCGACGACGCGGGTCGGCTGACCCTGCGCCTCGCCGACCGGCCGACGCTGCGCGTCGACGTGTTCGACGCCCCGCTCCCGGCCCTGCGCCAGGCCGGCGTCGAGGCGCTGCTCGAGCTCGCCCTGCCGCAGGCGCTCGAGGTCCTCGTGGCCCGCGCGTCGGGGTGGCCCTTGCCGCTGCCGAGCGCCGTCGGGCCGGCGCGCGTGACGCTGGGCGCCCGGGGCGGGTTCGTGACCGTCGACGCGCGCTGAGTGGTGTGATCGACGGCTGCGGGCGACGATGCTGGCCGCGGCAGCGCGCGCGCGGGCTCGAGGTAGGTCGATCGACGCGCGCTGAGGAGTCGAGCTACCGGGCCGCCACCTTGCCGCCCTTGGCGTCCTGCGCGCGCCGCCAGCGGTACTGCTCGTAGTCGCACGGGTAGTAGGTGACGCGGCCGCCCTCGATGTGCAGGACGGCCGTGGCCAGCTCGCGCACGAACTGGCGGTCGTGCGAGACGAAGATCACCGTGCCGCCGAACCCCTGCAGGGCGCGCAGGAGCACCTCCTGGCTGTGGATGTCCAGGTGGTTGGTCGGCTCGTCCATGACGAGCACGTTGCCCGGCTGCAGGATCATGCGCGCGATCTTCAGGCGGGCGCGCTCGCCGCCGGAGAGCACGCGCACGGTCTTGAACACGTCGTTGCCCGAGAAGAGGAAGCAGCCCAGCAGCGTGCGCAGGGGCACGGGCGGCTGCGGCGGCGCCGCGGCCTGCACCAGCTCGAGGAGCGTGCGCCCGTCGGCGGGGTCCACGTCGTCGGTGTACTGCGAGAAGTACTGCAGCTTGACGCCGTGGCCGAGCGTGAGCGTGCCCTCGCTCGGCTCGTCGCGGCCGGCGAGCAGCCTGAGGAGCGTCGTCTTGCCGGCGCCGTTGACGCCGGTGACGGCCAGGCGCGTGCCGGCCTGCAGGTCGAGGCTCACGTCCGAGAACACGGTCAGGTCGCCGTAGCGCTTGGCGACGTGCTCGAGGCGGAACACGACCTGCCCGCTCTTGCCGGGCTCGGGGAAGCGCAGGCGCACGTTGGCGGGCGGCTCGGGCGGGAGCTCGATCATCTCCATCTTCTCGACGACCTTGACCCGGCTCTGGGCCATGCGCGCCGTGGCCGCGTTGGCGCGGTTCTTGGCGATGAACTCCTCGTGCGCCTTGAGCTCCTTCTGCTGGCGCTCGTAGGACGACTTGAGCCGCTCGCGCCGGACGACCTTCTCGCCCTCGAAGTAGGTGTAGTTGCCGTGGTAGACCTCGAGCCGGCCCAGCTCGAGCTCGAGGATCCGGTCGACGAGCGCGTCGAGGAAGTAGCGGTCGTGGCTGGTGAGCAGCACGGCCCCCTCGAAGCCCTTGAGGTACTCGAGCAGCCACTCGCGCGCCTCGATGTCGAGGTGGTTCGTCGGCTCGTCGAGGATCAGCAGGTCGGGCCGCTTGAGCAGCAGGCGCGCGAGCTGCACGCGCATGAGCCAGCCGCCGGAGAGCTGCCGCATGGGGCCGTCCATGCGCGCCTGCGAGAAGCCCAGGCCGTCGAGGATCGTCCGCGCGCGCGCGTCGACCTCGTAGCCGCCGAGCGCCTCGAAGCGCGCCTGCGCCCGCCCGTACTCGGCCAGGACCTTCGCGCTCTCGGGGTCCTCGGCCAGGGCGCAGGTGAGGCGCTCGACCTCGGCCTCGAGCGCCTTGACCTCGCTCACGGCCTCGAGCACCTCCTCGATCACCGTGCGGTCGGTGTCGGGCGGCGCGATGTCCTGGGGCAGGTAGCCCTGCGTGCGCCCGCGGTCGAGCTCGACCTTGCCCTTCTCGGGCGCCTGCTCGCCCATGAGCACGCGGAAGAGCGTCGACTTGCCCTGGCCGTTGCGGCCGGCCACGGCCACGCGCTGGCCCTCGCTGACGCGGAAGGTGATGCCGTCGAGCAACGGGCGCTCGGCGAAGCGGACGGTGAGGTTCTCGACGGAGAGCATGGGGGGGATTCTACGGTGTGGTACATTCCGCCGCGCCCCACGGCGGGGCGGAGCTGGCCATGTCGTTTCGCCCCCTCCTGCGCCCGGGCCTGCGCGTCGTCCCGCAGCCGGACGGGGGCGCGCGCGTCGTCGACCCGCCGGCCGGGCTCTCGCTCGACCTGCCCGCGGCGGCGGCCCCGCTGCTCGCCCTGCTCGACGGGCACCTCGACGCGGACGAGGCCCTGAAGGTCAGCGGCGCCCCCGAAGACGTCGGCGGGCTGGCCCTGCGCTCGCTCGCCCTCTCCGGGTGCCTGCTCGGGACCGACGAGGAGGGCCGCCGCCGGCGGGTCGAGGCGCGGGCGGCCGACGAGGCCGACGGGCCGTTCCGGCTGGCGGCCGGCACGCGCTTCGAGTGCGGCGCCTGCGGGGCCTGCTGCCGGACGGTCGACTTCGGCCCGCTGACCCGCGAGGAGATGGACCGCCTGGCCGGGGCGGCCTTCGTCCAGGCCGACCCGGCCCTGCGCGGCGCCCCGCTGTTCGCCCGCGCCGACGACCCGGCGGACCCGCTCGGCCGCGCGCACTGGGTGCTCGCCCGGCGCGAGGGCGGCGCGTGCGTGTTCCTCGACGATGCCGGGCGCTGCCGCGTGCACCTGGAGCTGGGCCCCGAGGCCCGGCCGCTCGGCTGCCGCCTGTTCCCGTTCGAGGTGCAGCGCACGACCGACGGGGTGGTCGTCAGCGACGGCCTCGGCTGCGCCACGTTCAGCGCCAGCGCGGCCGCGGGCGAGCCGGTCTACGCGCGCTTCGCCGGGCTGCGGCCGGTCCTCGGCGAGGCGGCGCGGCGCGCGCCGCGCGCGGCGGGCGACGGCGTGCGCCTGGGCTCGGGCGTCGTGGCGCCGGCGGCGCTCGTGCGCCTGGCCACCTCGCGCGCCCTCGAGGTCATGGACGCCGCCCCGGGGCCCTGGCGCGCGGGCGCGGCGGCCGCGCTCGGGGCCCTGGCGAGCTTCGAGGCGCTCGTCCTGGGCGAGCCGCTCGGGCCGGGCCTCGGCGAGCGCGTCGTCGAGCGCCTGTGGGCCACGCCGCTCGACGTCCTCGCGGCCGGCCCTGACGGCGTGCCGCCGGTCGCCGAGACGACGGCCGCGCTGGCGCGGCTCCTCGAGCGCCTGGCGCCGGTGGCCGACCTGCCGCCCGGCGCCGCGCCACTCGTGGGCGACGACGGGCCGCTCGACGAGGCCCTGCGCGTCGGCCTGCGCCAGCGCCTGCACGGGCTGGCCCCTCGAGGCGAGCGGCGCCCCTGGCGCCGGCGGCGGCCGGGGCCCTCGCCGAGACCGCCCCTGGTCGCGGCGGCGGCGGGCGCCCGCGCGGCCAGCCGCGGCGACGCGCGGCCGACCTCGACGACCTCGACGCCATCCAGCCGGCGCTCGTGCGCCCTGCGCGGGCCGCGGGCCCTGGCCACCCTGCGCGCGGCCGAGGACGACGCCACGCTCGTGCTGCTGGGCGGCGTGGGCCTGGCCGAGGCGGCGCCGGCCGCGGGAGGGCGAGCGTGAGCGAGGCCGCGGCGAGCCCCTTTCCCGACGCCTGCCGGGCGTTCCTCGTGGCCGCCCCCTGCGCCTGCGCGGCCTGCGCCAGGCGGGGCCGGCCGGCGCGGCGCGGCGGCTGGCGCTGTCCGACGGGCGCTGGGTCCTGGTCACGGGCGGCGCCGGCGCGGCCCTGTGGGACGACGACCGGGCAGGCCGTCCGGTCGGCGACGGGCGCGCGGGCGCCGCGGACGCGCCGGCGCTGTCGAGCGCCCGGGCGGCGTGGGCGGTCGGCGGGCAGGCGCACGTGATCCGACTGCCGGTCGACGACGCGCCGGCCGACGACGGGGGGGCGGCGCCGGCCGAGGTCGTCGTCGAGGTGGGGCGCGCGCTCGCGGCGGCGTTCGGGGCCGACGGCCGCACGCTCGTCACGCTCGACGCGACGGGCGGCCTGGCCGGGTCGTCGGCCGAGCGCGGGGAGCGCCTGTGGTCGAGCCGCTGCGACGGCCTGGCCCCGCGCGCGGCGGCCCTGGCGCGCGACGCGCGCGTGGCGGCGGCGATCGACGCCGACGGGACGTGCGCCGTGGTCTACCCGCAGACGGGCACGCGCCTGTTCCGCCTGGGCGAGCCCGGCGTCCTGCGCGGCGTCGTCGTCTCGGCCGACGGGCAGCAGGTGCTCGCGGCCGCCGTCGACGGCGCGCGCCTGTGGGACGCGGCCAGCGGCGCGCTCCTGCGCCGCCTGCCCGGGACCGACGTCGACGCCGTCGCCCTCGACCCGCGCGGGCGCGTGGCGCTCGGGGCGCGGCGCGACGGCAAGCTCGTCGTCTGGGACGTCGCCGGCGGCCACGTCGTCGAGCGCCTGGACCTCGGCGGCTTCCTGGCCGCGACCCACGACGTGGCGTTCGCGCCCGACGGCCGGCGCTTCCTGGTCGCCGGCGACGCGCGCCGCGGCCTCGACGGGGCCGCCGGCCGCGTGGCCGCGCTCCTGCGCTTCGAGCTCGCCCCGTGAGGCGCTGCGCGCCGGCGGTCTTCGTCCTGGTCCTCCTGCTCGCCGGCGGCGCCGCGGCGAGCGACCCCGGGCGGAGGCGCTGCGCGCGCTCGCCGCGGGCGACGGCGCGGCGGCCCGCCGGGCCGTCGCCGGCCTGGGCGGGCGCGCCGGGCAGCGCCGAGGCGGAGGCGGCCGCCCGCCGCGCGGCGCCCTGCTCCTGGCGATCGGACGCCGTGGACGCCCTCGAGCGCGAGGACGCGGGCGCTCGGCGCCCTGCTCGAGCGCGCCGAGCGGCTGGCCGCCCGGGCCGTCCCGGCCGACCTCCCGCTCCTGCGCGAGGTCGAGCGCGCGGCGGGCGAGGCGCGCCTCGTCGTGGCCCCGCTGCTCCAGGCGGCCTACCGCGCGATCGACCCGCGCCGCCCGCGCGAGGAGCTCCTGCGCCTGGCGGGCGACGACGACCCGCGCGCGACCTCGCCGTCGGGGCGCTGGCCGAGCGCCTGGCCGCCCTGCGGGCCAAGGTCCTCGCCGGCGGCGCCCTCGACGCGGCGGAGCAGGCCGACGGCCGACCCCGCCCTCTTCGCCTCCTGATCGAGCGCCTGGCCGACCGCCCGGGCCGCGGCGCCACCGACCGCCTCCCGGCCGACGCGGCCGCCCTCGGCGCCGGCCTCGAGGCCCTGCACGCCCTGGCGAGCAGATGAGGCCGCGGCGCTGCCGGCCCTCGAGGAAGACCGCCGCGCCGAGCGCCCCGGGCGCGCGAGGCGCTCGCCGCCGCGCACGCCGCCGTGGCCAGCGCCTGCGGCGCCACCGGCAGCACCTGGTGCAGCGCGGCCGGCGCGCCGCCGATCACCGCGGCCACGGCCCCTGCCCGGCGCCGTGCGCGCGTGAGTGCCGACGTCGGCCCAGCACTGCCCGCCTGCGGCGGCGCGTGCGTGCGCCGTGATGCGACGTGCGGCGCGCCCTCGTCGGCCGCGCTGGCCCACTGCACCTCGTGTGGGGCGCGCGCCGGCGACGAGGCCGGCGTGCCCTGCTGGCCGGCTGCCGCGCCGCCCTGCCGCGCGCCGCGCGCGCCTGCACGCGCTGCGGCCTGCGGCGGCGCTGAACCGAGTCGTCCTGCTCGATGCGCTGGTGACCAGCCTTCGATCGAAGCAGCACGAGAGGCGAGGGCGACGAGGCTGAGCCGCGGCGGCGAGGCGCGCGGGCGACGACGTAGCGACCTACTTCGAGCCCGCGCGCGCCGCCGCCGCGGCCAGCATCGTCGCCCGTAGCCGTCGAGCACACCTCAGCGTGTGAGCCAGCCCCGCGCGCGCACCGTCACCAGCGCGTAGGGGAAGATCCAGGTCAGCCCGAACAGGTAGTAGAAGGCGTAGGCCACGCCCCACACGAAGCTCGACGAGCGCTCGCAGCGGAGGAAGTAGAGCATACGGAACAGCGCCCCGAGCGTGATCGCCCCGGCGAACGTGAGCAGCACCAGCGGCTCGACGACCGCCGCCGCCACGACGAGGAACACGGTCAGGTAGCGCAGCGGGTAGCTCAGGTTGCGCAGGACGGCGTCGAAGAGCGTCAGGGCCAGCGCCACCGGCGGGCGGCGCCACAGGATCCAGGCCAGGCGCAGCTCCTCGCGGATGTAGCTGCGGTCCCAGCGCAGGTACATCTTGCACAGCTTCGAGTAGGTCGTCGGCACGACGGTGTGGACGACCGCCGAGCGCTGGTAGACGGTGTCGAGGCCCTGCGCGAGGACGTAGTTCGTCATGGCGCGGTCCTCGCCCGCCGGGCAGGGCACGCCGAGGAAGCTCTGCTTGCTCCAGGCGTCGAGCGCCGCGCGCACGGCCGAGGCGCGCAGGGCCGTCAGGGCGCCCGGGCAGCAGTAGACGGTGCCGTACTGCGACTGCGTCGCGCGGTGGAAGTCGAACGAGAGCGTGAAGGCCACGTGGAGCATCTGCGGGATCGGGCCCTCGGAGCGGTTGTGGACGGCGACGCGGCCGGCGACCGCGCCCACGCGCGGGTCGCGGAAGGGGCCGGCGGCGGCGAGCAGCGTCTGGCGCTCGATCACGCTGTCGGAGTCGATCGTGACCAGCACCTCGCCCTTGGCGCGGCGGAAGCCCTCCTCGAGCGCCGCGCGCTTGCCGCGGTTCTTCTCGAAGCGCACCGTCGTCACCAGGCCGGGGAAGCGCGCGGCCGCGCGCTGGATGTGCGTCCAGGTGTCGTCCTTGCTGCCGTCGTCGACGACGAACACCTCGAGGCGGTCGCGCGGGTAGGCGGCCGAGAGGACCGACTCGATCGAGCGGGCCACCATGGGCCCCTCGTTGTAGGCCGGGATGATGATCGTCAGCGCCGGGGCGTCGTCGAAGGTCGCGCTGTCGAACGGGCGGTAGCGGAACCACAGGCCGGTCTGGATCACGAGGCGCAGCGCGACCAGGAGGCCGAACCCGAGCAGCGTGAGGCCGAGCGCCGACGAGGTCGCGGCGGCGGCCGCCGCGCCGATCGTGGCGTGGAGGCCGAGGCCGGCGCAGGCGGCGCCGACGAGGCCGAGGAGGCCGAGGACGATCGCGCCCGAGAGGGCGTGGTCGAACAGGTCGGGGGTGCGCGGCGCGCCGAGCGCTCGGAGCTCGCTCGGCGTCTGGCGCGGCCGCGCCGTCGGCCCCTCGATCAGGCGGAGACCTTCGTCACGGACCATCGGTGTGCCTCTCCCCTGGGCCCGCCCGGAACGAGCGGCGCCGACCGACCCGCGGAGCGGGCCGGAAGCGCGGGAGGAGCCGCGGCGGGGCGCGTGCCCGGCCTGACGACGACTCGATGCCGACCCCCTCCCGGTGGAGGCGGGGTGGCCAGCTCCCGTGCGGGGTCTCCTATTGCAAGGCTGGGGCCGAAGATTCTGCGCGACGCTTTCGTGACTTAGGACCACTCCGCCGGGCAAACAGAACGAAACGTTCCAGATCGGCCAGAACGTTCCGTTCGATCGGTCCTAACCTGCGGAGTGGCAAAGCCAAACCACCGAGCGCAGGGCCGTCGGAACGCCCGGGTGGCGCGAAGCGTTCGCAGGGTGGACGGCGGCGGGCCGAGCGACTCTCATCGAGGCCGATGACGCCCCCCATGTCGCCCATGGACCCCACCGACGCCGACCTCGCGCGCGCCGCCGCGTCGCTGCAGGCGGAGCTGGACAAGAAGACCGCGCGCTTCCGCCGCCCCGGCCCCCCGTCGTTCCAGCCTGCGGCGCCGCCGGCCGACGCGGCCGTCGAGGCGCTGACCGAGGCGCTGGCCCGCGACGCGGTGCTGCTCGCCTGCGTGACCTGCGACGCGGCGCCGGGGGTCGTCCTGCGCGCCGGCGTCCTGCGCGACGGCTTCACCCTGGCCCTCGTGGTCGCCCCGTCCGACCGGCCGGCCTACGTTGAGCTGACCACGTTCCTGGCCCGCCCGCCGCGGCCCGAGCGCGACGTCGTGACCACCAACGCCCGCCCCGACGCGCCGCCGCCCCGGCCGGCGCGCGCCGCGCTGGAGCGGCTCCCGGGGGCGTCGGTGCCGACGCTGCGCCGCCGCCACCTCGAGCGCCTGGCGGCGGTCACCTCCGGCCCGGGCGAGGATGACCCCGTGCGCCTGTGGATCGAGCCCACGGAGCAGGGGGTCCTGCGGGCGCTGGGCGACTACCTGCGCCTCGTCGCGGTCTGACCGCCCCGACGCGCTCGTAGCGCGGCTCCGGCCCCGTGCTACCTTCGTCCGCTTCCACGAAGGCGGGAGGAGTCATGAGCCAGCACCCCTACCGGACGCACACGTGCAACCAGCTCCGCGCGGAGCACGTGGGGCAGCGCGTCCGCCTCGGCGGTTGGCTGTATCGCAAGCGCGACCAGAAGCACCAGGTGTTCGTCGACCTGCGCGACCATCACGGCGTCACGCAGGTCGTGTTCGACGAGTCGACCCCCGCGCTGACGGAGCGCGTCCGCGACCTGCGCGTCGAGAGCATCTTGATCATCGACGGCGAGGTCGTGCGCCGCGAGAAGCCCAACGACAAGCTGGCCACGGGCGAGATCGAGCTCAAGGCGCTGGCCCTGACGGTCGACTCGGAGGCGGCCGAGCTGCCGATCCAGGTGGCGATCCCCAAGGGCGAGAGCGACCGCGACGGCGAGGAGCTGCGCCTGCGCTGGCGCTTCCTCGACCTCCGGCGCGAGCGGCTGCACCGGAACATCGTCGTGCGCGACGTGATCATCCGCGCCATGCGCGACCACATGCACGCCGAGGGCTTCGTCGAGTTCCAGACGCCGATCCTCACCAACAGCTCGCCCGAGGGCGCGCGCGACTACCTGGTCCCCTCGCGCGTCCACCCGGGGAAGTTCTTCGCCCTGCCGCAGGCGCCGCAGCAGTGGAAGCAGCTCCTCATGGCCTCGGGCTTCGACCGCTACTTCCAGATCGCGCCCTGCTTCCGCGACGAGGACGCGCGCGCCGACCGCGCGCCGGGCGAGTTCTACCAGCTCGACCTGGAGCTGGCCTTCGCCACCCAGGAGGACGTGTTCGGCGTCATCGAGCGGCTCTACCAGAAGATGCCCGACCTCGTCGCGCCGCACCTCCCCGACCGGCCGAAGAAGCGCATCCAGCAGTTCCCCTTCCCGCGCCTGCCCTACTGGGAGGTCGTGGACCGCTTCGGCACGGACAAGCCGGACCTGCGCTTCGGCCTCGAGCTGACCGACGTGAGCGAGGCCGTGCGCGGCACGGGCTTCGGCCTGTTCGCCGACGCGCTGGGCAAGCGCGACGGCCGCGTGAAGGCCCTGCGCCTGCCCGGGCTGGGCAAGGACGGCAAGGGCGCCGCGCGCCGCCTGGAGAAGGCGGTCAAGGAGAAGGGCTACGGCGGGCTCCCGCACCTGATCTACACGGCGGGCGAGGTCGACGGGTCGCTCAAGAAGGCGCTCACGGCCGACGAGGTGGCGCGCATCAAGGCGGCCACCGGCGCCGAGGCGGACGACCTGGTCGTCTTCGGCTTCGGCTCGCGCCTGCAGGCGGCCAAGGTCCTGGGCGAGGTGCGGCTGCTGGTCGGGCGCGAGCAGAACCTCGCCGACCCGACCCTGCTGGCCTTCTGCTTCGTCGTCGACTTCCCCTTCTACGAGCTCGACGACGAGGGCAAGGTCCAGTTCTCGCACAACCCGTTCTCCATGCCCCAGGGCGGCATGGACGCGCTGAACGGCATGGACCCGCTCGAGATCAAGGCCTACCAGTACGACATCTGCTGCAACGGCGTCGAGCTGAGCTCCGGCGCGATCCGGAACCACCGCCCGGACGTCATGTACCGCGCGTTCGAGCTGGCCGGCTACTCGAAGGCCGACGTCGACCGCGAGTTCGGCCACATGATCCAGGCCTTCCGCTACGGCACCCCGCCGCACGGCGGCATGGCCCCGGGCGTCGACCGGTCGATCATGATCTTCCTCGACGAGCCGAACATCCGCGAGGTCGTGGCCTTCCCGAAGAACCAGAAGTGCCAGGACCTGCTCGTCAACGCGCCGAGCTTCGTGCGCAAGAAGCAGCTCGACGAGCTGCACATCCGCATCGTGCCGCCCGAGGGGGTGGACGTACAAATCCTCCCCTGAAGCCGCTCGCGGCGAGGAGGATGGTTCACCACAGAGGAGCAGAGGGAGCAGAGGGCGGGTCACACGCCCTCTGCTGCTTTCGAACTGCGTTGAGACCTCGCTCGGCACGGGCTCGGCACTGGCTTCTTGGAGATCACCACGGAAGTGCCGAAGGGGCGGGTCGCAGACCGAGCACGCCCTCTGCTCTCTCTGCTCCTCTGTTGTGATCTTCCCGTCGGTCCAGGCGTGCGAGGCCGAGGCGATGCGGCGCGCGCGCGGCCGACATCGATCGCCGGATCCGCGCGACGCAGCGCCCGGCATCCGCGGCCGCAGCCGTCAACCCGTCAAGGAAGCTCCATGGCTTCGAGGTCGGCGTCGGTCGAGGCGCCGAGGCGCGCGCGCAGGCGCTCCTCGAGGCGCTCGATCCGGTCCTCCTTCTCGATCATCTCCTCGGTCACGCCGTCGAGCTCGGCCTGCTTCTCGGCCAGCTCCTGACGCAGGCGCACGGCGTCGCGCTCGAGCTCGGCGACGCGGCGCGCCAGGCGGCCGAGCTCCTGGTCGCGGAGCACCTCGGCCGCCGCGCGGGCGGTCTCGGGCGTGGCGGCCCGGGCGGACTGCAGCGCCGCCCGGAGCCGACGCACCTCGTCGTCGAGGCGCGCGCGCTCGAAGGCCAGCGCCGGCGGGTCGAGCTCCTCGGGCCGGACGACGTCGCCGGCCGGCGGGGAGGCCACGTGCGCCGTCGACAGGGCGGGCGACGACGCGGTCGAGGCGCCCATCCGCGAAGCGGGGGGCGGCGAAGCGGGGGGCGGCGGCGCCGGGGGGGGGCCGCCGCGAGCGACGGGCGGCGGCGGCGGCGGCGCCACGATCCTGGCCGCGCCCTCGCTCGAGCCGTCGATCCGGACCGCCGGCATGCTCAGGGTCGAGGGGGTCTCGCGCACGACCGCCGGGGCGCGCTCCTCCTCGGCGAGGATGCGCCGGGCGGCGTCGGTGTCGATCGGGCGGGTGCGCATCTCGCTCGGCATGCTGGGCCGGAACGGCCGCGCCTGCGCGGGGTCGGGCGTCCGCGCCCGGCCGTCGCCCAGGAGCGTGTCGAGGTCGTCGTAGCCCTCGATGAGCTGCGAGATCTCGTGCACGGGGGGCGCGCTGCCGGCGCCGAGGTCCTCGCCCAGGTCGGACAGGCTGAGCGAGCGCCCCGGCGCGCCGGCGGGGGCGCCCAGGAGGTCGTCGTCGGCGTTCGTGTCGGCGAAGGCGCGCCGCGCCCGGTCGACCTGCGGGAGCATCTTCGAGGGCGTGGGCGGCGGCGGCGGCGGGCGCTGGGGCTGCGCGAAGTCGGGCCCCGAGGAGAACGGGTCGACCGACGAGTCGGCGAACGGGTCGCGCTTGGCCTTGCCGGTGGGCGGCGGGGTCCAGGTGGGCGCGGCGACGTTGCCCGAGGCGAACGGGTCGCGCAGGGGCGGCACGCCGGAGTCGCTGCGGAACGGCCCGGCGGAGGAGTGCATGTTCGCCGCGCGGTGCTGCCCGGCCGAGCTCGAGGGCGCGTGCACGACCGGCGCCGGGCCGGGGTGCGCCAGCGGCGGCGCATCGAAGAGCCCCGGCGGCGCGCCCGCCAGCTCCTCGGCCGGCGAGAGGAAGATCACGTGCGTCTTGCCGAGGAAGATGATGTCCTCGTGGCGCAGGACCTCGCGCTTCACGCGCACGCAGTTGACGTAGGTGCCGTTGGTCGAGCCCAGGTCCTCGATCCAGCACGTGGCCTCGTGGTCGAAGAACAGCCGGGCGTGGTCCCACGAGACCCACGGGTCGTCGATCCCGATCGTCGCCGACTGGCGGTGGCCGATGAGGGCCTCGACGCCCGCCTTGACATCGAAGACGGCGCCCTGGCGCTTTCCGTTCAGGACCTGGAGCCGGGGCAAGGGCGCGACCCTCCGCGGTGTCCTCCGTTGTACCGGCGCGAGGCGTCAGGAGCAAACGCGAGCCCCGACGTGGCCAGGAGCGCGGCGATCACGCGAGGTGCGAGAGGATCGCGTCGGCGAACTCCGAGCACTTGACCTTCGTGGCGTCCGCGCGCCCCTCGGCGACCATCAGGCGGTGGATGTCGTAGGTCACCCGCCCCTCCTTGATGGTGCGCGTGATCGCCCGGCGGATGACCTCGCCGACGCGCTCCCACCCGCCGCCCATGTACTCGAACATGATCACGCCGGAGAGGAGCACGCTGCCGGGGTTGATGACGTCCTGATCGGCGTACTTCGGCGCGGTCCCGTGCGTGGCCTCGGCGAGGATCAGGCCGTCGCTCATGTTGGCGCCGGGCGCGATCCCCAGGCCGCCCACCTGCGCGGCGCAGGCGTCGGAGATGTAGTCGCCGTTGAGGTTCGGCGAGGCGATCACGTCGTAGTCCTCGGGGCGGGTGAGGACCTGCTGGAAGATCGAGTCCGCGATGCGGTCCTTGATCATCAACTTCTTCTTCCACCGGCCCTCGCCGTGCGTCGGCCAGAGGGCCAGCGCCGCCCGGACCTCCTCGATCACGCCGCGCTGGTCGGCCGGCGCGAGGTGGTCGAACCCCGGCTCGATCATGCGCGCGTTGGCCTCGTCGCCGAGGTTCCCGTCGGCCTCGCGGTTGCCCAGGATCCAGCTCTCGCGCTCGGACACGGTCTGCGTGCGGAAGTTCTCGCGCGCCTCCAGGTAGCCCATGTCACGGAAGAAGCCCTCCGTGAACTTCATGATGTTGCCCTTGTGCATGAGCGTCACCGAGCGCTGGCGGCCGGGGCGGGGCGGCCGGCGCAGGGCGTACTCGATCGCGGCCCGGCACAGGCGGCGCGAGCCGTGGACGGAGATCGGCTTGATCCCCACGCCGGAGTCGGGGGCGACGCGCTTGCTGGCCGTGTGCGGGGACGACGGGCACAGGTCGTCGTTGAGGAAGGCGATCAGGCGCCGCGCCGCCTCGCTCCCCTGGCGCCACTCGATCCCCGCGTACACGTCCTCGGTGTTCTCGCGGAAGATCACCACGTCCATGAGGTCCGGCCGCTTCACCGGGCTGGGCATGCCCTCGATCCAGTAGACGGGCCGGAAGCACACGTAGAGGTCCAGCACCTGACGCAGGGTCACGTTGAGCGAGCGGATGCCGCCGCCGACGGGGGTCGTCAGCGGACCCTTGATGGCGACCCGATAGGTGCGGATCGCGTCGAACGTGTCCTGCGAGATCCAGCCGCCGTACTCCTCGTCGCCCTTGCCGGCGGTGACGCACTTCTCGCCGGCGAAGACCTCGAACCAGTGGAGGCGCTTCGTCCGGCCGAACACGTGCTCGACCGCCCGGTCGAACACGCGGCTCGCCGCCCGCCAGATGTCGCGCCCCGTGCCGTCGCCCTCGATGAACGGGATGATCGGGTCGTCGGGGATGTCGAGCGTGCCGTCCGACGCGACGGTGATCGGGGAGCCCGACCTGGGGTCGGGAATGTGCTTGAAGCGGCCCAACGCGGCACCTCGCTGCCCCCGCCGCGAGTCTACCGGGCGGCGCTCCGGGCGTTCGGCGGGCGCACGGCGATGGGAACGGGGCGACCCGTCGTCGGCTAGCCACACAACCGCCAGGAACGACCGACGACAGCCAACATCGTGGCAGGCCCCAGTAGTTGGCGCGTCAACTGCTACGTCGACCCGTTCCCGTTCCCAGCTAGACGACCCCGAAGCCTGCGCGCTCGAGGCGCGCGACGACCTTGGCCTGATGCCGGCCCTGCACCTCGATCGTGTCGCCCTCGGCGGTGCCGCCGGCCCCGCAGTGCGCCTTGAGGTCCTTGGCCAGGGTCTTGAGGTCGGCCTCGCTCATGCGAAAGCCGCTGGCGACGGTGACGATCTTGCCCTGGGCGCGCTTCTCCTCGCGCACGCGGATCCGCTGCTCGGCCGGCGGCGCCGTCCAGCCGGGCCGCTTCTTGTCCGGCTCGGCCCCGCCCGCCGGGATGAGCTCCCAGCCGTCGCCGCGGGTGATCTTCTTGGCCATGGCTCCACGATACCCGACGTCACCGAGGCGCCACGAGGGCGGGAGACCGGCCTGCCAGGCCCGCTCTGATAGACTGGAGCGCGGGGGTGCCCATGAGCGAGCGAAACGGCAAGACCGTCCACATCGTCGGGGTCCCGCTGGACCACGGCGCGGGGCGGCGCGGCGTCGGCATGGGGCCCTCGGCCTTGCGGATCGCGGGGCTGCACGACGCCCTGCAGCGCATCGGCCTGCGCGTCGAGGACCACGGCGACGTCACGATCCCGGCCCCCGAGACCTGCCCGGTGGGCGACCCGCGCGCGAAGTACCTGCCGCTGGTCTCGCGCGCGTGCAGCGAGGTGTGCGCCGAGGTGCAGGCGATCCTCGAGCGGCGCGGCGTCCCGCTGGTGATCGGCGGCGACCACGCGATCGCGATCGGCACGATCGCGGGGATCGCCGCGCACCTGCAGCAGGGCAAGGGCCGCGCGCAGGGCGAGGCCGCGCCGCGCCTGGGCGTGATCTGGTTCGACGCCCACGGCGACATCAACACGCCCGAGACCTCGCCCTCGGGGAACATCCACGGCATGCCGCTGGCGTGCCTCCTCGGGCAGGGGCCGAAGGAGCTGACGTCGATCGGCTACCCGGGCCCGAAGGTCCTCCCGCAGCGGGTGGCGCAGATCGGGCTGCGCGACCTCGACGAGGTCGAGCGGCGCCTCCTGCGCGAGTCGGGGATCCACGCCTTCACGATGGAGGACATCGACCGTCGCGGCATGGCGTCGGTGATGGAGCAGGCGGTCGAGCTCATCATGGACGAGACCGACCACATCCACGTGAGCTTCGACATCGACTCGGTCGACCCGCAGGTGGCGCCGGGCACGGGCACGCGCAAGATCGGCGGCCTGACCTACCGCGAGGCGCATCTGGCCATGGAGATCATGGCCGAGACGGGCCGGCTGGGCAGCATGGAGCTGGTCGAGGTCAACCCGATCCTCGACGTGCAGAACCAGACGGCCGAGCTGGCCGTGGGGCTGATCGCCTCGGCCCTGGGCAAGCGCATCCTGTAGCTCGCGCGCGCGGCCTCGCCCGGGCATGGTGGGGGGGATGACCGACCCGGGCTCCCTCGAGTGCCTGCGCTGCGGAGCCACGAACGACATCGAGGCCGACAGCCTGCACGACACCCACCGGCCCGCCTGCTGGTCGTGCGGCGGCGCGGACCTGCGCCGCGTCACGGGCCCGCGCCCGGCGCCGGCGCCGGCGGCGCCCCGGGTCGAGCACGACGACCTGCGGCTCGACCCGTTCCCCGCGGGCGCCGAGCCGGCCGACGCCGAGGGGTTCCTCTGGCGCGGCCACTTCCGCGCCGCCTCGGGCGACCTCGGCGGCGCGCTGGCCGACGCCGTGCGCGCCGTCGACCTCGACCCCTTCCTCGCCTCGGCCTGGCTCCTCCGCGGCGCCGTGCGCCTGCGGCAGGGCGACCGCGCCGGCGCCGCGGCCGACCTCGAGACCTTCCTGCGCCTCGCGCCCGAGCACCCGCAGGCCGCGCGCACGCGCGAGAAGCTAGGCGAACTGCGGGGACGCTAGCGTGATCGACGGCTGCGGCCGCGGATGCCGGGCGACGGGGGGCGCGCGCGGGTCGTCGGTGTGGCCCGCCTCCGCGAGCTCCGTCCCGCGGCTGCGGTGCTGCAGCTCATGCGGACCCTACCGCTCGCGGCCGTCCGCAGCCGCGGGCCTCCCGCTCGCTCCGGCGGCCCACCGGGGATCAGGGCGTCTGATACGACCCGCGCGCGCTCCCCCCTCGCCTCGGCCTCCGCGCCCTCGCCTCACTCGTGGTTCCATTCCACTCGTGGTTCGAGCGGGCCGATCACACATTTGCGCGCTTGAAGGCAGGCCCTTGCGCTGGCGCGTCTCCCGGCTGCCCTCTAGCGCCTTGCGGCCTTGCGCTTCGGCCGGCCGCGCCGCTTGCCCGGCTGGCCCTGCGGCTTCTTCTGCGGCCGGCCGCGGCGGCCGCGGCGGGGGGCCTCACGGGCCTGGCGCAGCTTGTTCGCCGTGACGTCGTAGATGTCCGGCGGCGGCGGCGCCTCGCCGCGGGCCTCGGCCTCCTCGATCAGGCGGACGCGCTCGCCGATGCGGCACACGTCGCACTTGCCGCAGCGCGGCGGGGTCTTCTCGCCGAACCAGCGCCGGATGAAGGCGCTGCGGCACTCGTCGACCTCGGCGTAGCTGGTGATCGCGTCGAGGCGCTTCTTGTCCTGCATGGCCAGGATGTCGAAGCGCAGCGCCAGCTCGTCGGTCGACTTCTTCAGCGCCTTGGCGTCGACGAGCGCCTTCGCCTTGCGCTTGCCGTCGAAGCTCACGAGGCCCAGCTCGCCCAGCTCGACGCAGGCGGCGCGCGCCGCGCCGGCCGGCACCCCGGCCGCGAGCGCCAGGTCGTTGGGGCTCGCGCCCTCGTCGTCGTCCTCGGTCCAGGCCGAGATCGCCGTGGCCACCCGCTTGAGCTGGGCGCCGGTCGGCCGGCCCTGGGCCTCGAGGAACTCCTGGATCTGCAGGTCGGCCCGGTCGAACAGGAGCACGCAGTCCGACTGCTTGCCGTCGCGGCCCGCGCGCCCGGCCTCCTGCACGTACTGCTCGAGCGAGCCCGGGACCTGGAAGTGGACGATGTAGCGGATGTCCGGCTTGTCGATGCCCATGCCGAAGGCGCTCGTGGCGATCATCACGATCCGCCCGTCCTTCGCCATGAAGCGCGCCTGCGCCGACGAGCGCTCCTCGTCCGAGAGGCCGCCGTGATACTTGGCGCAGGGGATCTTCGTCTGCGAGAGCGCGGCGAAGATGTCGTCGACGGCGCGGGTCGTGGCGCAGTAGAGGATCCCCGGCCGCGGCAGGCGCTGCAGGAGCCGCCCGGCGATCTCCAGCTTGACGCTCGGCCCCGAGACCGTGTGCACCCCCAGCCGCAGGTTGGCGCGGTGCGGCGGCGCGAGGACCACGACCGGGTCCTGCAGGGCCAGGCGCTGGGCGATGTCCTCGCGCACGTGCGGCGTGGCGGTGGCCGTCAGGGCCAGGACGTGCTGGACGCCGAGCGTCTTGCGGGTCTCGGCGAGCTGCAGGTACGCCGGCCGGAAGTCGTGCCCCCACTCCGAGATGCAGTGCGCCTCGTCGACCGCGAGCAGCGCCGGGCGCGCCGCCTCGATCGCCGGCTTCGCGTCCTTGGCGTGGAGCGTCTCGGGCGTCGTGAGGACGACGAGGCTCCCGCCGCGGGCCACGCGGGCCAGGCCGTCGCGCCGCTCCTGGGCGCGTAGCGTGCTGTCGAGGCGCACGACCGGCACGCCGCGGGCGCGGAGCTTGTCCTCCTGGTCGCGCATGAGCGCGATCAAGGGCGAGATCACGAGCACGGGCCGGTCGAGGAGGACCGCCGGGACCTGGTAGATCAGCGACTTGCCGTAGCCGGTCGGCAGGACGGCCATGGCGTCGTGCCCGGTGAGGACGGCCTCGATCGCCCGGGCCTGCTCGGGATGCAGGTGGGTGATCCCGAACACGCGGCGCGCGGCGCGCACGATCCGGTCGGGCAGGAACGAGGGGATCGCCACGCCCGGCGGCGGGCCGGGGCGCTTGGCCAGCGGCAGGAGGCGCTTGGTGAACACCGGCGCCGGCGGCAGCGGCG
>JAHBXY010000315.1 GCA_019636275.1 Planctomycetota bacterium | reverse complement strand
GGCGCGGGCGCGGCAGGCGCAGGCGCGGGCGCGCTCGACCCGATGCTCAGGGACGGCGGCGACGCGCTGGAGCCGGGCAGCACCCCGCTCGGCGCGGTCGAGGCCGACGCGATCCCGGCGGTGGTCGTGCCACCCGACGCCGTCCGCCCGCTCGACCCGCCGCCCCCGCAGCCCCCGAAGAGGACCGCACACACGACGACTCCGACTGCCCGCTGGATCGCACCGACCATGAACGCCTCCCTGTCCGGCGCGCCCCTCTCGCAAGGCGTGCGCCAGCGGAGCCAGAGCGCGCAAGCTGCCTACGTTAAATGACTTGCGTCACGGCGTGCGCGATCCCCATCTCCGCCGGGCGGCCTCCGCACGCCGATCGGGCGGCGGCCGCCCACCACGGCAGGAGGCCCGCCGGCCCCGGCGCGACGCCGCTGCTAGAGTGGCCGCGTGGCTGACGAGCCTGCCCTCGCCCTCGTCGACGACCGCTACGAGGTGCTGGCCGAGCTCGGCCGCGGCGGGCTGGGCGTGGCCCTCCGCGCCCGCGACCGCGCCGCCGACGGCGCGCCGCTGGCGCTCAAGGTCGTCCGCGACCTCGGCGACGCCGCCCGCGGCCTCCTCGAGGCGGAGTACCGCGCGCTCGCCCGCCTCTCGCACCCGGCCGTTCCGCCGCCGCGCGACGTGGGCGTCGTGCGCCGGGTCGAGCGCCTCCCGGCGGCGGCCCGCTCCTCGCCCGACATCGAGGCGGTCCTCGCCGCGCTCCGCCCGGGCGCGCCGTTCGTCGCCCGCGACCTGGTCGAGGGCCAGGACCTCTTCGCCGCCACCCGCGGCCGCCCCTGGTCCGAGGTGCGCCCCCTGGTCGTCGGGCTCGCCCGCGCGCTGGGCGCGATCCACGCGCGCGGGCTCGTGCACGGCGACCTCAAGCCCGGCAACGTGATCGTGGTCCCCGGCGCGGCCGACGCGTGGCCGGTGCGGCTGATCGACCTGGGCCCCGGCGAGACGGTCGAGTACCTGGCCCCCGAGCGCCTGCGGGGCGCGCCCCCCGACCGCCGCGCCGACCTGTTCGCGCTGGGCGCGACGCTCTACCGCGTGCTCTCGGGCGAGCTGCCCTTCCCGGGGCGCACCGCGAGCGAGGTGGCCCGGGCCCTCCTCCGCGGGCGACCCGCGCCGCTCGCCTCGCGCGCGCCCGGCCTCCCGCCGGCGGTCGTCGCCGCGGTCGAGCGCCTGCTCGAGCCGGCCCCCGCGCGCCGCTGGCGCAGCGCCGCGGCCTTCCTGCGCGCGCTGGGCGAGGCCTCGCCCCAGGGCGAGGAGGGCGCCGTCGCGCCGTCCCTCGCCGCCGCGCCGCTCGTCGGCCGCGCCGCCGAGGCGGAGACGCTGGCCCGCGCGCTCGACCTGGCCGCCGGGCAGCCGCGGATCGTGCTCGTCACGGGCGGCCCGGGGAGCGGCAAGTCGCGCCTCCTGGCCGAGGCGGCGCTCGAGGCGCGCCTCCGCGGCCTGCGCGTGGTCGCGCCCGACCTGGGCGCCGGCGCGGGGC
>JAHBXY010000314.1 GCA_019636275.1 Planctomycetota bacterium | reverse complement strand
GCGCGCGTGCAGCTCGACCTGCCCGGCGAGCGACTCGACGTCGGCCAGCGCGACGTGGCGCTGGCCGTCGGCGGCGGCGCGGCCCACCACCTCGGCCACGGTGGCCGCGCCGAGGCCCAGCGACCAGGCGCTCTTCACCAGCAGGGGCGGGGTCAGCGGGTCCTCACGCGCGGCTGGCGCCCGGTTCGCAGCGATGCAGGGCGCGCCGGCGCGAACGGAAGCCTAACACGATCGCCGGGACGTGGCCGTCCCGCGCGCGACGTCGGCAGGAGCGGCCTCATGGCCCATGCGACCCGCGTGTCTCGCGCCCCGCTCGACTCGGCCGCGCAGTACTTCCCCGCCCGGCGCACGCTGCCGGCGCTGCGGCGCGCCGCCGCGCGCTGCCGCGCCTGTCCGCTGTGGGAGCGCGGGACGCAGACGGTGTTCGGCGAGGGGCCGCTCGACGCGCCGCTCATGCTCGTGGGCGAGCAGCCGGGCGACGCCGAGGACCGGGCCGGCCGCCCGTTCGTCGGCCCTGCCGGCCGCCTCCTCGACCGCGCGCTCGCCGAGGCCCGGCTCTCGCGGGACGAGGCCTACGTGACGAACGCCGTCAAGCACTTCAAGTGGGTCGCCCGCGGGAAGCGCCGCCTGCACACCAAGCCCAGCGCGCGCGAGGTCGGGGCCTGCCTGCCCTGGCTCGAGCAGGAGCTCGAGCTCCTGCGGCCGCGCGTGCTCGTGCTCATGGGCGCCACGGCGGCGCAGGCGCTGCTCGGCCGCGCCTTCCGCCTCACCCGGCATCGGGGCGAGTTCGTCGACTCGCCGCTCGACGCGCTGGTCACGGCGACGGTCCATCCGGCGGCGATCCTGCGCGCGCCGACCGACGCGGACCGGCGGCGCGGCCTCGACGCGCTCGTGGCGGACCTGCGGGTCGTGGCCGCGGCCCTGCGTGACGGGGCCTGACCGTCGCGTGTCCCTCGCCCGCGGCGTCGTGGACCTGCTCCGACGTCACCAGAGCCCCCTGCGCGCCGCGGCGCTGGTCGCCCTGGCCCTGGGGCTCGCGCTCGCCTGGCGCGGCCTGCCCCTCGAGCGGCTGGCGGCGGAGGTGGTCGCCCGCGTCGACGCCCTCGGCGGGTGGGCGCCCCTGGCGTTCGGGGCGCTCTACGTGGTGAGCGCCCTGCTCCTCGTGCCCGGCGTCGCGCTGACGCTGGCGGCCGGCGCGCTGTTCGGGCCGGTCGTCGGGACGGTCGTCGTCTCGGCGCCTCGACGATCGCGGCGACGGCGGCGTTCCTCCTCGCGAGGACCGCGGCCCGCGCGGCCGTCGAGCGCGCGGCCCGCCGCCACCCGCGGTTCGCCGCCGTGGACGAGGCCGTGGGTGAGGGCGGCTGGCGCGTCGTGGCGCTCCTGCGGCTCGCGCCGGTCGTGCCGTTCGTCGCGCTCAACTACCTGCTCGGGCTGACGCCCGTGCGGCTCGGGCCCTACGTGCTCGCGAGCTGGGCGGCCATGCTGCCGGCCACGGTCGTCTACGTGGCGCTGGGCCACCTCGGCCGGGCGGGGCTCGAGGGGCCCCGCACGCCGGCGGAGTGGGGGCTCCTGGCGG
>JAHBXY010000313.1 GCA_019636275.1 Planctomycetota bacterium | reverse complement strand
GACCGCGCCGCGGCGCGCGCCGAGGCGGCGCTCGCCCACACGCCCGGGCTGCCGCAGGCGCTCGACCTCCTCGGGCGCGTGGCCTTCCGCCGCGCCGGCGCCACCCGGACGCCCGAGGACCTGCGCGCGGCCGACGCGGCGCTGGCCCGGGCGACCGAGGCCTGCGGCGACGACGTGCAGCTGCTGCTCCTCCGCGCCCTCGCGCGCTACCAGCAGGGCGACGTGGAGGGCAAGGCGTCCCTGCTCGGGCAGGTGATCGCCCTGACCGAGCCGACGCCGAACCACCGGGCGCTCGTCTGGCGCGCGCACACCCACTTCGTCCTCGACCGCCCGGGCGAGGCGCTCGCGGACTTCGAGCGCGCCCTGACCCACCACCCCGAGGACCTGGAGTCCCAGCTCTGGCGGGCCCTCTGCCTGCAGCGGCTGGGGCGCTTCGGCGAGGCCCTGCGCGAGTGGCAGCTGCTGGGCCTGGGCGCGCCGGACCTCGTCGACGCGCACCTGCGCGGGCGGGGCGCCACGATCGAGGTCGAGCCGCTGCGGCGCGGGCTGATCGAGGCCCTGGTGGCCGTGGCGCGCCGGTCCCCGCCCCCCGCCGAGGCCCTGCCCGCCGCGCTCTCGACCGCGCTCGTCGAGCTCACGCGGCGCGCCCACGCGGGCGCGCCGTGGGAGGAGCTCGAGCCCCTGCTGGCGGCGGCGGCCGACGGCGCCGGCGCCAGCCCGCTGTTCCGGGAGATGGTCGTCCTCGAGCGCGCGCGCGCGCTGTTCCGGCGCGGGCGGCTCGACGAGGCGCGCTCGCAGGCGCGCGGGATCGTCGAGCGCGCCCGCGACGCGCGCGGCGTGCACGAGGCTCGCTTCCTCGAGGCGCTCACCTGGCTCTGGGGCGGCGACGTGCGCCGCGGGGTCGACCTCCTCGGCCGCCTGCACGAGGCGGACCTGGGAATCACGGGCTACTCCGCGGGCGCGACCTGGCACAGCTACCTGGGCCGCAACGGGCTGGGCGAGGTCCTCGCCCGGGCCGCCCTGACGCTCGAGCCGCACGCCACCGAGCCGCTGATCGGGCTGGCCTTCTGCCTCAACGACCTGGGGCGCTCGGACGAGGCGCTGGCCGCCATCGACGAGGCCCTGCGCCGGGCCCCGGACCACCCGCGCGCGCACATGGCGCGCTTCATGATCGCGTCGGCGTTGCGCCGGCTCGACGAGGCCGACGCGGCGCTCGACGCGGCGATCCGGCTGACCGAGCCCGCCCCCTTCCCTCGGGCGCTCGGCGCGCGGGCGCAGCTCCGGCTGGCGCGCGGCCGGGCCGACGCCGCGCTCGCCGACCTCGACCGCCTCCTCGCCCAGCAGCCCGACGACCCCGAGGGGCTGTGCGCGCGCGCGCTGGTCCGTGTGCTCCTCGACCAGCCCGGCGCGGCCGACGATCTGCGGCGCGCCTTCGCCGCCGACCCGGGCCTCTCGGAGGCCTGGCTCGGCCGGCTCACGCCCGCCCTCCGCCAGCGCCTCGCCGCGCTCCGCCGTTAGTGTGCTCGACGGCTGCGGCCGCGGATGCAAACCCGGCCCGGCCGATCCGGTTCGAGGGCTGACCGCGCTCGCCGGTTGACGTGATCGAGGGTCGACCGTGTCGGCTCACA
>JAHBXY010000312.1 GCA_019636275.1 Planctomycetota bacterium | reverse complement strand
CGGCCGGCGCGCCGACTTCCACGCCGAGTGGGCGGTCGACACGCCCGAGCTTTACGCGGGCTATCACGCCGCCTGGGTGTGCGCCCACGCGGCCAACGCGGCCTTCGTGCTCGAGCGCCTGCGTCCGCCGCCGTCGACCCCGGCGCAGGTGGAGCCCGTCGTCGACGCGTTCGTGCGCGCGCTCGAGCGCACGGGCGCCGACGAGGCCGCCGCGCGCGAGGCGGCGCAGGCGGCGCTCGTCGCCTGGGCGCTGGCGCCTACTCGACCGTGACGACGAGCCGGTAGGGCGCCTCGCTCCGGTAGACGCGCACGAGGTGCGGCCCGTCGCGCTCGGCCACGAGCGTGGCCTCCTCGCGCGCGCCCACGCCGTGCGACGCGGCCTTCACGCGCCCGTCCGGCGCCAGGAGCTCGAGGTCGAGGTCGCCCCGGGCCGGGTCGAGGTGCACGACGACCGTCAGCCGCTGGCCGGCGCGGAGGGCCACGCGGTAGTAGTCCTCGACCGTGCACACGAGCTCGCCGTGCTCCCCCGGCGGCAGGTCCTTGGCGGCCTCCGGCACGTCGTTGGGCTCGAAGCGGTCGGCCGGGCGGTGCGGCGCCGTGGCCACCGTCAACGTGTACGCCAGCGGCGCCGGCGCGCCGCGCGCGTCGTGCACGCGCACGAGGAGCGGGCCGCCGGCCGGCGGCGCGTACTCCAAACGCTCCGCGCTGCCCGGGCCGCGCGACGCGCGCAGGAGGGCGCCGTCGAGGCGGTGCAACGCGAGGTCGAGGTCGCCGTCGGCGACGGGCGACGTGGCGGTCACGCGCAGGGCGTGGCCGGCCGGGACCTCGACGCGGTACCAGTCGTCGCCGAGGAGGCGCAGGTCGGCGTGCTCGCCGGGGGGCAGGTCCTTCGCGGCGGCGGGGGCGTCGTTGGGCTCGAAGCGGTCGGCCGGCGGCCCGGCGCCGACGGCCGCCGCCAGTGCGTAGGGGGTGCCCTCGTCGCCCGTGACCCGCAGGACGACCTCGCCACCCGGCGGGACGTGGCAGCTCGCCCGGCCGTCGCGCGCCGCCCGCGCGAGCACGCGGCCGGCGTCATCGAGGAGGTCGAGGTCGAGGTCGCCCGCGTCGGCGGACCAGGTGACCGTGACCTCGACGCGCGAGCCGATCGGCGCGACGAGCGCGTAGCGGTCCTCGCCCGTGCAGACGAGCGCCTCGTGCGCGCCGGGTGTCAGGCGCGCCGGCGGGTGAGGCGGCGCGTTGGGCTCGAAGCGGTCGGCGGCGGTCCAGGCGGGGAGGTCGACGTCGAGGCGGTAGGCGGGCGGCCGGGCCCCGGCCCAGCCCGGCGGCGCGTGGACGCGCAGGAGGTGTGGCCCGGGCGCGAGCGGCAGGACGCGCAGGCGCTCGCGCCCGCCGAGGCCCTGGCTGGTGGCGAGGACGGCGCCGTCGGCCGCGTGCAGGGCCAGGTCCAGGTCGGCCGCCCGCGCGTCGAACGTCAGCTCGACGACGACCTCGTGCCCCGCCGGCACGTCGAGGCGATACCAGTCCTCGCCGCGGAGGGTCAGCCCGCGGTAGGAGCCGGCCTCGATCGCCGCCGCGCGGGCCGGGTCGTCGTTGGGCTCGAACGCCTCCGGGCCGACGGTCCGCACGCGCCGCGGCGGCGTGCGGGCCGGCCGGGCGACCGGCGCCTCCGGCGCCTCCGGCGCCTCCGGCGCGACGACCGGCGCCTCCGGCGTGGCGGCCGGCGC
>JAHBXY010000311.1 GCA_019636275.1 Planctomycetota bacterium | reverse complement strand
CTGCTCGACCTCGAGGCCCGGTTGTCCGCGCCGCCGGTCGTCGACGCCCCGCCGCCGCGGCCGGCCGCGCCGCCGGTCGTCGACGTCACGACGCCGCCGGCTGACGCTCCGGTCGTCGAGGACCCGGCGTCGCCCGCGCCGCGCGCGCGCCGGCCGGAGGTCGTGCGCCTGTGCGCCGAGACCGAGGCCCTCGTGGCCCGCGGAGACCTTGGCCGGGCGCTCGAGGTGGCCCGCCGGGCGCAGGCCCTCGACCCGCGGGACCCGCCGGCGCTGAACAACGTCGGCAGCGTGCTGATGAGCCAGGGCCACGCGGGCGCTTCGCTCGAGTGGTTCGGGCGCGCGCTGGAGGCGGACCCGAGCTTCGCGCTCGCCGCGGCGAACCGCGCGTTCGCCCGTCAGGCCCTGGGCGACCTCGCGGGCGCCCTGACCGACCTCGACCGCGCGGTCGCCGCGTTCCCCGACCACGCGCGCCTGTGGCACACCCGCGGCGCGTGCCGCGACACGCTCGGCGACCACCGCGGCGCGCTGGAGGACCTGACGCGCGCGACGGAGCTCGACCCACGGCAGGCGGCCTACTGGCGCGACCGGGCGATCGTGCGCGAGCGCCTGGGCGACCACCACGGCGCGATCGCCGACCACGACCGCGCCCTGGCGCTCGCCCCTGACGACGCGGCCGTGCTCGCCAACCGCGGCGTGGCCCGGGCGCACGCGGGCGACCTCGCCGGCGGGGCCGAGGACCTCGAGCGCGCGCTGGCCCTGGGCGACGCCACGCCCGCCCACACCCTCGCCAACCTGGGCGCCCTCTACCAGATGGCCGGCGACCACACGCGCGCCGTCGACGCGCTGACCCGCGCGCTCGAGCTCGACGCCGCGCTGGTGGTCGCGCGCGCCAACCGCGGGATCTCGCGGGGGCGCCTGGGCGACCACCGCGGCGCCGTGGACGACTGCGAGCAGGCCCTCCGGGGCCTGCCGCCCAGCTCGCCGAAGGCCCGCGAGGCCGCCGCCGCCCTGGCCGCCGCGCGCGCGGCGCTCGGCAGGTAGCCGCCTACAGGGCGAGCTCCAGGACCGCGACGACGATCGCCGCCCCCGTGAAGGTCGCGATCACGCGCGGCCGCGCCGCGGACTCGAGCGCCGGGCCGATCCCGTGCCAGAGCGCCAGCCCGACCGCGCAGGCGACGACCCCGAAGGCCACCAGCGCGGCCGGCGCCTCGCCGGCCAGCAGCAGGTCCCCGGCGTCGCCGGCCAGATTCCAGGCGCCGGCGCCCAGGTAGACGCCGTTGGCGAGGAGGCAGCCGCCGGCGAGGGCTCGCGCCAGCGCCGTCGCCTCGTCGCCGCGCGCACGGGCCGCCAGGATGAGGGCGAGCGGCAGGAGGCACCCCCACACCGCGCCGCCCCAGGCCACGAAGCGCGGGTGCGGGTTCGCCCCGAGCACCGTGCGCGACAGCCGCAGCGGGTGCAGGTCGACGCGCTCCACCGCGGCGCCGGACGCCCGGGCGTGGAGCACGTGCCCCGCCTCGTGCAGCGCCTGCATGAGGAGCCAGCCGGTCGCCGCGAGGGCGACCAGCAGCGCGGCGCGCGCGATCGGCCCCGGCGCGCCGGGCAGCGGGCTCTCCTCGCTCGTCGTCACGCCCCGACGGTAGCCGGGCCGGGCGGCGCGCGCCGTACGTGCGACGGGCCCGGACGCCTGCGCGCCCGGGCCCATCACTCACGTCACGCGCGTCGGCGCGCGCG
>JAHBXY010000310.1 GCA_019636275.1 Planctomycetota bacterium | reverse complement strand
CCGCGCCGCGCGCGCTGGGGGCGAAGGTCGACCTGGCACCGGGCGGGCTGCCGCTCCCGGCCCTGCTGACGGCGGCGGCCGCCCTCGAGGAGGTCACGCTCGCGCCCGGCGAGCGCCCGGCCGCCTGGCTGCCCGTCGGCCCGGTGACGCGAGCGCTGGTGCGGGTCGACGCGATCGGCCTGCCGCGGCCCGACGGCCAGGCCGGCGGCGCCTTCCGGCTGACGCGCGGCCGGACGGGGCAGGCGGTGCGGATCGAGAACGGCACCGCCCTGCCGCTCGACCGGGTGCTGGCGATCACCGACCGCGGCGTCTACGGCCTGGACGCGTTGCCGCCGGGGCACGCCTACGAGCGCGACCTCGACCTGCTCGTCCCGCCGGTGCCGTTCGCGCGCTGGCGGGTGATGACCGTCGAGGACGAGGACGAGCGCGCCTGGCGGGCGCTCGTGACCGCGGCCCTGGCCGGGCGCGACCTGCGCGGGCGCCTCGTGCTCGTCGGCCGCGGCCCGCCCGTGGCGCGCGTCGAGGGCGGGGTGGCCGAGGAGCAGCCGGCGCGGCCGCTCGTCGTGATCACGGCCTCGGACGAGACGTCAGGTCGCTGAGCGGCGCCAATCCGGGTCGACGAGGCCGATGCTCAGCGGCTCGGGGGTGCTGCCCGGGACGCAGTCGTAGCGGCCGAGGTCGGTGACGCCGGCGAGCTCGCGCAGGACCTCCTCGTCGAGCCACGCGCGGAACCGCGCCTTCGTCGGGTCTTGCGCCAGGAGCTCGAGGGTGGCGTCGGCCAGCACCTCGGGCGTGCGCATCTGGTCGTCGCCGGCCATGCCGAGGTTCACCGTCGCGGCGGTCTTCACCGCGGTGACCGGCCACAGCGCGCAGGCGTGGACGTTCTCCTCCTCCTCGTCGATCGCCTGCGCGAGCAGCGTCATGCCGATCTTCGACGTGAGGTAGGGCGCCTTGCCGGCGGCCGCCTTCGGGTTGACCGGCGGCGACATCATGACGACGTGCCCGCCCTGCTTGCGCAGGTGCGGGATCGCCGCGCGGCTGGCGAGGAACGCGGCGCGGACGTTGACGCCGACGACGAGGTCGAACCGCTTGGCCGTCCAGTCGGCCACCGACCCCCAGGAGATCGCGCCCGCGTTGTTGATCAGCGCGTCGAGCCGACCGAACGTGCGCACGGTCTCCTCGACCATGGCGTCGACCTGCTCCTCGAAGCGCACGTCGGTCTGGATGGCGATCGCCCGCCGGCCGAGCGCCTCGACGCGCGCCTTCACGTCGAGGAGCGTGCCCGGGAGCTTCGCGTTGGGCTCGACCGTCTTGGCGGCCAGCGCCAGGTGCGCCCCCTCGCGCGCGCAGGCCAGCGCGCAGGCCTCGCCCACGCCGCGGCTGGCGCCGGTGATGAGGACGACCTTGTCTTGCAGACGACCCGCCATGGCGCACCTCGCGAGCGGCTCGTCATAGCACGCGCCGGCGAGGAGGTCAGCGCACGCGCGTCGGGCTGGTCGGAGGATGCCAGCAGGCGCCTTCCCTCGCCCGTCGTCCCGCCCGGCGATATCGTCGCCGGCCGTGACCCCCGACCTCGAGCAGGCGCTCCTCCGCCACGCCGTCGGCCGCGGCCTGCTCACGGCGCCCCAGGCGCAGCGCGCGCTCGAGGTCCAGGCGCGCGAGCGCGCGCAGGGGCGGCCGCAGGACCTCCTGACCGTGCTCCGGCGCCTGGGGCTGCGGCCGGAGCTCGTGGGCGAGCTCGAGCAGGCGGCGC